>NZ_JAANNO010000008.1:208966-225449 GCF_011250645.1 Motilibacter aurantiacus
GTCGCCGATCTCGCGGGAGGAGTCGCCCAGCGAGCTGACGGTCGCGTTGGTGGTCTCCGCCACGGACACCGCCTCGGAGGCGACGCGGGCGGCCTCGTTGGCGCTGTGGGCGATCTCGCGGATCGAGGCGCCCATCTCCTCCGAGCCGGCGGCGACCGTGCCGACGCTGCGGGACACCTGCTCGACGGCGGCCGAGACCGACTGCGCCTGGGCCGAGGACTCGTCGGCGTTCGAGGCGATGCGGGTGGAGGCGGTGGACAGCTGCTCGGAGGAGCTCGCGAGCTCCTGGGCGGACCGGGAGACCGACTCGACCAGCGTGCGGACCCCCTGCTGCCCGGCCGCGAGGGAGGCGGCCATCTGGCCGACCTCGTCGCGCTGGGTCACCTTCGCGTCCACGGTCAGGTCACCCTCGGCCATGGCGTCGAGCGCGGCCTGCACGCGGCGCATCGGGCGGACCACGAGGCGGGTGGTGTAGAGGCCCAGGACGAGGGCCGCGAGCAGGCCGGCCATGAGGACGAGGACCTGGTTGCGCACGGAGGACGCGGCCTCGTCCGCGGCTGCGGCGTTGCTCTTCTCCGCCGCCGCCATCTCGTCCTTCTGCAGCGCGGTCAGCGCGTCCGCCGCCTTGCTGACGGTCGGGAGCAGGTCGTTGCGGTAGTAGTCGGCGAAGCCGTCGACGTCGCCCCGGTCGGCGATCGGGAAGAGCTCCCTCTCGGCCTGGTCGAGCATCCCGCGGTAGTTCGTCACGAAGACGTCGAGCGTGGCCTGGTCCGTCGCGGTCTTCTGGTACTCGGCCACGCCCTCGTCGACGGCGGCCTTCTTCTCCTCGAGCTCCTCCAGGAGGGTCCTGCGCACCTCGGGCGTCGCGACGCCGTACTCGAGGAGCCGGGCGCGCGCCGCCTGGAACCCGCGCAGCGTGGCGCCCAGGGTGTTGAGCGGCTTGACGTTCTCCTCGAACATCGCCTCCCCCCGGTCGCGCAGGCTCTGCGTCTGGCTGATACCCAGCGTCCCGACGACGACGGCCACCAGGCCGAGCACGGCGAGCGCGGTCAGGATCTTCGTGCCGACCCGGAGGTTGGCGAACCAACCGGCCCGGCCGGTCTTCGGGGGCGCCTGGCGGCCCGCGGCAGTCGTGGTCATCTCTCGGCCTTCCGGCTGGTGTCGTCGGTTCGTGTTCACGCAGTTGGCCCAAAGATCGGCCGAAGGGCGGGGGGCTTGAGCAGTCGGAGGTCCCGTGCACGCGACCACCCGGGTGAACTTCCTTCTGGACCGGGGCTGGGAAGTGGCTCTTCTCGCCGGGCCTGGTGGAGCGAACGGCGCGCCGAAGGGCAGGATCGGTCCGTGACCTTCGAGAACCTCCTCCCCGGCCCGCCGCCCACCTCGCTGCCGGACGACGTGGCGGCGCGCACCGCGCTCGAGTCCGCGCTCGCCGGCGGGGCGGACGTGCGGCCCGTCGCGGCGGCCCACCCGGCGTACAGCCTGGCCTGGGCGGTCCTGGCCGAGCAGGCGCTGGACGCCGGCGACCCCGTGACCGCCTACGCCTTCGCCCGCACCGGCTACCACCGTGCCCTGGACGCCCTGCGCCGCTCCGGCTGGCGCGGCCACGGGCCCGTCCCCTGGGAGCACGAGCCCAACCGCGGCTTCCTGCGCGCGCTCGCCGCCCTGGGGCGCGCGGCCGCCGCCATCGGCGAGGAGCCCGAGGCCGAGCGCTGCCGCGAGTTCCTGCGCGACAGCAGTGCGGCCGCAGCGTCCGAGCTGCCGGCCTGGTGAGCCGCGCCCCCTCCCCGGAGGACGCTGCCGGGGACGCGCTCGACCGCGAGCTGGCGACCGGCCCCGAGGCGCTGCGCCGCAAGCTCGAGGTGCTCATCGGCACGCCCTTCACCGAGGGCAACCACATCACCGTGCTGCGCAACGGCGACGCGATCTTCCCGGCGATGCTCGAGGCCATCCGCGGCGCCCGCCGCACGATCGATCTGATGACCTTCGTGTGGTGGCGCGGTGACATCGCCCAGGAGGTCGCCGCAGCCATGTGCGAGCGGGCCGGGGCAGGCGTCCGCACCCGGCTGCTCATCGACGCGCTCGGTGGCCGGCTCATCGACAAGGACCTGGTCCGCCGGATGGCGCGCAGCGGCGTGCAGGTCGAGTGGTTCCGCAAGCCGGTGGTGAAGTCGCCGTTCAAGCAGAACCACCGGCTGCACCGCAAGGTGCTCGTCGTCGACGAGTCGGTCGCCTTCACCGGCGGGGTCGGCATCGCGGAGGAGTGGTGCGGGGACGCGCGCGACGAGACCGAGTGGCGCGACACCCACCTGCGCATCGAGGGCCCGGCGGTGGACGGCCTGCAGGCCGCCTTCGTGCAGGACTGGGCCGAGACCGGCCGGGTGCTCTACGACGAGCGCGACCGCTTCCCGACCCAGCCGCAGTGCGGGGGCTCGCTCGTGCAGGTCGTGCGGGGCTCGGCCAGCCTGGGCTGGGACGACATGCAGTCCTGCTTCCACGTGATGCTGCGCGAGGCCCGCACCCGGCTCCGCCTGGCCACGGCGTACTTCGCGCCGGACCGGTCCTTCCTGGACACGCTCTGCGCGACCGCCGCCCGCGGGGTGGAGGTCGACGTGCTGCTGCCGGGCCCGCACGCGGACAAGCGGGTCTGCCAGCTGGCGAGCAACGCCCAGTACTCCACCCTCGCCGAGGCGGGCGTGCGCGTGTGGGAGTTCCAGCCGTCGATGATGCACCAGAAGGTCCTGACGGTGGACGGCTACGCGGCGGTCATCGGCTCCTCGAACTTCAACCGCCGCTCGCTCGACCACGACGAGGAGGTCGTCGTCGCGGTCCTCGACGAGCAGGTGGTCGACGTCCTCGACCGGGCCCTCGACGACGACTTCGCCCGCAGCGAGCGGATCTCCCTCGACCGCTGGGAGGAGCGGTCGCCGCTGCAGCGCGCGCTCGAGTCCTCCACCGCCCCGATCCGGCGCTGGCTGTGAGGGCCGGCCGGTGACCGCGACGGGCGACCGGGTGGTGCGGGCCCTGGGCCCGGTGACCGTCGTCGGCGCCGGCATCTCGGGGGCAGCCTGTGCCGCGGCGCTCGCGGCGGCCGGGCTCCGCGTCCACGTGTACGACCGGGGCCGCGGCCGCGGGGGCCGGCTGGCCTCGTACGCCGTGGACGGGCGGGTCGTCGACGTCGGGGCGTCGTACTTCACCGTCAGCGACCCGCGCTTCGAGCGGCAGGTGCGCGACTGGGAGCGGCGCGGCGTGGCCCGCCCCTGGACCGACACGTTCCACGTCGCCGGGCCGCAGGGCATCACCGGCACCTCGAGCGGGCCGATGCGCTGGGCGAGCCCGCTCGGGCTGCGCACGCTCGCCGTCGACCTGCTCGGCGAGGTGCGGGTCACCAATCCCTACGACGTCGAGAGCGTGGCGCCCGGGCCGTCGGTCGACGGGGAGGTGGCGGAGGCGGCGGTGCTCGCCATGCCCGACCCGCAGGCCGCCGACCTGCTCGCGCCGTCGCTCGCCGAGGAGCTCGAGCAGCTCGAGGACCGCCGGTGGGAGGCGGTGGTCGCCGTGTCGGCGGGCTGGGGCAGGCGCGGCTGGCTGCCCGAGCTCGACGGGGTCTTCGTCAACGACAGCCAGGTCCTGTCCTGGGTCGCCGACGACGGCCGGCGGCGCGGTGACGGCGCCCCGGTCCTCGTCGCGCACTCGACGGCGGCCTACGCCGAGGAGTTCCTCGACGCCCCGGACGCCGCTGCGGAGGGCATGGTCGCGGCCGTCCGCGCGCTGCTGGGCGTCCAGGAGGAGCCGCGCTGGGTGCGGGTCAACCGTTGGTCCCTGGCGCGCCCCGCGGGCGGGCGCGAGGAGCCCTACTTCCTCGGCGAGGCGATGGTCGGGCTCTGCGGCGACGGCTGGCACGGCAGGCCGCGGGTCGAGGCGGCCTACCTGTCCGGGCTCGAGCTGGGGCAGGCGATCGCCGAGCGGGTGGGCTGAGGTGGCCGACGGCGCGCTCCGCTACGGCACCTCCCAGGCGCGCTGGGTGCTCTTCGTGACCATCCTCGGCTCCGGCATGGCCTTCCTCGACGGCACCATCGTCAACGTCGCGCTCCCGCGGATCGGGGCGGACCTCGACGCGGGGCTGGCCGGGCTGCAGTGGACGGTCAACGCCTACACGCTCACGCTGGCCGCGCTCATCCTGCTCGCCGGCGCGCTGGGCGACCGGTTCGGCCGCCGCCGCGTCTTCGTCGTCGGCGTCGTCTGGTTCGCGCTCACCTCGGCCGCCTGCGGGCTGGCGCCGGACATCAACTCCCTGGTCGCCGCCCGCGCGCTGCAGGGCGTCGGGGCCGCGCTGCTGACCCCGGGCAGCCTCGCGATCCTGCAGGCGTCGTTCGCCCGGGAGGACCGGGCCCGCGCGATCGGGGCGTGGTCGGGGCTCGGGGGCATCGCCGGCGCGATCGGCCCGCTGCTCGGCGGCTGGCTCGTGGAGACGGCCTCCTGGCGGTGGGCCTTCCTGATCAACGTCCCGCTCGCGGTCGCCGTGGTGCTCGCCGCCCGGCACGTGCCCGAGTCGCGGGACGCCGGGCGTACCGGCGGGCTGGACCTGCCCGGCGCCGTGCTCGCGGCGCTGGCCCTGGCCGGGACGACGTACGGGCTCACGCTCTGGCCGGAGGACGGGGCGAGCGCCGCGGTGCTGGCCGCGCTGGGGCTGGGGCTGGCGGCGCTGGTGGGCTTCGTGCTGCGCGAGCGCGCCGCGCAGGACCCGATGCTGCCGCTCGGCCTCTTCGCCTCGCGCGAGTTCACCGCCTCCAACCTTGTCACCTTCGCCGTGTACGCCGCGCTCGGCGGCGTCTTCCTGCTGCTCGTCCTCGAGCTCCAGGTCGTGACCGGCCTCGGCCCGGTCGCCGCCGGCTCCGCGCTGCTGCCGGTCACGCTCGTGATGCTCCTGCTCTCCGCGCGCATGGGCGCGCTGTCCGCGCGGACCGGCCCCCGGCTGCCGATGGCGGCGGGGCCGGGCCTCGCCGCGGTCGGCACGGTGCTGCTGGCCGGGGTCGGGGAGGACGCGTCGTACGCCCGCGACGTCCTGCCCGGCGTGCTCCTCTTCGGGCTGGGGCTGGCGGTCACGGTGGCCCCGCTGACGGCGACGGTGCTGGGAAGCGTCGAGGACCGCTTCGCCGGCACGGCCAGCGGGGTCAACAACGCGGTCGCCCGGGCCGCCGGCCTGCTGGCGGTCGCGGCCCTGCCACTGGCCGTCGGGCTCTCCGGCGACGACTACAGCGACCCGGCGGCGCTGGCTCCCCCGTACCGGACGGCGATGCTGGTCTGCGCCGGGCTGCTGGCCGCGGGCGGGGCGATCGCCGCCGTCACCGTCCCCGGCCGCCCCCGCGTGCAGGCCCCGGCGCAGGCGACGCCGATGCACTGCCCGGCTGTGAGCGGGCCCGTCCACCCCGGCCAGGCCGACGGCTCGGGGGCCCCGCGCTAGCCGGTGCTCGAAACGTCATCGGCCGTTCCTCCGGCCGCCACCGGGGCAATAGCTGGGGCCGATTCGCTGCTCGGCATGGCTTCCTCCCTTCCGCGCCGCTCGGTCCTCGCCGGCGGCCTCGCCCTCGGCGCCGGTGCCGCCACCGTCGCCCTGGGGCCGACGGCGCCGGCGCTCGCCGTTCCCAAGCCCCGTCCCGGGCGCATGCCCTACCCCTTCCTCCTCGGGGTCGCCTCCGGTGACCCGTCGCCGGACGGTGTCGTCCTCTGGACGCGGCTCGCCCTCGACCCGCTCGCGCCGGACGGCTTCGCCGGCCTGACCGCGGAGAAGTACGACCTCGAGTTCCAGGTCGCCACCGAGCCGCAGTTCCGCAACGTCGTGCGCCGCGGCACCAAGCACGCCCGCCGCAAGGAGGGCTACTCGGTCCACGTCGAGCTGACCGGGCTGCCGTCCGGCACGGAGCTCTACTACCGCTTCCGCGTCGACGAGCACATCTCCCCGGTCGGCCGCACGCTGACCGCACCGGCCCTCGGCAGCGCGGTCTCGCAGCTGCGCATGGCGTTCGCGTCCTGCTCGAGCTACGCGACCGGCTACTTCACGGCGTACCGGCGGCTGGCCGAGGACTATCCGGACCTGGTGCTGCACCTCGGGGACTACATCTACGAGAGCGGTGGCCGCGGCGTGCGCCAGCACAGCCTCGCGCGTGAGACGTTCACGCTCGCGGACTACCGCGTGCGCTACGCGCAGTACCACTCGGACCCCGACCTGCAGGCCGCGCACCAGGTCGCGCCCTGGATGGCCGTCAACGACGACCACGAGGTCGAGAACAACTTCGCCGGCGACATCGCCGAGCTGGCGGGCAACGCCGGCGTGACGCGCGAGCAGTTCCGGATGCGCCGCGCCGCTGCGTACCAGGCCTACTACGAGAACCTGCCCTTCCGGCGCGCGCAGACGCCCAAGGGGCCGGACATGCAGATCTACCGGCGCGTCGGCTGGGGCGCGCTGGCCGCGTTCCACATGCTCGACACCCGGCAGTTCCGCGACGACCAGGCGGCGAACGGTGGCCTCGCCGCCCCGAACGCCGAGTCGCTCGACCCCGCCCGCTCGATCCTCGGGGCGAGGCAGGAGCGTTGGCTGATGGACGGCCTCGGCCGCTCGCAGGCGACGTGGGACGTGCTCGGCCAGCAGGTCTTCTTCGCCCAGACGGACTTCGCGGCCGGCCCGGGGCTGACCGTCAACATGGACGCGTGGGACGGGTACGCCGCCTCGCGCAACCGGGTGCTGGCCGGCTTCCAGGAGCGCGGCGTCGCGAACCCGGTCGTGCTCACCGGTGACATCCACACCCACTGGGCCAACGAGCTGAAGGCCGACTTCTCCACGTCCTCGTCGAGGACGGTCGGCGTCGAGCTGGTCTGCACGTCGATCACCTCGAACGGAGACGGCACCGAGACCCCGTCGTTCGGGCCGGCGGTGATGGCCGAGAACCCGCACATCAAGTTCGCCGGCAACCGCCGCGGCTACGTCCTCACGTCGATCACGCCGGACGAGCTGCGGGCCGACTTCCGCGCGCTGGACTACGTGACCCGCGCGGACGCGCCGGTCCGCACGCAGGCGACGTTCGTCGTCGAGGCCGGCAACCCGGGCCTGAACCCGGGCTGAGCGCCGCTGCGCTCGTCGCTGGCGCGCGCGTCGGGTGAGATGGTGTCCGGCGTGCGCGCCTTCGTCGTCCCCGGGCCCGGCCGCGGCGAAGTGCTCGAGCTCGCGGCGCCCGAGCCGCGCGCGGGCGAGGTCGTGGTGGACGTCGAGCGGGCCGGCGTGTGCGGGACCGACGTCGAGGTGTTCAGCGGCGAGATGTCCTACCTGCACGACGGCCAGGCGGCGTACCCCATGCGCATCGGGCACGAGTGGGCGGGCGTGGTCTCGACGGTCGGGCCGGGGGTGGACGAGTCCTGGGTCGGCCGTCGCGTCACCGGCGACACGATGCTCGGCTGCGGCACGTGCGGCCGCTGCGTGCAGGGGCGGCAGCACCTGTGCGCGGACCGCTACGAGATCGGCATGCGGAACGGCTGGCCGGGGGCGCTGGCCGAGCGGCTGCCGGTGCCGGTCACGGCCCTCGTGCCGCTTCCGGACCACCTGGACGCGGCGCTGGGGGCGCTCGTCGAGCCCGGCGGCAACGCGCTGCGGGCCGTGCAGGCCGTGGACGTCGGCAGGGGGGACCGGCTGCTCGTGCTCGGCCCGGGGACGATCGGCCTGCTCACGGCCCTGATCGCGGCGGCACGCGGAGCCGAGGTGCATCTGCTGGGCCGCGACGAGCCGACCCTCGACGTCGCCCGCTCGCTCGGGTTCAGCTGCGCCTGGTCGCGGGAGACGCTGCCCGCCGAGCGGTGGGACGCGGTCGTCGACGCCTCCGGCGCCGCCGAGCTGCCGGCCCTGGCGGTGGACCTGGTCGAGCCGGGCGGCCGGGTGGCCCTCATCGGGATCGCGCCGGAGCCGTCGCTGCTGGACTCGCGCCGGCTGGCCCTGCGCGAGGTGGCGGCCGTGGGCGTGCTCAGCGCGTCGGGCGGGCTGGGCGGCACCGTCGAGCTGTACGCCTCCGGCGCGGTCGACCCACGGCCGCTGATCGCCGCCACGGTCGGGCTGGGCGAGGTCGCCGACGTGCTCGCGGGACGTCGTCGCCCGGAGTGGGGCGCCGCCCCGAAGGTGCACGTCGACCCGCGCCGCTGACCGGACGGTGCCGGTCCCGCGGTGACGCGGCACGTCCGGGGACGTGTGCCCAGGGGGCGGCCGGTCGGCGCGTCGCGCTGAAGGGCCGGAGGCGCGTGCACGGCTGAGGGCCCGGCGCGGATCGCTCCACGCCGGGCCCTCTGCTCCGTGCGGCGCCGCCCCGTCCTCGGCGCCGCCGGTCGGCGTCGTCAGTCGCCGTTCTCCTGGTCCTCCAGGTCCTGCTCCCACGCGATCAGCTCGCCGGCCTTCTGCACGAGCAGCTCACGCACGGCGACGTCGTCGGCGTCGCCCTTGACCTGGTTGCGGGCCTTGGCGACGAACTGCTCGAGCAGGCCCATGGCCGGCACCTCGTGCCCGGCGGCCGACTTGACCGAGGCGCGCTGCAGGCGGTCGCTGAGCGATGCGTACGCCGAGGCGCTCAGCCGGCCCTCGTCCTTCAGGTCGTCGAGGAGCGTCGTGACCTCGGAGTACGTCGTGCAGTTGAACTCCGCGGCCCCGGCGGTCATCGTGATGCCGCCGAGCAGGTGCGAGAGGACGAGCGGCTCGGAGAAGTAGACGCCCTTGTGACCCACGGCGGTGTAGAACGAGCGGCCGCCGTCGTAGTTCTGGCACCACGAGATCGGGTGCGGGTTGCCCATGGGCGCGGAGCCGCCGGGGACGCTGTAGCCGCGCGGGTTGTAGGTCGTCTCGTCGACGTTGGCGAGGACGCGGACCGTGCCCGTGGGGTTGGTGCGGAAGTTGTACCACTCCTCCTCGCGGGTCCAGCGGTCCGGCAGCCCGGCCGTCGCGGGGGTGCCGTGGCCGAGCACGTCGACGCTGGCGACCTGGAACTGCGGGCTGACGCCGGGCACGCCCGGGTGGTCACGGAAGTAGGCGCCGACGAGCCCGCCGTACCAGGCCCAGTCGTACTCGGTGTCCGAGGCGGAGTGGACGCCCATGTAGCCGCCGCCGGCCTCGATGTAGCGCTCGAACGCGCCCTGCTGGGCGTCGTTGAGCACGTTGCCGGTGGTGCAGAGGAAGATGACGGTCTCGTACTTCGCGAGGCTCGCGTCGCTGAAGACTGCTGCGTCCTCCGTCGAGTCGACCGTGAAGTTGTTGGCCGCGCCCAGCGCCTTGATGGCGGGGGTGCCCGAGTTGATGCACTCGGTGTGGCGGAAGGCCGCGGTCTTGGAGAAGACCAGGACGTCGAAGGGCTCGTCCGCCGCACCGGCGGGAGCCATGGGGGCCATCGACCCTGCGACCACGGCTGCCGCCGTGACCCATTTGGTGAACCTTCGCACTGCTCGCTCCCTTGCGACCTTGGTTGCTGCGCTCAACGAACTGCCTGCGCCGGACACTAGAGCGGCTGGTGCGGCTGGACAAGGGGCGAGGCCGGTCGTGACGGTTCCGTGACCTCAGGCACCGGGTCTTGAGACGCTCAGGCGCGCAGCCGGTACAACACGTGACGGCGCAGCCGGTGCCCCTCGGGCAGGACCGGGTGGTCGAAGTCGTCGGCGGGGTCGTGGGTCATGCCGAGCCGGCGCATGACCGCCTGGGACCGGACGTTGGGCACGGCGGTGAACGAGACGACCTCCGCGAAGCCCACCTCGCCGAAGCCGACGTCCAGCGCTGCCCTCGCCGCCTCGGTCGCGTAGCCGCGCCCCCACGACCAGCGGGCCAGCCGCCAGGCGATCTCGACGGCCGGCATGAAGTGCGCGTCGAAGCGCGGCACCTTGAGCCCGACGAACCCCGCGAAGGCGCCACCCTCCGTGCTCACCGGGCCGACGTCGGCCACCTCCACGGCCCACAGCCCCCATCCCTGCCGGGCGATGTCCTGCTCGCTGGCGTCGGCGAGGGCGTCGCTCTCCTCCCGGGACAACGGGGCCGGGAAGTGCTCCATCACCTCGGGGTCGGCGTTCATCGCCGCGAACGGCACGCGGTCCTCGGGCCGCCACTGCCGCAGGAGCAGCCGGCTCGTCCTGATCGGGTACGCGGGCCGGAGCACCCGAAGACCCTAGGCGGAGCGGCCGGGCGGCTCCAACCGTTTGATCAGCGCCCGACCACGGCCTCCCAGTCGTCGCGCATGACCGGGTCCACCGACCGCATCTCGGTCACCCGCTCGCAGGCGCCGCCGACGTCGCAGCGGACGAGCGCGAAGCGGTGCGGCTCGTCGCGCGCCGCCGCCGCGAAGAAGAGCACGTGCGAGTCGTCCTCCCACACCCCCGCCCGGAAGTTGCCCGTCCAGCCCGTCCGCCACTGGCCCGAGTGGGACCACAGGACGGCGTACTCCCCGGGGCTGATGCCGTCCGAGCCGGCCGGCTTCGCCAGCGCGGAGACCCGCGCGGGATAGGACGTCGCCGTCACCGACCACTCGCACGACTCCCACACGGGCGTCAGGTCGACCCACTCGAGCAGGGCGGTGCAGGGCATGAGCTCGGCGGTCTCCTCGCCGGTGGTCGCACTGATCAGGCCGCTGTCGGCGGACAGCGCCCGCATCCCCGGCGGCAGCTGTCGCTCACGGAGGTCGGCGTCCCAACGGCGCAGGTCGCGCACCACCGAGCGCGCCTGCGTGCCCTCCACGGGCCGCAGCACCACCTGGAAGTCGTCGAGGAAGCCCACGGGGTCCCAGGCGCCGTCGACCTGGATCGTCAGCGCGTCCTGCGGCGCGTCCCCCGGGCCGAGCGTCCCGTGCAGCGCCGTCCGGCTGCCGTCCCGCGGCCCGTCGGCCCAGACCAGCCGCCCGCCGTCGTTGGAGACGGCCACGCCGCGCACGTTGTCGTCCGACAGCACCGTGGCCGCCCCGTCGCGCTCGACGTGCACCAGCGCCCCCGGGGCGAGGTCGCCGCCGGCGGACTCCACCAGGGTCTCGACGACCCAGCCCTGGCCGAGCCGCGCCACGGACACCGGCGGCCCGGGCAGCTCGAGCGGCAGTGCCACGTCGCCGTCGTGCAGCACCCCGCCGACGACGTACGGCAGCCTCGCGGGCTCCCCGAGCGGGAGAGCGGCGGCGTCGAGGCGCTCCGGCGTCCGGGTCGCGCTGGGGGCCGGGGTCGAGGTCGACGTGGGCGTGGGCGTCGCGATCACGGTGGGCGCAGGCTCCGGGCGCACGTCGGCGTCGTCGCGACCGGCCACCACCGCAGCGGTCCCCGGACCGCCCACGAGCACCAGGGCGGCCAGCGCGCCGACGGCGCGCCGGCGTATCCGGCGCTTGACCCGCCCCGCCCCGATGGCCCGGCCGGCGAAGTCGTAGCGGCTCGGAGCCACCGCCTCGGCCCGGCTCGTCAGCTCGGCCCGGAGGGCGTCGACCACGTCGCGGTCCTGCTGGCTCATCGCGCCCCCTCCTCGTCGGCCGGCACGGTCATGCGGGCCCGCAGCGTCGCCAGCGCGCGGCTCGTCTGGCTCTTGACGGTGCCGACCGAGCAGCCGAGCACCTCGGCGACCTGCGCCTCGCTCATGTCCTCGTAGAACCGGAGCACCACGGCTGCCCGCTGCCGGCGCGGGAGCGTCTGCACGACGTCCCACAGGTCGGCCCGCTCCGCGACGGCGGTGTCGAGCGCGGCGCCGCTCGACACCGGCTCGGGCAGCTCCTCGGTCGGGTGCTCGCCCCGCCACCTGCGCCGCCACCAGGACACGTACGTCCTGGTGAGCGTCGTGCGGACGTACGCCTCGGCGGCGCCGAGGTCGTCGATCCGTCCCCAGGACAGGAAGGTCTTGGTGAGCGCGGCCTGCAGCAGGTCCTCGGCGGTGTGCCGGTCGCCGGTCAGCAGGTACGCGGTCCGCAGCAGGGCGCGCTGGCGGTGCGCGACGAAGTCGCTGAACTCCCGCTCGTCGTCGGCCGCGCCCACGCCTGCCCCCGCCCCGGTCCGCGCGCCGCTCGTCGGCGCTCCGGGTCAGGAGACGCCGCGGCCAGCACAGAAGGTTGCACGGATCGGACGATCAGCTGCCGTGGGCTTCGCGCGGCGGCGCCCAGACCGACCACGCACCCGGCGAGACCTCCCACGTGCGCGAGGAGAGCGGCCCGTGCACCTCGCCGTCCTCGTTGACGCCGAACTCCTCCCCGCTCACCGTCACCGACCTGCCTCGGGCGGTGAGGACGTCGTCCCGGGACGGGTGCTCGCCACGGCGTACGTCCAGGGCTAGGCCGAGCCGCTCCAGGGGGCCGGTCGAGGTGGCGACCACGACGTCGAGCAGGCCGTCGCCGGGGTCGGCGTCCGGCGCCAGGAGCGTGCCCCCGCCGATGGAGGTGCCGTTGGCCACGGCGACGAGCAGGGCGTCGTCCTCCACGAGCACCGTCCCGTCGACCTCGACGCGCAGTCGCCAGCCGCCGGACCGCACGCCGGCGGCCACGGCCCCGACCGGGTACGCGGCCGGCCCGAGCAACGGCTTCAGCCCGCTCGCGGCCCGGGCCGCGTCGGCCCCGACCCCCACGTGCGCCGCGTTGACCACGACGTCACCCGCGTCCGTCGTCGCGAGGTCCAGCCGGCGGGTGCTCCCGTCCCGGACCGAGCGCAGCAGCGCCGCGGCCGCCTGGACCGGGTCGAGCGGCAGCCCGAGCGCGCGGGCGAAGTCGTTGCCCGTGCCCATGGGGATCACGCCGAGCGGGGTCTCCCACTGCAGCAGGCCCGCGTCGACCAGGGCGTTCACCGCGACGTGCAGCGAGCCGTCGCCGCCGGCGATCACGGGGGTGCGCCCGCCGGCCTGCGCCAGGATGTCCCCCACGTCCGCGGCGTCGCCGCAGACGCCCTCGTCGACGTCGGCGGCCGAGCGGAGCACGGACTTCACCGCGACGACCGTGTCGCGTTGCGCCGAGCCCGCCCGGGCGTTCGTCACGAGCAGGAACGCGGGCCTGCCGGCATCCGCCACGAGCACACCCCTTCGTCGACTTCCGGTAACCTCGCTGGCCGTACGCGTCCCCCCAGCCGAGTAGGTGTACACGCCCGTGCCCGCGATCGTGGTGGTCGGCGCCCAGTGGGGCGACGAGGGGAAGGGCAAGGCCACCGACGTGCTCGGGGCCGACGTGGATTACGTCGTCCGCTACAACGGCGGCAACAACGCCGGGCACACGATCGTCATCGGCGAGGAGAAGTACGCCCTCCACCTGCTGCCCAGCGGGATCCTCACCCCGACCGTCGTGCCGGTCATCGGCAACGGCGTGGTCATCGACCTGTCGGTGATGTTCTCCGAGATCGACCTGCTGGAGAGCCGCGGTGTCGACACCTCGAAGCTGATCATCAGCGCCAACGCCCACGTCATCGCTCCGTACCACCGGACGATCGACAAGGTCAGCGAGCGGTTCCTGGGCAAGGCCAAGATCGGCACGACGGGGCGCGGGATCGGCCCGACGTACGCGGACAAGATGAACCGCCTCGGCGTCCGCGTGCAGGACCTCTTCGACGAGAAGATCCTCCGGCAGAAGATCGAGGGCTCGCTCGACCAGAAGAACAACCTGCTGGTCAAGGTGTTCAACCGGCGTGCGATCACCGTCGACGAGGTGGCCGAGGAGCTGCTGACCTACGTCGACCGGTTGCGCCCCTACGTGCGCGACACCGCGCTGCTGCTCAACAACGCGCTCGACGAGGGCAGGACCATGGTCCTCGAGGGTGGCCAGGCGACCCTGCTCGACGTCGACCACGGCACCTATCCGTTCGTCACGTCCTCGAACCCGACCGCAGGTGGCGCCTGCACCGGCTCCGGTGTGCCGCCGACGCGCATCGACCGGGTCGTCGCGGTCGTGAAGGCCTACACGACGCGCGTCGGCTCCGGCCCGTTCCCGACCGAGCTGCTCGACGCCGACGGTGAGCGGCTGCGCCGGGACGGCGGGGAGTTCGGCACGACCACGGGGCGCCCCCGGCGCTGCGGCTGGTACGACGCGGTGGTGGCACGGTTCGCCGCGCGGATCAACGGCACGACCGACTTCGTCCTGACCAAGCTCGACGTGCTGACCGGCTGGGAGCGCATCCCGGTCTGCGTCGCGTACGACGTCGACGGCGTGCGGCACGACGAGATGCCGATGACGCAGACCGACTTCCACCATGCGAAGCCCGTCTACGAGTACTTCCCGGGCTGGGACGAGGACATCACCGGCGCGAAGACGCTGGAGGACCTGCCGAAGAACGCGCAGGCCTACGTCACGGCCCTCGAGGAGATGTCCGGGGCACCGATGAGCGCGATCGGCGTCGGCCCCGGGCGGGACCAGACGATCGAGGTGCGCAGCCTGCTCCCGGGCTGATCGCGTGCGCCGGCTGCTGGCGGGCCTCGCGGTCCTCCTCGTGCTCCTGCTCGGTGCAGGGGCCGTCGCCCTGCTGCAGCCCGGGGCCGACGGCCCCGCCGGAAAGGCTCCCGGCGCCGGGGACGACGTGGTCGGGCCGGTGCTCCTCGTGCCCGGGTACGGCGGCTCCACCGCCTCGCTGCAGCCCCTGGCGGCGCGCCTGCGGGCGGCGGGGCGGGAGGCCACCGTGGTCGGGCTGCCGGGCGACGGGCGCGGGGACCTGCGCGAGGCCGCCCGCTCGCTGGACGCGGAGGTCTCCGCGGCGCTGGCCGGGGGCGCGCCCTCCGTCGACCTCGTGGGCTACTCGGCCGGGGGCGTGACGATCCGGCTCTGGGTACGCGACTCCGGCGGGGTGGCGAAGGCGCGGCGCATCGTCACGCTCGGGTCACCGCACCACGGCGCGCAGGTGGCCGCGCTCGGGGTGCTGCTGGGGGACGAGTCGGTGTGCCCGCTGGCCTGCCGGCAGCTGGCTCCCGGCTCCTCGGTGCTCACCGAGCTGGACGCGGGTGACGAGACCCCGGACGGCCCGCGCTGGGTGAGCCTCTGGTCGCGCTTCGACGACGTGGTGACCCCGGTGGAGTCGGCGCGCCTGGAGGGGGCCGTCGACGTCGCACTGCAGGACGTCTGCGCCGACAGCCGGGCCGACCACGGGGCGCTGCCGACCGACCCGCTGGCGACGGGCCTGGTCCTCGCCGCGCTCGGGCCCGGACTGGACGAGGTGCCCGAGGCGTCCCGGTGCGGCGAGCTCCGCGCTGCCGGGGGGCGCTGAGGCGTCGTCACGCGACCGCCCGGGCGGCCGGCACCGCGTAGGGCCGACGGTCACCCTCCTGGCCGCGGCAGACGCGCTCGACCTCCGCGAGCCCGGCCTGCTCCAGCAGGCGGGCGAGCTCGTCGACCGGCCAGCGGTACGCCTCGGCCACCCGGTGCGCGAACGGCTCGCACATCTCGCCCTCGAAGAGGCCGACGTCGCGGGCGCCTCCCGGAGCGAGCGTCCGCCGGATCCCCTGCAGGACCTTCCCGAGGCGATCGGGAGGCAGGTGGATCAGGGGAAAACCAGGCGAGCGCCCCGGCCAGCGAGCCGGGTGGGCAGCCAGGGGCGGTCAGGGGACCGAGGACGAACCGGCACGCCCGGATGGGACCGGCGTGCGTTCTCGACGAACTCGGGCACGAGGTCGATCCCGTTGAGCCGGGAGCCGGTACGGGCGAGGAAGGCGGTCAGGTGCCGTGGCCCACGGCCGAGGTCGAGGACGGGGCCGGTCAGGCCTCCAGGTGGGAGGCGAGGAGCCGGGGTCGTCCGGGTGCACGCTGTCGACCGGCCCGAGCAGCTCGATGTACGCCCCGGCGACCACGGAGTAGGCCCGGGTGACGGAGGCCTGGGTGGCAGGCGCAGGCTCCACGCGGGGAGGCCACGCCCCGGTGGGGGCGCGCTCGGGCACGGTCGGGCACGCGGCGGGGCGGCCGGCGGCGCGGGCCGGTCTCGCGGGCCGGCAGCGTGCGGGCGCCGGGCCGCAGGAGTTGCCCGTGGGCCCACTTGCGGCGCCGAGGGACGTGCGCTAACGTAGTCCCTCGCCTCCCCGGGCAGTGGACACGTGAGTGGCCGTGCTGGCAGAGGTTGGACGGGACCAACGTGGACGACGAGAGTCGGCCCGAAGCGTCCGTCTTCATTCGAGGTGGGACCGAATCGGCACCGGAGACGGGGTCGGCGCGGTCGTGCCGAGGAACTGTAGGTGGGTTGACCCGGACACATGACGCGCCCGAGGGGCGGAATGCGGTCGGGGAGAAGCTGCTACAGTTTCTTTCGCAACAAACGCTCCGGAGCGGCCCGAAGGGGCCGGATCGGAACGGCGTGAAGGTCTGCTAAGGTCTTCACACACCGCGTCGACCGAAACAGCACCGCAAGGTGCCGGATCGAAAGCCGCGGAGAGGATCTGATAAAGTTCCTCTGCAGCGCGGGCCGGAGCGGAAGCGAAGGCCCGGCAGGGCGAGACAGCGACTCGCGTCCGGGGCGGAAGATGCTCCGGGTGGGTGTGCGTTCGTTTCTTGAGAACTCAACA
>NZ_JAANNO010000009.1 GCF_011250645.1 Motilibacter aurantiacus
GCAGCTCCGTGTCGGCGGCCGCTGCCACCGTCGCGGCGACGTCGGAGGAGGCGGAGTCGGCCGCCACGGCGGCACCGCTGCCGACGAGCGCGGTGACGACGCCGAGAGCGGCGAGGGCGGAGAGCGGTCTGCGGGCGAAGGTCACCGGCGGTTCCTCACGGTCGGGCTTGCACGGACGTCCCCGTGGCGCCGAGAAGCTATGGGCGCGATGTGTCCGCCCCGTGACCGCGAGCGCCGTTCTTCGTGACCTCGAAGGAGAATCCGCGGGCCCGACGCCCCGGAACAGCGCAGGGGGCGAGGCCTGGCGGTGGACCGGTCGGAGGACCGAGGGCGCACAGCTCCGGAGCTGTGTCACCCCACGATCACGCATTGTTGACGACAATTCGCCGTGTCTCCCTGAAAGCCTGGCAACTCGGACAAGCTCGTCTTTCCGCCCATCCCCCTCATTCCGTCGGTTCATTGTCCGGGAACCCTCGAAAGAATGAGGTTCCGGTGTTTATCCGCCGGGCACGCTGGTGCAGTCGGCCGACCGGCCGTGCTCCCGCTCCACCGAGGTCGCATGTCCAGCACAGCCGTCCACCGCACCGACGACCACACGCCCACCGGGGCCACCCCGGACGACCTCGACCGGCTCCTCCTGGCCGTCGCCCACGGCGACGAGCGGGCGTACGAGCGGGTCTACGCGATGAGCGCCCCGAGCCTGGTGGCCATGGCCGGCCGCCTCCTGCAGGACCACGGCAGCGCCGAGGACGTCGCACAGGAGGCCCTCCTCGAGGTCTGGCGGACCGCGCGCCGCTTCGACCCGGCGCGCGGCGGCGCCCGGGCGTGGATCACGACGATCGCGCGCCGCCGAGCCATCGACCGGGTGCGCCGCGAGCAGGCGAGCCAGGACCGGGACCAGCGGGCGTACGCGCTGGACCTGCCGCTGCAGGACGGCGCGGCCTCCGGCGACCCCGGGCTGCGGCTGGAGCGCGTCGAGCGCGGCGGCAGGGTGCGCCAGGCGATGACCACCCTGAGCTCGCTGCAGCACGAGGCGGTCTCGCTCGTCTACTACGACGACCTGACCCACCGCCAGCTCGCGGACCGGCTGGGCGTCCCGCTCGGCACCGCCAAGGCCCGCGTCCGCGACGGGCTGCGCCGGCTGCACGCCGCCGTTCCGGACCGTCGCCTGCTGTGAGGACGGGGCGCGCCGCCTTTGACCCGCTTCGACTAGCCTCGTACCCCGAGCCGTACCGACCGGCCCGGCCTCAGAGGACGGTGGAGCACTGACGCACGGCAGCGACGACGGCCGCGGGAGGCTGCCGGTCCAGGTCGGCCGGGAGCTGCTGCCGCCGGGCACCCCGATCGACCTGAGCAACTGCGAGCGGGAGCCCATCCACATCCCCGGCAGCGTGCAGCCCCGTGGCGCGCTGCTCGTGCTCACCGAGCCCGAGCTCGAGGTCGTCCAGGCCTCCGCCAGCGCGGCCGCGCTCCTGGGCCGTGAGCTGGACGAGCTGCTCGGCGCGCCGCTGGCCGTCGCGCTCGGGCCGGACGCGGCCGGTGAGGTCACCCGGTTCGCCAGCACGTTCGGCGACGTCCGCGACCGCAACCCGCTGGAGCTCACGCTGCGGCGGGACGGCCGGCCCCTGGGGGTGGACGCGATCCTGCACCGGGTCCCGCTCGACCCGACGGGAGCGCGCACCGGCTCGCTGCTCGTGGTCGAGCTCGAGCCGGCGTACGGCCCGCGCCCCTTCTCGTTCCCCAACACCTACCAGGCCGTCCGGGGCGCCGTCGCCGAGCTCAACCGGGCCGGCACGTTGCAGGAGCTCTACGACGTCACCGCACGGGAGGTGAAGGCGCTCACCGGCTTCGACCGGGTGATGATCTACCGCTACGACGCCGACTACAACGGCGAGGTCGTCGCGGAGGAGCGCGAGGAGCACCTCGAGCCGTTCCTCGGCCTGCACTACCCCGCCTCGGACGTCCCCCGGCAGGCCCGCGAGCTCTACGAGAAGAACTGGATCCGGCTGATCGACGACGTGGGCTACGTCCCGTCGCCCGTGGTGCCGACGGACAACCCGCTGACCGGGTGGCCGCTCGACCTGACCTATGCGAGCCTGCGCAGCGTCTCGCCGATCCACGTCGAGTACCTGCGCAACATGGGGGTGCGCGCCTCCATGTCGATCTCCCTGCTGCGCAGCGACAGGCTGTGGGGGCTCATCGCCTGCCACCACTACTCCGGACCGCACGCGCCGCCCTACGGCGTGCGCGCGGCGGCCGAGTTCCTCGGCTCGACACTCTCCCTGCGGCTGGTGGACCGCGCCCAGGACGAGGAGCTGCAGGCCGCGCTCGCGGCCCGCTCGACGATGGCCGCGCTCACCCGATCCACGCTGGACGAGGACGTCCCGCTGGCCCGCTCGCTGCTCGCCGGGCCGACGCTGCTGGACCTGGTGCCTGCCGCCGGCGTCGTCGTCGCGCTGGGCGGGGACGTGCAGAGCGCGGGACGGGTGCCGCCGCCCGACGTCGTCGAGCGGGTCGTCCGCTGGGCGTGCGACATGGGCCGTGACGTCGTCTCCACCGAGGAGCTGTCCGCCGTGCCCGGCCTCGACGTGCCCGTCGAGACCGCCTGCGGCGTGCTGGCCGTCCCGCTGCCCGACGGGCAGAGCGTGCTGTGGTTCCGGGACGAGACCGCGCGGTCGGTCGACTGGGGCGGCGACCCCCACACCAAGCTCCGCGTGCACGTCGAGGACGACCGCATGCGGCTCAGCCCGCGCCGGTCCTTCGCCCGCTGGCGCGAGGTCGTGCACGGCCGGTCCGAGCCGTGGACGGCCGAGCAGCTGCAGCTCGCCGCCCAGCTGCGGGCCACCGTCGTCGAGGCGCTCTGGGCCCGCTCACGCCGGCAGCTGCGGGCGGCGGAGACGCTGCAGCGTGCCCTGCTTCCCGGAACCCTGCCCCGGCCGGTCGGCTGGTCCATCGGCGCCCGCTACTCCCCCTCGGCGGGAGGGCGGGTGGGCGGCGACTGGTACGACGCCTTCGTGCTGCGGGACGGACGCCTCGCGCTCGTCCTGGGCGACGTCGCCGGGCACGGCCTGGCCGCCGCGGGCACGATGGCGCAGCTGCGCAACTCGCTGCGGGCGGTCCTGCTCGAGACCGGCGACCCGGCGGCGGCCCTCGGCCGGCTCGACGCGCTCGTCGAGTGGCTGCTGCCCGACGCCCTCGCGACGGCCGTCGTCGTCGTCGTGGACCCGGCCGACGGGCGTGGGTCGGCCGCCAGCTCCGGCCACCCCGCCCCGATCCTGCTCGCCCCCGACCGCGGCCCCGCGCCGCTCGAGCTGACGGCCGGGCCCCCGCTCGGGGTCGGCCTGGGGGCGCCCGAGGCAGCGGCGGTCGTCCTGCCCCCTGGCGCCTGCGTCTGCCTGTACTCCGACGGGCTCGTGGAGCGGCGCACCGAGTCCCTCGACGTCGGCCTGGCCAGGCTGCAGCGCAACCTCGCCACAGCTGACATCGACGAGGTGTTCCTGCGTACCCGGGACCCCGAGTCCGAGGACGACGCGACCCTCCTGGTGCTGCAGCGCGACGAGCAGGCCCGCGCCGGCTGACGTCGGGGCCGGCCCGGCGGACGCCTGCTCCTCGCCATGGCTAAGCATCCGGGCGGCGGCGCCGATCAGGGGGTCATGTCCGGCGTCGCCTCCGCTCCGGCCCTGCGGGGCGTGCGGGGCCAGCTGGCCGTGCTCGCGGCGCTCGCGGCACTGGCGCTCGCGGTGCCGCCGTTGCGCCCCCCGCTGCTCCTGCTCTCCAACTGGGCGGCGGTGGTGCTCGTACTGGCCGGGCCGCGTCGCTCCCCGGGCGCCCCGCTGCGGGTCGTCGTGCCGTTGGCGCTCTTCGCCACCTGCGTGGCCGTCGGCAACACCGCCCTCACCGTCGCCGGCGAGGAGAACACCCTCTCCCGCCTGGCCACCGGGCTCGCCCAGCCGGCGGCGGCCCTGATCCTGCCGGCGCTGTTCCGCTCGAGCGCGGCCCCGCGACGCGGGCTGCTGCTCGACGGCCTGGTCCTCGGGGTGCCCGTGGCGCTGGTCGCCGCGGAGCTGGCGCTGCGCGGTGCCCAGGAGCACCGGACGAGCGGGCTGCACTGGGAGCTGGCAGTGGCCCCTGCCGCGGACGTGGTCCTGCTCGGGCTGCTCGCCTGGCTGGCGCTGACCCGGTCCCGGCTCGTGCCCGCGATCGCCCTCGGGCTCGCCGGCGGCGTCGGGTGCACCGTGTACGACCTCATCGTGACCCTCGGGGGCCAGCGCGTCGCGCTCCCGGGCCAGGCGGTGCAGGCGCTCGGGGTCGTGGACATGCTGCTGTTCGGCCTCGCCGCGGTGCACCCGTCGGCGCAGGCCCTCGGAACACGCTCGGGGGCCGCCTCCCCGCGCCGCCCGCACGTCCAGGTGCTGCTGCTCCTGCCGCTCGCGGCCACCCCGGCCCTGCTGCTGGTGAGCCACGGGGTCGGCCTTCCCCTGCTCGTCCCGGAGTGGGCACTGGGCGGGGCCGCGCTCGTCGCGGTCCTGGCGGTGGCGACCCGCGCGGTGCAGGCCCTGCGCGAGGTCGAGCGGCGCTCGACCCGCGACCCCCTCACCGGCTACCTCAACCGGGCGGGCGTGGTGGACGCGCTGGGCCGGGTCACCGCGCAGGGCAGGGGCGCCGAGCTGGTCCTGCTCAACCTGCGCCGGTTCAGCGAGCTGAACGAGGCGCTGGGCCACGAGGCCGGCGACGAGCTGCTGCGCACGGTCGCCGACCGGGTCGCCGGGCAGCTGTGCCCGGACGACCGGCTCGGGCGTACCGACGGCGACGAGTTCGCGCTCGTGCTGCCCGACGCCCCGCCGGACGTTGTCGCGAAGCGGGCGGAGCGGCTCATCACGGCGTTCGCCGCCCCGTTCGAGGTGCAGGGCATGGCGCTGCACGTCACCGCACGGACGGGCCTCGTCGACGCAGCGCCGGGCGACGACCCGGAGGACCTGCTGCGCCGGGCCGGCGTGGCCGTGCACGCGGCCGAGCAGTCCGGCGGGCTGCCCGTCCGCCACGAGGACCGCCTGGACGACGCGGCGCGCCGCCGGTTCCAGCTGGCCGAGGACCTGCGCGACGGGCTCGCCCGGTTCGAGCTCGAGCTGCACTACCAGCCGAAGGTGGACCTCTACACCGGCGGGCTGTTCGGCGTCGAGGCGCTGGTGCGCTGGCGGCACCCGCAGCGCGGGCTGGTCCCGCCCGACGACTTCATCCCGCTCGCGGAGACCACCGGGCTGATCGTCCCGCTGACCGAGCAGGTGCTCGACGAGGCGGTCCGGCAGGCCCGGCTCTGGCTCGCGCAGGGACACCGCGTCCCCGTCGCGGTCAACGTGTCGCCGGCCTGCCTCCTGGCCGACGGGTTCGTCGACGGCGTGGGCGAGCGGCTCGCCCGCCACGGGCTGCCCGCAGGCCTGCTCCGGCTCGAGATCACCGAGACCGCGCTGCTGCGCGACGCCGAGCGCGCCATCGCCGAGCTGCACGCCCTCGCCGCGCTCGGCGTCAAGCTCTCCCTGGACGACTTCGGGACCGGCTACTCCTCCATGAGCTACCTGCGGAGGCTGCCCGCGGACGAGCTGAAGATCGACCGGTCGTTCGTCACCGGGCTCGCGGGCACCGGTGGGCGGGACGACATCCTCGTGGCGGCCATGGTCCAGCTCGGGCACAGCCTCGGCCTCTTCGTGGTGGCTGAGGGCGTCGAGGACGCCGAGACGGCGGACGCCCTCGCCGAGCTCGGCTGCGACGTCGGCCAGGGCTACTGGTGGTCGCGGCCGGTCCCGGCGTCCCAGCTCGCCGACTGGCTGACGAGGTCGCCGGCCGCCCAGGGCCTGAGCGAGCGCGCCCGGCCGTCCTCGGCCTAGGCCCGCAGGGCGGCCCGGGCCGTCCGGCCGGCCCGCGCCCCGTACCCGCCGCCGAACAGCACCGCGTGCACGAGCAGCGGGTGCAGCTGGTGGAGCGGCGCCCGCTGGCCCCAGCCGGGGGCGAGCGGCGCGGCCTCCGCGCACGCTGCCAGCACGCGCTCGAGCAGGGGCGCGCCGAACAGCGCGAGCATCGCGAGGTCGGTCTCGCGGTGCCCGCCGTCAACGCGGGGTCGGCCAGCCGGGCGCGGCCGTCCGCGCCCCAGAGCACGTTGCCGGTCCAGAGGTCCCCGTGGACCGTGGCGGGCGGCTCCGGCGGGCCCGCCAGCCGGTCGAGCCGCCCGAGCACGCGCTCCACGTCGCGTGCGTCGTCCGGGCCGATCGCGCCCCGGTCGACCGCCCGGGCGAGGAACGGCGCGACCCGGCGCTCGGCGTAGAACTGCGGCCAGGTGGCGGCGGGGGTGTTGTCCAGCGGCAGGACGGCGATCCAGCCGGGCGTCGGCGCCCCGAGCCCGCCGGAGGCGTGCCGTGCCTCGCCGCCAGCTCACGGCCGAGCCGCTCGGCAGCGGACGGGGTCTCCGGGCCGGGCGGCACCCACTCCAGGACGAGCGCCTCGTCGTCGACGCCCAGCACCTCCGGCACGGGAGCCCCTGCCGCCGCGGCCAGCAGCCGCAGCCCGGCGGCCTCCGTGGCGAAGAAGCCCGCCGCCGCCCGTCCCGCGTCTTGGCGAAGAACTCCCGGCCGTCCCCCAGCCGCGCCCGGTACGCGCGGCAGACGTCCCCGCCTGGCACCGGGCGCACCGCCGACACCGCGACGCCGAGCAGCCGCTCCACGGCCGTCGTGACGACGCTCCCGCCGTGGCTCATCCCACGGAGCGGGCGGCGAGCCACGCCCGCACGTGCTCGAGGATCCCCGGGGCGGCCGCCTCCACCTGGTCGAGCGTGAGCTCGAAGCCCGCGTCGTCGCCGTAGTAGGGGTCGGCGACGTCGAGGTCCTCGCCCGCGCCGGGGTCGAAAGACCGCAGCAGCCGTACCTTCTCGGCTGCGTCCGGTGTCGGCGCCAGCGCCCGCAACGCGCGTACGTGACCCGCGTCGAGGGCGAGCACGAGGTCCTTGCCCGCGAACCACTCCGCGGCGAACTGCCGTGCCACGTGGGCGTCGTCGTACCCCCGCGCCCGCAGCACCGCCGCGGCCCGCGGGTCCGCCGGGCCGCCGACGTGCCAGCCGCCGGTGCCCGCGCTGTCCACGTGCACGACGTCCCCGAGCCCGGCGTCCCCGAACGCCCGGCGCAGCACGATCTCGCCCATCGGTGACCGGCAGATGTTGCCGGTGCAGACGACACAGATGCGGTACGCGACGGTCACCCGCTCATCCTGCCCAGCCCTGCTCCCGATCCGGTGACACGGGCCCGCGGCGCCTTGACCGGTCGACGGGCGGCCTCTAACCTCCCGTGAAACGTTTGCGCGAAGGACTCCTGCCGGTGGCTGTGACGATCCGGGACGTCGCCCGACTCGCGGGGGTCGACCCCGGCACCGTGAGCCGCGCGTTGACCAGGCCCGGCCTCGTCAACGACGCGACGCGGCTGCGCGTGCTGCAGGCCGTGCGCGACGCCGGCTACGTCCCCAACGCCTCCGCTCGCGCCGTGCGCCGTGGCGGCACGGGAAGCATCGCGCTGGTGGTGCTCGACATCGGCAACCCCTTCTTCACCGAGCTCACCTCCGCGGTCGAGTCCTGTGCGCAGGAGTCCGGCCGGCTCGTGGACCTGTTCAGCAGCGGGGCGGACGCGCGCCGGGAGGAGCGCGTCCTCGAGCACGTGCTCCAACTGCGACCCGACGGCGTGGTCGTCATGCCGCTGGACCCGGAGCACCCGCTGCTGCACCGAATGTCCGCGACCGGGACCCCGGTCGTGGTGCTCGGCCATCGCGTACGCCGCAACCGGCTCAGCTCCGTCCGCGGCGACGAGGGCTGCTCCGGACGTGAGGTCGCGCGCCACCTGGTCGAGCTGGGCCATCGGCGGGTGCTCCTGGCCGGGCCGCTCGAGACGCCGCGTCTCGCGGGCGCCCGCCGCGCCCTGACCGCGGCATCGGCAACGGCTGAACTGCGCATCACCGGACGCGCCGGTCTGCAGGACGGCCGGGCCGTCGGGGAGACGGTGGCCGGCACCCCCGCACGCCGCAGGCCGACCGCCGTCTTCTGCAACAACGACATGATGGCGCTCGGCCTGCTGCAGTTCGCCCGTGAGCGGCACATCCGCGTGCCGGAGGACCTCGCGGTCGTCGGCTACGACGACACGGCACTCGCCAGCGCGGCGAGCGGGGTCGGGCTGACGAGCGTCCGCACCCCGCCCGAGCGCATCGGCGCCGCGGCCGTGCGCCTCCTGTCCGAGGAGGCCGCGGGCGTGCAGGCGCGGCGGGACGTCGTCGTACGCCCGCGGCTGCACGTCCGGGCCTCCACGGTCGGCCAGCCGCCGGTCAGAAGCCGGTGAGCTTCCAGAGCTGCTGGCTGCTGTTCCACCCCGCGGGCGTCACGGCGGCGGAGCGCACCTCCCCGGAGGCGTCGTAGGTGTCGGACGTCGCCTGCAGGGCCGCACCGCTGCGCGCATTGACGATGCGCACGTAGCCGCCGCCGGCGTCCACGATGCGCCAGCGCTGCTCGGGCAGGTCCCAGGACCGCGGGGTCAGGGCGACCTGGGCCGCGCCGGCGTACCCGCCGTACTGCTCGCCCGTCGCCTGCAGCACCAGGCCGCTGCGAGCAGTGCTGGAGATCCGGTACGTGCCGTCCCCCACAGCGCTGACCGCCCAGCGCTGCTCCGGCCCCCGCCAGGCCACGGGAGTGGTGACGACGCGCCTGGTGTCGGCGTAGCCGCCGTACGCCTCGGCGGTGGCGTGCAGCGCGCCCTGCCCGTCCCGCGCCGTGACGGCGAAGGTGCCGACGCGCGGGTCCGCGGTCGCCCGCCCCACGCCGGCGAACGCGGCGCCGTGGCTGGTGAGAGAGCCGTCGGGCGCGTACAGCCGGGTCCAGCGGCAGCTCGCGTCCGCGCTGGTGTCGAGGAACCAGGCGTAGCGCTCGACGTAGGGCGACTGCTCGAGCCGCTGGGCGACGGCGCGCAGGAACGCGTCGGCCCGCTCGTCCGTGGGAGCCTGCTTCAGCGCCGGCAGGCCCCACGCCGACACGTCGATCGCCCCGACCTCGGTCACCCAGACGGGCTTGCGCCACTTGACCCAGGCGTCCTCGACCATCGCCATCAGCTGGTCCGGCGCGCTCGGGTCGGTGAAGTCCGGGTAGAAGTGCAGGGTGACGAAGTCGACCCGGTACCCGCGGGCCTGCGCCCCGGACATGAACCTGTCGAGCCAGCCGCCCCAGTAGTTCGCGACCGCCGGGCTCCCGAGCCTCAGCCCCGTCGCCTGCAGCTTGGGCCAGAGCGCGAGCGCCTGCTCGGGGGTGAGGTCCGCCTGGTCGGCGTGGTCCGGCTCGTTGAAGCCGAGCAGCTCCTTGTAGCGGCCGGCTCTCGCCCCGGAGGCGAGCGCGCCCATCTGCGCCGCGGAAGCGGCCGTGGCCGCGCCCCAGACCATGGGGACGAACTGCACCCCGCTCGCACTGGACCCGCTGTCTGTCCAGTTGTACGACCACGTCGCCCCGAGCGCGGCCAGCTTGTCCTGCCGCGAGGCGAGCGTCGTGGCGGCGACCCCCTTCTTCGGGGACACCTGCACGACCGCCGCGGCCTTGGCCGAGGTGCGCGCCTGCGCAGAGCCGGGCACCACGGCGAGCAGCCCGGCCATCACTGTGGCCAGGGCGACGCCCACAGCCCTTCCGTTACGCGTTCGCACTCGACGTGCCTCCCTGACGATGCGGCTGGTGACGGCGACAGGCCGTCGCTCCCACAACTCCGCTTGTGCATCGGCAGCGACCGGCCGTGACTGAAGCTCGAGCCCGCACGGGTTCAGGAGCACGCGGCCCCGACCCGCGACCCAGGTGGAGTGTCGCCACCGACCCTAGCCCCGCGGCTGCTGAAACGTCTGCCGGCCGAGGATCGGGCAACCCTCCCGTCACCCGGACGGCCCAGCGGCCACTCACGCTCCGAACAGTCCCCCGGACGCACTGTCGATCTTTCGTCCCGATCGGGCGACGCGGGTGGACAGCTGGTGATCTCGTGATGCACGGTCCTGTCTGCAATCGATTCAAGACCCCTTGGAGAGCTCCCCACATGCTCCGCCCCTCGCAAGCCTCGCGCTGGGTCGTGCTCGCGGCGGCCGGCGCCGTCGCAGCCGCCGCCCTCGTCGGACCTGCTTCCCCCGCCTCCGCCACCACGGCCTTGCCGTGGATGGACACGACGCTCGGCGCGGACCAGCGTGCCGCCCTGGTCCTCGCCGAGATGTCGCTGCACCAGAAGGCCAACCTGCTCATCCAGACCGGCGGGCCTGGCGTGCCCGAGCTCGGCATCCCCGCCATTCGCGGCCGCGACGCCTCCAACGGCGTCTCCCTGACGCCGGCGTCCACCGCTCTGCCCGTCGGCCTCGCGCTCGCGTCGGCGTGGAACGACGAGCTGGCCGGCGTCTACGGCAGCGTGGCCGGCGAGCAGGTGCGCGGCGCCGGCTACAACTCCGCCGCCGCCCCGTCGATGGACCTCGCCCGCAACCCCTGGAACGGCCGCCAGTGGGAGAGCTACGGCGAGGACCCCCTCCTCTCCGGCCGGCTGGCCACTGCCCAGACCCGAGGCATCCAGTCCAAGGTGCCGGCGGAGGTCAAGCACTACAACGTCTACACCCAGGAGACCCGTCGCGGGCACGTCGACGCGGTCGTCGACGAGCGCACGCTCCAGGAGGTGTACATCCGGCCCTGGGAGAAGGTCGTCTCGGAGGCCGACCCCGCGTCCGTGATGTGCTCCTTCAACAAGATCAACGGTGAGCACGGCTGCAGCAGCGGCACGATGCTCAACACCATCCTCAAGGGCCAGCTCGGCTTCAAGGGGTTCGTGCAGACCGACTACGACGCCGCGCACAGCATCGACGACTTCAGCAAGGGCCTGGACACCTCCGGCGAGAAGCTGGACTACTCGGGGGCCAACCTCGAGCAGGCCGTGCTCTCCGGCCGGGTCCCGCAGCAGCGTGTGGACGACGCGGCCCGCCGAGTGCTCGTCAGCATGTTCAAGTACGGCGTGATCGACAACCCGCCCCCCGGCTCGTTCACCACCCCGATGCCCGCGACGCCGGCACTGCCCGCAGCGATGCTGGAGCGCGGTGACGAGGTGGCGACCGAGGTCGGGGAGCAGAGCATCGTGCTGCTCAAGAACGACCGCAGTCAGCTTCCCTTGTCGACTGCGGCCACGAAGTCGATCGCGGTCATCGGCTCCGACGCCGACCACTACATCGACGGTGGCGGCAGCGCGGCGGTCACGAACCCGATCAACGCCCAGCAGAGCGGGTACGGCAATGGCACCGGTGGCAACTCCACCGCCGCGCAGCTGACGACCATCCTCGACGGCATCACCGGCCGCGCCGGCAGGGGCGTCGCCGTGAGGCACGCCGCCGGGACCGACCCGGTCGGCACCGCCGACACGCTGCCCGGCCCGGCGCCCGTCCCCTCGGGCGTCCTGTCCGGCGTGCGGGCCGAGTACCACCTCGGCCTCAACAGCTTCGCGAGCCCGGCCATGCTCACCCGGGCCGAGAAGCAGGTCCAGCTGCGGCTCGGCCTGTCGAACGACACCATCAACAGCTCCCAGGTGCCGGGCGTCCCGTTCCCGCTCCCCGTCGCCCCGATCTCGGTGCGCTGGACGGGCACGCTCACCGCGCCGAGCACCGGCACGTACGGCCTCTCGCTCTCGAGCCTCGGCACCGCGAAGCTGTACGTCGACGGCCGGCTGGCCCTCGACAACCCGGCCACCACGTACGGCACCAGGACGGTGCAGCTGCCGCTGACCGCGGGCAAGTCCGTCAAGGTCCAGGTCGACTACACCACCGACGCGCCGAACCAGTTCGACGGCTCGCTCAACGACCAGCCCGGTGCCATGGTGCGCCTCGGCTGGACGCCGCCGGCGGACGTGCTCTCGCCCGCGATGAAGGAGGCGGCGGCGCTCGCGAAGAAGTCCGACGTGGCCGTCGTCGTCGCTCGCGACTACACCGGTGAGGGCGCCGACCGGGGCAGCCTCACGCTGCCGCAGGACCAGGACAAGCTCATCCGCGCCGTGGCCGCCGCCAACCCGAGGACGGTCGTCGTGCTCGCGACCAGCGGCGCGGTGACGATGCCGTGGCTGTCGAAGGTCCCCGCGGTCATCGAGGCGTGGTACGGCGGGCAGCAGCAGGGCAAGTCGGTCGCCAAGGTGCTCTTCGGCGACGTCAACCCCTCGGGCAAGCTGCCGGTCACCTTCCCCGCCTCCGAGGCGCAGCCCACCCGCATGGGCGTGCAGCCAGCGTTCGACGACATCGACGAGGTCAACCCGACGGTGACCTACGCCGAGGGCCTGAACATCGGCTACCGGGGCTACGCCAAGAACGACCTCGAGCCGCTCTTCCCCTTCGGCTACGGCCTGTCCTACACCCGGTTCGACTACTCCAGCCTCTCGACCCGCGGCATCGACACCCGCCACAAGGGCAAGGGCCACGCGGACGACGTCGCCCGCGTCAAGCTGCGCGTCCGCAACACCGGCGAGCGCGCGGGCACCGAGATCGTGCAGGTCTATGTGGGCAAGCTCCCGGGCAAGGCCGCGAGCCCGGTCAAGCAGCTCGCGGGCTACGCCCGGGTGACGCTGCAGCCGGGCAAGAAGTCCACGGTGACGATCGACCTGGACGAGCGCGCGCTGCAGTACTGGGACGCCGGCGCGGACCGCTGGGTGACCCCGGCCGGCGACGTCCCCGTGTTCGTCGGGACGTCCTCCGCGGACGCCCGCCTCACCGGGACGATCACGGTCGAGTAGCGGGACATCCTCCCCTGGGGCAGGGGCCGGCGAGCTCGCCGGCCCCTGCCCTCGTCCCGTCTCCCTTCGCGGGCTGATCGAGCCGCCGTCGGGTGAGCACCCCGAGCACCCGGTTGGGCTAGCACGGTCTCGGAGGGGCCGCCGATGAGACGGGCGTACTAGAACGTTCGGGGGAAGCTCATGTCCACACTTGTCGACGCCGGGAACGGCGGCGAGGTCGACACCGTCGCCGAGGCGGGCCGTCTGCAGGCGCTCGACGCGTACGCGGTGTGCGGCACGGCACCGGAGCAGGCGTTCGACGACATCGCCTCCCTCGCCGCGGACCTCTGCGGCGCTCCGATCGCGCTGGTCAGCCTGGTGGGCCGGGAGCAGGTGTGGTTCAAGGCGCGGCACGGGCTCGAGGTCGCGTCCGCAGGCCGCGAGTCCGTCCTCTGCCCGCTGGCCCTTCGCGGCACCGATCTGGTGGAGCTGCCCGACCTGACGCTGGTGGAGGAGTACGCCCGCAGCCCGCTGGTGGTCGGCGAGCCGCACGCACGGTTCTACGCCGGCGCGCCGCTGCTCACGGCCGACGGCCACGTGATCGGGTCCCTGTGCGTCCTGGACTCCGTCCCGCGCCGGCTCACGGACGCGCAGCGGCGCGGCCTGCGCACGCTGGCCTCGCACGTCGTCGTGCAGCTGGAGCTGCGCCGGCGCGTCTGCCAGGAGGCCGTCGCGAACGACCGGCTCCGGCGCGCGGACCAGCTCAAGAGCGATTTCCTCGCCCGCATCACCCACGAGTTCCGCACCCCGCTGACCTGCATCACCGGCTACCTGGAGCTGCTGGTGGCCGGGGGCCTGGGCCCGGACGAGGTGGCCGAGTCCCTGCACGTCGTGCAGCGCAACTCCGCCCGGCTCACCGGGTTGGTCGACGACGTGCTCGCGGCCTCCCAGCTCGGCGGCGCGGCGCCGGCGCCCGAGCGCACGGTCGAGGACCTGTTCGACCTCGCCGCGGAGGCCGTGGCGAAGCACGCGGGGACGGCTGCCCGCCGAGGGGTGGCCCTCGAGCTCGCTGCGCCTCTCGGGCCCTCCGAGCCCTCCATGGCGTACGTGCGGGGCGACCGGGTGGGGCTGGCCTGCGCGCTCTCCCGCGTCGTCTCCAATGCGGTGCTCTACACCCCGGCGGGAGGGTCGGCCACGGTCAGCGTCACCGTCGAGGCGGACCGCTGCGCGGTCTCCGTGACGGACACCGGCGTGGGCGTGCCCGCGGACGAGGTCGCCGAGGTGCTCAAGCCCTTCTGCCGCGGCCGCTACGCCGACGAGCGGCAGGTCCCGGGGGCGGGCCTGGGCCTGCCCCTCGCGGCGGCGACCGTGCAGGCCCACGACGGCAAGCTCACGTTCGACAGCGTGCACGGCGCCGGCACGACGGTGACGATCGCACTGCCGCGCGCCTGACCCCACGCCCGGTCCCCGCGGGGCCCGCGGCCGGCACGCCGAGGCCCCGCCACGCGGAGGGGCGGGGCCTCGGCCGTGCGGGTCAGCCGGTCAGCTGCAGACGCTGCCGTTGAGCGCGAAGGCCGACGTCCCCGTCGAGGCCCCCGTCGCGGTGAAGCTGATCGTGGCGGACTTGCCGGGCTGGATCGACGCTCCCGACCTGACGGTGACGTTCCCGGCGGTCTGGCTGACCGTCCCCGGCCAGGCCTTCGTCACCTGCGCGCCGGCCCCCAGGTCGAACGCGAGCGACAGCCCGGTGACCGGCTTCCTGCTGGTGTTGGTCACCACGACCTGCCCGCTGAAACCGCCGTTCCAGGAGGTGGCGCGGTACGTCGCGGTGCACGACCCGCCGCCGGTCCGCTCCTGGCTGTAGAGCCAGTCGAGCATGGTGGTGTTGAGGTACGTCGGCACCCACGACCAGTGCGCGTTCTGCGGGGTCGTGCCGCGGGTGTAGGCCGTGAGCAGGGTGTGGCTGCCCGAGGCCTGCGCCGCGTCCCACTGCGCCCGGGCGAGCGCGTCCGCCTGGGCGACCGGCAGGTTGCCCGCCCACTCGGCGCGGGTCGTCGCCGCGCCCGCGGCCTCGATCGCATTGACGAGCGCCAGCGAGCCGTTGGTGTAGTTCACGGTCGCGTCGTCGACCGAGTGCGTGGCCCAGATCGGCACGTCGACGAGCGCGGGCATCGCGGCGGTGCTGCCGGTCGCCGCCACGGTGAGGGCCGCCGCGAACTTCGTCGGGTACTTGGGCAGGATGTCGAAGGTGCCGATCCCGCCGAGCGAGAGGCCGGTGAGGTAGACCCGGTCGGGGTCGACCGGGTAGTCGGCCATGACCTCGTCGACCGTCTCCAGCAGCGCCTGCTGGACCGCAGGCGTGGTCCACGCGAGACCGGCGGGCACCTGCGGCGAGAGCACGAAGCTCGGGTTCTCCGCCTGCCGGGCCGGTGCCGCGAACGCCGTCGCGATCTGGTTGCCCGTGATCTGGGTGAGGTTGTTCGGCCCGCGCTCGCCCGCTCCGTGCAGTGTGACGACGAGGGGATAGAGCGCCTTCCTGCCAGGCCGCTCGTCGTAGGGCTCCGGGGTGTAGAAGCGGTAGTTCAGCACCTGGCCGGCACTGCTGGTGCTCGACAGCGCGGCGAAGTCGTCCACGACCGGCGTGATGACGCTCGTAGCGGTGACCGCCGCCGATGAGCTCTCCAGCTCGACCCGGCCCCTCCCGTCCAGGACGTCGGCCACCTGGGTCACCGAGTAGGACAGCCCGTAGGGGCTGTTGATGCCTCCCGAGTACTGCAGCGCCCCGGCCGCGGGCCCGGTCGAGCCGAGCTCGAGGATGAGGTACCTGCCCTTCGTCCCCTGGGCGGCGGGCTCGGGCTCGTCGTTGACGTACGCCCGCAGCACCGGGCGCGTGGCACTGGTGACGGCCCCGTTGACCGTGGAGGCCCGGGTGCCGACCACGCGGAAGGCGGACGGGTCGATGGTGGCGCCCTCGAGGTCGACCTTGGAGGAGTACTCGATCGCCACCGCGGTGATGAAGTGCCCCAGGGGCAGCGACTCGGTGATGATGTCGGCGTCGACCGGGCCGGGGCCAGCGGCCGACGCCGGCCCGGCCAGCGGCACCGCGGACAGCAGCGCGGCGGCGGTGAGAGCCCCGAGGGCTCGCAGCGTGTTCACATGTCACCTCGACGTTGAGGGAGGAGCGGACGCGACGGCCGGGGCCCGGCACCAGGCCCCGCCGAACTCGGCGGAGGGAGGGGCAGGTCGTGCGCGGGCGGAGTCGTCGCGCTGAACGTAGAGAGCCCGCGAAAGCGGTGTCAACCGTCCAGATCTGGACGAATAGGCGGATGCACGGCCTGGAGCCCCCGGCCGACCGCAGTGGCCGCCTGGGACGCGGACCCACCACCCCCACTGTGTAATCACGTGCGGGGAGCACCTCTGGAGAAGCGGGCCGGTGTCCGGGCCACTACCCTGGCGAGGACGTCGGCAACGCGCGCGCCGACCGCCCGCACGCCCTGCCCAGCCAGGGCGCGACGACGATGGGATGAGCTGCGTGACGAGGTCGGACGCCTCCCAGCCCGCCACGTACGACCCGGTCACCACTCTCGCACGGCTCGAGCGGCTCTCCTGGTTCGGCGGCGTCGCCCGGCGACGGTCGGCCGCCTCCGTGCTCGTCGGCACCCTCGTCATCGCGATCGTCACGGTCGTGGTCGCGACGGGCCTGAACGCCGCGGGGATGTCGCTCGTCGCCCCGTTGTGGACCCAACTGCTGGGCTGGCCCCTCCTCTACGCCTCCCGGTCCGAGCCCGTGCAGCGGTTCCTCGGCGGCGGGCGCCTGGACAACCGCGAATGGCTGCGGGCCGTGACCGGCAACGCCCTGTTGCTGTTCGTCATCCTCCCGACCGGCCTGTCATTCCTGCTGCCGCTGGGTGCGGTGATGATCGCGAGCGTCCACATCGGCTGGTCCGGCGCGCGGGCCTGGTGGGCCAACGCGCTGTCCGCCACCCTGACCACGGTCCTCGGCCAGGCCTGCGTGCACCTCGGCGTCGGCCCCGAGGGCGACTTCGTCGACAACGCGGACCTCGCCTCCGGGGTTGCGCTCATCCTGGGCCTCGCAGCCATCGCCAACATGGCTCTGGTCGCCGCCCGGCAGGAGGCCGACCAGTCCCTGATCGACGCGGAGCGCCAGGCCCGGCAGGAGGAGCTGCGCCACGCCGCCACGCACGACGCGCTGACCGGGGCGCTCAACCGGGCCGGCCTGTACGAGCGGCTCGGGACGGCCCTGCCCACCGCCGCGCCGGACCACGGGGTGGCGGCGCTCTACGTGGACCTCGACCGCTTCAAGCCGGTCAACGACCGGCACGGGCACGCGACCGGGGACCGGCTGCTGGCCGTGGCGGCCCAGCGGCTGAAGCGGGTGCTGCGCCCGCAGGACGCCCTCGCCCGGGTCGGCGGCGACGAGTTCGTCGCGGTGCTCGTCGGTGTGGGGGCCAACGCGGACGTCAGGGCGGTCGCCGCGCGCGCGGCCGCCGCCCTGCACGAGCCGTTCAACCTCGACGGGACCGTCGTCGCCGTCTCCGCCAGCCTCGGCCATGCCCTCACCCACGACCCCGCCACCACCGCCGACGAGCTGCTGGGCGAGGCCGACCGGGAGATGTATGCGGCGAAGGGCCGAGCCCCTGCGGCCCGGCCCCTCGCCGACGGGCCCCGTCGCTGACGCCCGCGAGCGGGCCGGGCACCCGCCGCTCGTCCGGCGGCGCGGGCACGGGCCGTCCGGTGCCCGAAGGCCTTCGGCTAGTTGAGCATCCGGGTCCCCGCAGGCAGCACGCCCCCGTTCACCACCTCGGCGGCAGCGTCCTGCAGCGCCGTGAGGGCGACGCGCTGGGTGAACGGGCCGGCAGAGACCCGGGCCACCCCGAGCTCCTGCAGCTCACGGGTCGGCAGCGACGCACCCGGGACGCTGATGACGCTGAGCTTCTGCGGGCCGAGGGCGTCGACGAGAGCGCCGATCTCCTCGCGCGCCACCACGCCGGGGACGAAGACCACCGGTGCGCCGGCCTCGAGGTACGCCTTGCCGCGCCTGATCGCCTCCGCCAGCGAGGCGGCCCGGTCGCTGCCGGCCGGAGCGCGGAGGAACGCGTCGGTCCGTGCGTTGAGCACGAACTCCACGCCCGCGTCCCGCCCGGCGCGCAGGACGGCCTCGACGTTCGCCACCGCCTCGTCGAGGGGACGCAGCTGGTCCTCGAGGTTCCCGCCGACCGCACCGGCTGCCAGCGCGCGCCGCGCGGTCTCGCCCGCGTCGCCGTACCCGGCCTCGAAATCCATCGTCACGGGGAGGTCCACCGCTCGGCAGATGCGCCGGACCATGTCGAGGTGGAGCTCGAGCGGGATGTTCTCGCCGTCCTCGTAGCCGAACGTGGCGGCGATCGAGTGGCTGGCCGTCGCGAGGGCGCCCACGCCGGGCACGCCCGCCACGACGCGGGCGGACACCACGTCCCAGACGTTCGCGAGCACGAGGATGTCGGGCGCGGTGTGCAGGTCGAGGAGGGTACGGGCCTTCGTGGGGAGATCGGTCATGGGAGCCTCTGTATCGCGGCGGGCCCGGTCGCGCAAACGAGTTGCGTCCCTGCGTGACTGCGGCCACGCCGGCTCGTCACAGCACTCGTCGGGTGCGACACCGAGGAGGAGGATCTTTCGTGGGCAAGCTGGTCGTGGTCGAGAACATGTCGCTGGACGGGGTGGCCCAGTCCCCGGGACGCGCGGACGAGGACCCGCGTGACGGCTTCCAGCGCGGTGGATGGGCGTCCACCTGGTTCGCCACCGACCCGGAGGCGGCCCGGGCCGCGATGGGCGGCCGGCACGAGACGACCGCACTGCTGTTCGGCTCACGAACCTACCTCGACCTGGTCGGCCACTGGCTCTCCACGCCCGGCCCGAACCCCTTCGCCGACATCCTCCGCTCGATGCCCAAGCACGTCGTCACCTCCACCCTGCCCGACCCGCTGCCCCACCCCAACTCGCACGCGCTGCGCGGCGACCCCGCCGTGACGGTGGCCCGCCTGAAGGACGAGGCCGCCGGCGAGATCGTCGTGCTGGGCAGCATCCGCCTCGTCCACGCGCTGACCGCCGCGGGCCTCGTCGACGAGTACCTGCTCACGGTGCTGCCGGTCGTGCTGGGCGGCGGGCTGCGGCTCTTCGACACGGTCCCCGTCGAGCTGGAGACGGTAAGCAGCAGCACCTCGCCGCGCGGGGCGGTGACGGCGACGTACCGCCCCGTGCGGCGCGGCTCCTGACCGTCCGCTCTTCGGGCCGTCAGCCCCGGCCGGCACGGAACCGGCGCTTCGCCGCGTACATCGCCTGACGAGCGGGACGGACAGGCAGGCCTGGACGCCCAGCCGGTCGGCCGTCGCGGCGACGGCGGGCCACCTGGTGTCCCTGCCCAGCGCCAGGGACTCGACAGGGGCGCATGCCGGCCGTCGCGTCGCGGCAGGGCCCCTCCTGCCGCTCGTCCTGCTCCAGCTCGACGCCTCGTCGCTCGTCTCGTGCACCGCGTCCGACCGTGAGCCGTTGACGGCCACCACCCCGACGTCCAGCGGAGCGTGGGCGTGCGGCACACAATTCACGACCCGTACGAGAAGGCGACGGCGTTCCTGGGACTTCCGGGGGGAGCCACCCCGGCCACGGTCCTCGAGGTACTGCTCGTACGCCGCGGCGCGCGCCCGCTCAGTGCGCGTGCGCTCCGAGGGCCGCTCCCGGGTTGACGCCGGCCAGCAGCTCGCCCAGGGCCGGGTCCTGCAGCTCGTAGTACGCCACGCGGCCCTCCCGCCGGACCGAGACCGCCCCTTCGGCGCGCAGCAGGCGGAGCGCCTGCGACACGGCGGTGGGCGTCATGTCGACGGCCACCGCGAGGTCGGACACGCACACCGGGCCGGCGCGGGAGATCGCCAGCAGCAGCGCCAGCCGACCGGGGTCCGCGACGAGCGCGAAGCGGGCCGCGGCGCGGCGCACCCCGTCCCGGTCCCCCACCGCGGCGATCGCCGCACAGGCCCGGTCGGCGTCGATGACGGAGCCGGCGGCAGAGGCGGGCACGAGGTGCACCGGGCCATCGTGCCAGGCAGCCCCACGGAGACATCTGTCCGCCTGCTCACACTTGCAGTCGAAGCAGCAGCCTGGCTAGGGTCACCCCGCCGCGGTGCTCGGGAAGCCGGTTCGATGCCGGCGCGGCCCTCGCCACTGTGATCGGGAAGCTCGTACGCCGTTGCCTCCGGGCAGCCACTGGGCGCTCATGCGTCCGGGAAGGTGGCGCACGCGCGTCTCACCCGTCAGCCAGGAGACCGGCCGCGGCACGGAAGAAGCCCGTCCACGAGGTGCTGGAAGGCGGTCCGCGGAAGCGTGCCCACTCATCGGTCGACTGCTACACGTATCGCCGCCGCAGCGTTCGCCCTGGCGTTCGCCCTGGCCGGCTGCGGCTCCGACGACGGCGCCGCCCCGGTCGCGGCCGCGCCGTCGCCCCCGCCGGCCGGCCCGGCAGCCGTGGACAACTGCGGCGTCGAGGTCGCTCCCCCGCAGGCGCCCGACCGGGTGGTCACGATGAACCAGGCGGCGACCGAGGTCATGCTCACGCTCGGGCTGGCCGACCGCATGGCGGGGACGGCGTACCTCGACGACGACGTCCTCCCCGAGCTGGCCGCCGACTACGCGAAGGTACCTGTGCTGGCGAAGGAGTACCCGTCCCGCGAGGCGTTGCTGAAGGCCGAATCTGACTTCGTGTACGCGTCCTACCCGAGCGCCTTCGAGGCCGATGCGGCGGGAAGCCGCGAGGAGCTGGCGCGCCTCGGCGTGGTGTCGTACCTCTCCCCTGCCGCCTGTGCGGACCGCGACGACGCCGATCCGCTGACGCTCGAGGACGTGTGGGACGAGATTCTCGAGGTGGGCACCGTGTTCGGCGTCCGCGACCGCGCGGAGCAGGTCGTCGCCGCGCAGCGGGCGACGGTCGAGAAGGCACGGGCCGGCCTGCGCAGCGCCGACCCGCTGCGGGCGCTGTGGTGGGACGGCGGCACGGACGCCCCGAGCGCCGGCGCGTGCTGCGGCGCCCCCGGAATGGTGATGGCGGCGCTCGGCGTCACCAACGTGTTCGGGAGCCTTCCCGGCGGCTGGGCCGACGCGTCCTGGGAGGCCGTCGTCAAGGCGGGACCGGACGTGATCGTGCTCGTCGACGCCTCCTGGGACACCGCCGCGTCGAAGCGGGCGTTCCTCGAGTCCGACCCGGTCACGCGCGAGCTGCGGGCCGTGGCCGAAGGCCGGCTCGTGACGGTTCCCTTCTCGGCGACCACCCCCGGGGTGCGCAACGCCGACGCCGTCGCCGAGCTGAGCGCCTCGCTCGCCGCGCTGCCGAGCGAGTGACAGCGGTCGAGGCGCGGCCGGGCACCCACCGGCTGGTACCCGGCGTCCTGGCCGCTCTGCTGGTCGGGTCGGCGATGTACGCCGTCACCGCCGGGCAGGCCGGCCTCTCGGTCGGCACCGTCTGGGACGTCCTCGCGCGCCACCTGGGGCTCGGGGACACGCCCGTCTCCCCGCTGCACGACGCCGTGGTCTGGGAGCTCCGGCTGCCGCGGGTGCTCACCGCAGCGGCGGTCGGGGCCGGGCTCGCGGTAGCCGGGGCGGTCCTGCAGACGCTGACCCGCAACCCGCTCGCGGAGCCGTACCTGCTCGGCGTCTCCTCGGGTGCTTCCCTGGGCGCCGTCCTCGTGCTGGTCGCCGGCGTCGGGGGCGGGGTGGTGTCTCTGACGGCCGGGGCCTTCGCCGGCGCGGTGTCCGCGTTCGTGCTCGTGCTCGCGCTCGGGTCGGTCGCTGGCCGCATCACCCCGGCCCGCATGGTGCTCGCCGGCGTCGCGCTGGCGCAGCTGTGCGCCGCCACCCTGTCGTTCGTCGTCCTCTGGGTGGCGAGCCCGCACGCCACCCAGAGCGCGCAGTTCTGGCTCGCGGGGTCGCTCACCCGCAGCAGCTGGGGGTACGCCGGGGCGTGCGCGGCCGTGCTGGCCGGCGTCCTGCTGATCTGCGCCTGGAACGCGCGGTCGCTCGATGCGCTCGCGTTCGGCGAGGACGCGGCCACCGGGCTGGGGGTGCCGGTGCAGGCGCTGCGCTGGCTCCTGCTGGTCGCCGTCGCCCTGCTGACGGCGGTGCTGGTGTCGGTCAGCGGCAGCATCGGCTTCGTCGGCCTGATCCTCCCGCACGCGGCCCGTTTCCTCGTCGGCCCCGGGCACGCCCGGCTGCTGCCGGTCGTGACGCTCGCGGGGGCGCTCTTCCTGCTCTGGATGGACACGCTCGCGCGCGTCGTCTTCGCCCCGCGCGAGATGCCGGTGGGCCTGTTGACCGCCCTGCTCGGCGTGCCCGCCTTCCTCGTGCTGCTGCGGCGTGCGGAGCTGCGCTCGTGACGGCCGGCACCGGCCTCGTCGTCGACCGGGTGTCGTGGTCGGTCGGCGGACGGCTGGTCGTGGACGGCGTCGACTGCACCGTGCCTGCCGGCACCGTGACCGGGCTGCTGGGCCCCAACGGCTCGGGCAAGACCAGCCTGCTGCGCATCGTCGCGCGCCTGCTGGGGCAGGACGCGGGCTCCGTGCGGCTCGACGGGGAGGACGTGGCCGGCATCCGGCGGCGCGACCTCGCCCGTCGACGCGCGATCGTCGAGCAGCAGGCGACCACGGACCTGTCGTTGCGGGCCCTCGACGTCGTCCTGCTGGGGCGGACGCCGCACCGGGCGCCGTTGCAGGCCGAGAGCGGGCGGGACCGGGAGATCGCCCGCGCCGCCCTCGCCCGGGTCGACCTCGCCGGCTTCGAGGACCGCCGCTGGCACACGCTGTCCGGCGGGGAACGGCAGCGCGTCCACCTGGCCCGCGCCCTCGCCCAGCAGCCGCGGCTGCTGCTGCTCGACGAGCCGACCAACCACCTCGACGCGGGCCACCAGCTGCAGCTGCTGTCACTGGTCCGCGGCTCGGGGCTGACCGTCCTCGCGGCCCTGCACGACCTGCAGCTCGCGGCGATGTTCTGCGACGCGCTCGTCGTGCTCGCCCACGGCCGGGTCGTGGCGGCCGGGCCGGTGGACGAGGTGCTCACCCCCCACCTGGTGCGCGAGGTCTACGGGGTCGGGGCGACGGTCGTCGTGCACCCGCGGACCGGACGTCCCGCGCTGCTGCTGGACCCGCCCGAGGTGGCGACGTGAGCGGCGGGCGCCGCGTGCTCCTGCTCGGCCGGGCGCACCACGACCTGCGGGCCGTCGAGGCGTTGCGGGCGCTCGCCGCCCGGGCGCAGGCGCACGCCGGTGTCCCCGTCACGGCCTGCTTCCTCGACGGGGCGGAGCCGTCGCTGCACGCCGCGCTCGACGGCTGCGTGCGCCACCGGGCCGCGGAGGTCGTCGTGGTGCCGGCGACCGCCGACGGCTACCTCGCCCAGTGGGCCGCGCGGGCACCGGCGCACTGGCGGGAGCGAGCCGGCGCGGACGGCCCTCCGGTGCTCGTCGCCCCACCTGTCGCCGAGCAGCCGGGCATGCTCGAGGCCCTCGCATCGGCGGTCGCCGGCGCAGCCGAGGCACCGCCGGTCAGCCCGGCTGGGTTCCGCAGCCCTGCCTGGACAGTCCTGCCGCGGCCGCGCACCCACCTGCTGCTCTGCCGCGGGCCGCGCTGCACCGCGTACGGCAGCGGTGACGTGCTGCGTGCGCTGTCCCAAGTGACGAGGGATCGCGGCATCAGCGAAGTCGAAATCATGATCACGCCGACAGGCTGCCTCACGCCGTGCAACCTCGGGCCGCTCGCGGTGGCCTACCCGGTCGGGCGCTGGCACACGGGGCTCTCCCCCGAGCAGGCCGCCGCCGTCGTCGAGGAGTGCCTGCCACCGCGGGAGCAGCCACCGGCCGCCTCGGAGGTCCCGGGACTACCCGGGCCCGTGCCCGGACCAACAGGGCAGAGGGACGAGCTCCGGCCCGTCCCGCGCCCGGACCGCCGAGCAAGGGATGTCTCATGTCTGTCGACGCCCGCGGGCCCGCCCGGCCCACAGACGCCCAACAGACCGCGCCGTCGGCGGGCGCCGGCGCGCGCTCCTCGAGCTGGTGGAGGCAGCTGCTCCTGCGCTGGCACTTCCACGGCGGCTTGCTGATACGCCGACTTGCCGGTGGCCGCGAAGCTCGCGCGCTGGGGCATCGACGCGCACATGGGCTCGTTCGGGGTCGTCAACCAGGTGCTGCTGGTGGCGCTCGCCATCGGGCTGCTCTGCATGATCGTGTGGGGCTACCGGATGTGGTGGCAGCGCCGGCCCGACCTCGCGGGCACGTTCGCCGTCGGGCGGCCGGTGCCGCGGGGTGCGCTGCGCTCCGCGCCGCTCCCCGCGGTCGTCGCAGTCGTCGTGATGGGGGCCGCCATCGGGTGGTTCCTGCCCGTCCTCGGGGCCAGCCTGCTCGCGTTCGTGGTGCTCGACCTGGCCCTGGCGGCGCGACAGCGGAGCTCGGCCGGCAGGCGCTGACCCCCGTCCCCCACCCCTTGTCGCGCTGATCATGCACGACCTCGCTACTTCTCCCCAGGTGGACAGCTGACCCGGTGGTGATGATCAGCGGGGGACGTGAGGTGGGGGGCGCGGGGCACCGGCAGATGAGAGACCGCTCATGCACGGCTCACGGACGTCTCACGGGCCGTGGCCAGAGTTCTCGGCATCCGGGCAGCAGACCCGGGGAACCCAGGAGGACACATGGCACGGTCCGGTCTGTTCGCCGCGCTCCAGCCGGCGCGCACCAGCTCCCGTCGCGACACCACCAGCGCCCCGAAGCGGCGCCGGCGCGTCGTCCGCCGCCGCCCCCGTCGTCGCACCACGACCTGACCCGTCCGTACCCACCCCGCCGGGAGGCGGCGGCACCCCGCCGCCTCCCGGCCCGGACGGCTGAAGGACAACTCGTGAGAAGTGCGCTGTGTACGTGGATGGCACGGCGACTGCTGCCGCTCGGGGAGGGGCTCGGCCTCGTGCCGGAGACGCCCCCGGTCCCGTTGCGGCAGGTCGTACGCCGGTTCTGGCCCGACGTCCGCCCCTACCGGCTGCAGCTGCTGCTGGGGCTGGCCTGCCTGGCGGCCGTCCCCGCGGTGCAGGCCGCGGAGATCTGGCTGTTCGGCGCGCTCGTCGACGAGGTGCTCGTCCCGCGCGACTGGGGCCCGCTGCCGCTCGTCGTGGCGCTCTTCGTGGGGCTCGCGGTCCTCAGCGGCGCGCTCTCCTTCTTCGACGACTACCTCGCCACGGCGGTCGGGCAACGGATGCTGCTGCGCCTGCGGTGCCGGCTCTTCGCCCACCTGTGCCGACTGACCGGGGACGTGCTCGACCGCCGGCGCCTCGGCGACCTGCTGGCCCGGCTCGGCGGCGACATCGCCGCCATCGAGACGCTCATGGTGGCCGGCACCGCCCAACTGGTGAGCTCGGTCGTACGGCTCGGGCTGTTCACCGCACTCCTCTTCGTGCTCGACTGGCAGCTGGCCGCCGTCGCCCTCGTCGTCGCGCCCGCCTTCTACGTCGCGGCGCGTGCGTTCGCCCGGCTGCTGCGGCGCGCGTCCCGCGCGAAGCGCCGCGCCTCGGGCGAGCTGCTGGCGGTGGCCGAGGAGGCCCTGTCGAACGCCGTCCTGCTGCAGGTCAACGACCGGGCGGATGCCGAGGTGGCGCGCTACCGCAGCCAGGCCGACGCCGCGCTCCGGGCCGAGCTCTCCGCCGCCCGCGTGCGAGCGCTCTTCGGCCCGGTGATCGACCTGTTCCAGCTCGCCGGGGTGCTCCTCGTCATCGCGCTCGGCGCGCACGCGCTGATCCAGGGCCGGCTCAGCCTCGGCGAGCTGCTCGCGTTCCTCACGCTGCTGTCCCAGCTGTACGCCCCGGTGCGGGACCTGGGCGAGCTGTCCGGCATGGTCTTCGCGGCCGGAGCGGGCGCCGAGCGCGTGCTGGAGATGCTCGACACGCCTCCCGCCGTGACCGAGCCGCCCGACGGCGTCACGATCTCCCCGCGCGGAGTCGTCGACCTCGACTCCGTCTGCGTCCGCTACGCCGACGCGGCCCGCCCGGCGCTCGTGGACGTCTCGGCCCGCCTGGAGCCGGGCGAGCTCGTCGTCCTGACCGGCCCCAGCGGGGCCGGGAAGACCACGCTGGTCAAGCTGCTGCTGCGCCTGCTGGACCCCGGCTCGGGCGCGGTCCGGCTCGACGGCTGGGACCTGCGCGACCTCACGCTGTCCACCGTGCGCGCCGCCACCGCGGTCCTGCCCCAGGACGCCGCGGTGCTCAACGCCTCGATCGCCGACAACGTCCGCTTCGGCCGCTCCTCGGCCACCGACGTCGAGGTCCGCCAGGCGCTGGCGGACGCGGGCGCCATCGGCTTCGTCGACGCGCTCCCCGCCGGCGTCGACACCGTGGTCGGGGAGAAAGGGCGGCTGCTCTCCGGAGGCCAGCGCCAGCGGCTGGCGCTGGCCCGGGCGCTCGTGCGCGACCCGCGCGTGCTCGTCCTCGACGAGCCCACCACCGGGCTGGACGAGCCGTCGGCCCGCCTGCTCCTCGGCTCGATGCGGGGCCTCGTCCCCGGTCGCACCGTGCTCGTCGTCTCGCACGACCCGCTCGTGGTCGCGGCCGCGGACAGGGTGCTCGTGCTGGACGAGGGACGCCTGACGGAAGGGCCGCGGCGGGCGTACGCACCCGCGGCCGCTTCCTCCGCGGTGACGGCATGAGGGCCCCGGCCGCCGACGGGCTGCGCGAGCTGGGCGTCGTCCCGCCCGGCGAGCCCCTCCTGCCCGGCCATGTCGTCGTCGCCCTGCTGAGCCGGGGCCGCGACCTCGACGTCTACGACGTCTGGGACACGGCTCGCGGTTGCCGTTGCGTGGTGAAGACGCTGCGCCCGGACCGGTATGCCGACGCGGGCGCCCGGCGGAGGCTGCTCCTGGAGGGCAGCCTGCTGCGCCGGCTGGCCCACCCGCACCTGGTCCGTGCGTACGAGGTGGTGCCCGGCCCGCGGCCCGCCGTCGTGCTCGAGACGCTCGGGGGCGCCACGCTGGCAGCGGTCCTCGACGAGGAGGGCCGGCTCGCCGTGGCGGACACCGCCCTGCTCGGCGTGCAGCTCGCCTCCGTGCTCGGGTTCCTGCACGCCGCGGGTTACCTGCACCTGGACCTGAAGCCCTCGAACGTCGTCGTCGAGGCGGGCCGCGCGAAGCTCATCGACCTGTCCGTGGCACGCCGCCCCGGCCGCGCCCGGCGGGTGCGCGGCACCCCCGGCTACCTCGCGCCGGAGCAGGCGGCCGGCGGGCTCGTGGGCCCGGGGGCGGACGTGTGGGCGCTCGGCGCGCTGCTCCACGAGTGCCTGACCGGGGAGCCCGCCGTGCCGGAGGAGGACGTGAGCGGCGCCAGCCCGGCGGGCACCTTCCCGACGCCTGCGCCGGTGGCCGCGCTGCGCCGGCGGCTGCCGCGTCGTCTCGCCGCCGTGATCGACGGGTGCCTCGCCGACGTCCCGGAGGAGCGGCCACCCCTCCGGGACGTCGGCCGGCTGCTGGCCGAGCACGCCGGGGTCGACGTCCGCGCACCCGCAGCCGACACGCAACCGCGGTGGAGCACCGCGGCGGCCTACGCCCCGGATGGGTGACCGGCTCGCCCGGCCGCCCTCAGTAGGGCAGCAGCGTCGCGTCGACCCGCTCCCAGGACGCGCGCAGGTCGGCCAGCAGGGCGGGCTCCGCAGCGGCCCGGTCTGCCTGCTCGTGGACGTCCCGGGCCAGGTCGTAGAGCCGCGGGACGTTGTCCGAGCCCTGGTAGTACTTCCAGTCGCCGCGGCGCAGCGCCCTGCTCCCCCGGACCCGCCAGAACAGGTCGCGCTCCGGCGCCTGCTCCCCGCGTAGCAGGTAGCCGGCCAGGCTCTTGCCGTCGAGGGGGTACGCCGGGTCCGCCGCCGCGCCCCCGAGCTCGAGCAGCGTCGCGGTCCAGTCCTGGCTGTAGACGGGCTCGTGGCTGACCTGTCGCGGCAGGACACGGTCCGGCCAGCGCAGGATCGTGGGCACCCGGATGCCGCCCTCGTAGAGGCCGAACTTCTCCCCGCGCAGCGGCCAGTTGTTGGAGAAGCGCTCGCCGCCGTTGTCGCTGACGAAGACCACGACCGTGTTGTCCTCCTGCTTGGAGCGTCGCAGCGCGTCGAGGACGTCGCCCACGGCCCGGTCCAGGGACTCGACCATCTTCTTGTAGGTCTCCAGCGACCCGCTGTCGCGGTGGTTGAGCGCAGCCGACACGTTCCCGCCCGCACGGATCTGTGCGGCGATGCGCGCACCTTCCTCCGCGTCGTCCTCGGTGAGCCACGGCCAGTGCGGGGTCGTGAAGTTGAGGTTCAGCAGCCACGGCTTGTCGTGGTCACGCCGGATGTACTGCACCGCGCGCTCGGCGAGGACGGTCGTGTAGTAGCGCGGGTCCTCGTACGGCTGCTCGTTCTCGTACAGGTCGTGGTCGCCGTGGAACCCGATCTTGGAGAAGTACTCGGAGGCAGCGCTGTAGTTGCCGAAGAACTCGTCCCACCCGGACTTCAGCGGGCCGAACCTCGGCAACACACCGCAGTGCCACTTGCCGATGAGAGCCGTAGCGTAACCGGCAGACCGCAGCAGAGAAGCCAGCGTCGGGTGTGCCGGGTCGAGCCCCGTCGTGCGGTTCGCGATGGGCTCGGCCAACCCGGCGGGCGTACGTCCCGGATGGCGCCCGGTGTAGAAGCTGACCCGGGTCGGGGAGCAGGTCGCGGACCCGGAGTACCCGTTGGTGAAGCGCACGCCCTCCCGCGCCAGGCGGTCGAGGCTCCGCGTCTCGATGTGCGGGGACCCGTAGGACGAGAGGTCGGCGTAGCCGAGGTCGTCGGCGATGATGAACAGGATGTTCGGCCGGGGCCCGGAGCCCGCGCCCGGCTTGGACCGGAAGGGCCGCTCGTTGCGGTCGATGTCGGCGGCGGCCGGCGCCGCGGCGCTCGACACGCCCGCAGCACCGGCCAGCCCTGCGATCGTGCCGCCGACGATCCCGCCGAAGCGGCGGCGCGAGATGCCGTCGGACGAGCCCACGGGGCTCTGGTCGTGCTGGGGCATGGGTCCTCCACGAAAGGGATCGGGGCCCGGCGGACGACGTGCGGCAGCGCGCCACGGCGTCGAGCGGGGAGTCGAGCGGGGAGTCGAGCAGGAGCCGACAGGGGTGCGGGCGCGGCCACCTCAGGCCGGGCGGCGTCCGCCCGCGAGCCGACATCGGGGCATCGGGAGCGTCAGCAGGTCGCGGCCGGTCACGACGCGAACCTAGCGATGTCCGGCGTAGCTCGTCAACAAAACCTAGTGGATTGGTAGGGGAGGGTCGGGACCCGGTCCATGAGAGCTCTCTCATCCGGCTCTCATTCGGCGTTCCCGTGGGGGCGGGACGCTCGGGCCATGGTCTCCGGGGTCAAGGCGGGCTCGGCCGTCGTCGGCCTGGCCGTGGCCGGCGCGGCCGTGCTGGCCGTCGCGGCGATCGGCCGCGCGTCCCCGCCACCGGACCTCGGCGGGCCGCTCGTGATCCCCTCCCCGACAGCAGGCGCCCCCTCGGGCCCGTCCCTGCGTACCCCGTCCGCTCCCCCGCCCTCGGCGGGCGCGGCCACGCGGTCCGGGGAGGCCGCGCCCCGCACGCCGGGGCCCGGCGGTGTCGCGGGCCGGTCGGCCGGCTCGCCCCCGGACGGCTCGGCCGGAGCCCGGGGCCCGGCACGAGGCGGGGCGCCGGCGAGCGGTGGGCGAGCGGGAGGCGGCGGCTCGGCGGGGAGCGGAGGCTCGGGGGCGGCGCCGAGGCCGCCGGCCCCGGCCGCCTCGGCCCCCGCGCCGGAGCGTCGTCCGGCCGAGGTGCGGCCGACGCCCCGCCGGGTGGGGGGTGCGACCGCCCCTCCGCGGGCGGCGGGCGGCTCGGGAGCGGACGACGACGACGCGCGGGATGATGACGAGGACAATGACGAGGGCGGGCGCCCCCTGCCCGACGACGACGGGGACGACGACGGCGACGACACCGGGGACGACGACAGCGGAGACGGCGACGACACCGGCGACGGCGACGACGGCGACGACGGCGACGGGGGCGACAGCGGGGACGACGACGACAGGGGCGACGACTGACCGCTCCGCGGCGGCGCACACCGCCGTCCCGGCCCGGTCGGGGCTGCGCTGGTGGCGCCGGCTCGCCGCCCGCTCCGTGCGCGCCCGCATCCTCGGCTGGGTGGTCCTGCTCGCCTCGCTCTGCCTGGCGGGGGCGGGGACCGCGGCGTACGTCCTGGAGGCCGAGCGCATCGACAACCGGGTCGACGCGTCCATCGCGCAGGAGATCGAGGAGTTCCGCGAGTTCCAGCGCACCGGGGTGGACCCGGAGACCGGGCGTGGGTTCCGGTCGCTCGACCGGCTCATGGAGACCGCGCTCAGCCGCAACGTCCCCACCGGCTACGAGCGCGTCCTGGCCTTCGTGAACGGTGAGGCACGCTTCGTCCAGGGGTCCCGCGAGGGGCCGCCGCTCTCCGGTGACCCGGAGTTCGTCGCGGCCGTCCGCGACGTCGACGGCAGCGGCTTCGGCACGGTCGAGGTCGGCGGCGAGCAGGTGCGCTTCGCCGTCCTCGGCCTGCGCATGGGCCAGGAGCGCGGCCAGTACGTCGTGGCGACGCTCGTCGGGCGCGAGCACGCCGAGCTCGTCGAGACGATGCGCGTCTACGCCGCGGTCGCCGTCGTGTCGCTGCTGCTGCTGTCCGGAGCCGCCTGGCTCGTCGCCGGTCGGCTGCTCGCACCGCTGCGCCTGCTGCGCCGCACGGCGCACCAGATCAGCGACAGCGACCTGCAGCAGCGCATCCCGGTCGAGGGCGGGGACGACATCTCCGAGCTGGCCCGCACCTTCAACGCCATGCTCGACCGGCTCGAGGCGGCCTTCACCGCCCAGCGCGAGTTCGTCGACGACGCGGGCCACGAGCTGCGCACCCCGCTCACCATCCTGCGCGGCCAGCTCGAGCTGCTGGACGCCTCGGACCCGGTGGACGTCTCCGAGACGCGGGCCCTGCTGCTCGACGAGGTCGACCGCATGTCGCGGCTGGTGGAGGAGCTGCTGCTGCTGGCGAAGTCGGAGCGGCCGGACTTCCTCCGCCCGGGCAACGTGCATCTCGCCCGTCTCGTGGACGCCGTCGTCGACAAGGCGCGCGGGCTGGGCCCGCGCAACTGGCACGTCGACGCCCGTCCCGACGCGGTCCTGGTCGCGGACGAGCAGCGGTTGACACAGGCGCTCGTGCAGTTGGCGCACAACGCGTTCAAGGTGACGGGCCCCGCCGACACGATCGCCGTCGGCGCGACGGTGGAGGACGGGACCGCCCGGCTCTGGGTACGGGACACCGGGCCGGGGATCGACCCGGCCGAGGGCAGCCGCATCTTCGCCCGGTTCCAGCGCGGCAGCGCGGGCAGCCGCGCCGAGGGGTCCGGGCTCGGGCTCGCCATCGTGAGCGCGATCGCCGCGGCGCACAACGGCCGGGTCGACCTGCGCTCGCGCCCCGGTGCCGGCGCGATGTTCGTCATCGAGATCCCGATACCCGACGACACGGCCATGACAGGCCCGACCGGACAGGAGCGAGCATGAGCCGGATCCTCATCGCGGAGGACGAGGCACGGATCGCGATGTTCGTGGCCAAAGGGCTGCGCAGCAACGGTTTCACGGTCACCGTCGTCGAGGACGGCCCTGCGGCCGTCGACTACGCGCTGACCGGGGAGTTCGACCTGCTCGTCCTGGACGTCGGGCTTCCCGGCTGCGACGGGTTCACCGTGCTACGTCGGATCCGCGGTTCGGGAAGCTCGCTTCCGGTCATCTTCCTCACCGCCCGTGACTCGGTGGCCGACACGGTTGCCGGGCTCGAGGGCGGCGCGGACGACTACGTGCCGAAGCCGTTCCGGTTCGAGGAGCTCCTGGCCCGCATCCGGCTACGGCTCCGCGCGGGCGGCACCACCGAGGTCACCGTGCTGCGCGCCGGTGACGTGTCGCTGGACCTGCGGACCCGGCGCGCGACCGTCGGGGAGCGCACGGTCGACCTGACCGCCCGCGAGTTCCTGCTTCTGGAGACGTTCCTGCGCAACGCCGACCAGGTGCTCAGCCGCGAGCAGGTGCTGTCCCGCGTCTGGGGCTACGACTTCGACCCGGGCTCCAACGTGGTGGACGTCTACGTGCGCTACCTGCGGCGCAAGCTCGGCGCGGAGCGAATCGTCACGGTCCGCGGGATGGGCTACCGCCTCGTCCCACACTGAGGGGCCGCCTCCCCAGGTCACCGGGGCCACCTCACCCCCCCCGGGCCCGACGCCTCCGGACGCGAGCCCACCGACCCCGCCCACCGTGCCCGCAAGGATGCCCCTGCCCAGCTCCTCCGGCGGCAGCGGGCGGGCGAAGTGGTAGCCCTGCCCGTGCGTCACCCCGAGCTCGCGCAGCACGACGAGGGTCGCGGCGTCCTCGACGCCCTCGACGACCACCGTGCGCTGCAGGCTGTGGCCCAGCAGCAGGACCGAGGACACCACCGCAGCGGCGTCAGCGCGCACGGTCAGGCCTCGGGTGAAGGACTGGTCGACCTTGAGCGTGCCGGCGGGGATCTCCACGAGCCTGCTCAACGACGAGTAGCCGGTGCCGAAGTCGTCGATCGCGAGCTCGCACCCCAGCCGGCGCAGCTCCTCCACCGCGCGGGCCGCGATCACGGGCTCGGTGAACAGCTGGGTCTCGGTGATCTCCAGCGTCAGCCGACCCGGCGCGAGGCCGGTCTCCGCGAGGACGGCGGACACCGTGTCGACGAGCCCGCGCTGGGCGAGCTCGGACGCGGAGAGGTTGAGGAACAGGCGGGCGGGCGCGGCGTCGCCCAGGTCCCGGTCCCAGGCCACCATCTGCCGGCAGGCCTGACGCAGCACCAGCGAGCCCAGCTCCACGATCAGCCCGTTCGCCTCGGCGAGCGGCACGAACTCGCCGGCCGACAGCAGGCCCTGCGCCGGGTGCCGCCACCGCGCGAGCGCCTCGACCGCCCACACCTCGCGACCGGCGGGCGAGCCGCCCGGCAGCGCGTGGGCGGCGCGCTTCTCCAGGGCGTCGAGGTCGAGGATCGGTTGGTAGTGCACCTCGAGCTGGCCCCGGCGCAGCCCGTTCCGGAGCGCCGAGGTGAGCTCCTGGCGGGAGCTGACCCGGGCTCGCTCCGCGGCGTACGCGGAGGGCTCGAACACGCGGTAGCAGCGGCGCCCGGCCTGCTTGGCCGCGTACATCGCGGTGTCCGCGTGGGCGATCAGCTCGTCGGGGGTGCGGCCCGCGGCGTCGGTGACGGCCACGCCGATGCTGGCGGACGGCTCGATCAGCTCCCCGTCCGGGCGGTACGGCGCCGACAGCTCGTCGAGGATGCGCTGGGCCACCGCGGCCGCGTCGGCGGGACCGCCGATGTCCTCGAGCAGGATGACGAACTCGTCGCCGCCGATCCTCGCCATGAGGTCCGACGGGCGCAGCGCCGCACGCACCCGCCCCACGCACGTCGTGATGAGGTGGTCCCCCGCGAGGTGCCCGTAGGTGTCGTTGACGTACTTGAGACCGTCGATGTCGAGGAAGAGCACCGCGACCTGCTGGTCCGGGTTCCGCTGCAGCCGGGTGAGCGCGTGCGCCACCTGCTCCAGGAAGACCCAGCGGACCGGCAGACCGGTGAGCGGGTCGTGCGCGGCGCGGTGGGCCAGCTTCGCCTGGGCAGCTCGCGCCGCGTCCCGGTCCGCCGTCACCAGCAGGTAGGACGTGGCCAGGTTCGCCAGCCGCTGCGCGGCGGTGAGCTCCTTCTCGTCCAGTTTGACCGGGCGCAGCCGGTAGAGGTCGAGCACGCCGACGGTGCGCCCGCGCGCCCGCATCGGCAAGGTGGTCACGGCCCGCAGCCCCACCTGCACCGCGGCGGCCTGGAACTCTGGCCAGTCCCCCTCGACCGAGAGGTCGCTGATGTTGATCCACTGGCCGGAGGCGGCCGCGTCCGTGCACGGCCCGTCCTGCAAGGACTCCTGCAGCCGCTCGAGGCCCTCCGCCTCCCCCGACGTGGCGAAGACGAACCGCACCAGCGGCCCGCCCGCCGGCGCCATGACCCCGGCCCCGTCCACGTCCAGCACCCGGATGGCAGCCTGCGCGAGCTGGCAGAGGATGTCCTCGGCCTCGAACTCGCCGGCCACCGTGGCGGTGAACTCGTCGACGGCCGCGGCGAGCGCGGCCTCGTCAACCACGACGGCCAGAGCACACGGCGACGAGCGGCGCCCGCCAGGCATGGTGACAAGGATCGACTGCGCTGCGCATCCGTGCTCCCCCCTTAGGACCGCGGCCCCCCGTGCAGGCGGCCGGTACGACCGGCGGCTCGCTGGACCGTGTCGGCGCACCTACCCTGCGCTTCTCCCCGTCATGCTCGCGCCCCTCGCGGCGGGGCCCCTCGGCCGTTGGCGCGGGGCCCGCGGCACCTCCGGAGCCGTCCCAGCCGGTGCCTGCCGCGGTCGGGCGGCGGTTGCCGCGGCCCCCGTCCCGACAGAAGGACGCCGGCGAGCCGCGCGGCGCGACCTGTCGTGCCGAGCCGGGACGCTGCTGCGCGCCGCCGTCGGGCTGCGCGCCCTCGTGGCGGCCTGCTCCGGGGGAGGCTGCCGCCCGGGCTACGGCCCCGGCCGGGAGCCGGCCGGGCACGCCCTCCGGCACAGCCACGCCGGGCACGTCCGGCGTACACCTGTCCGGCGATGCCGGAACCCGGCGTCTGGTGATTGCAGGCGGCGGGACCGGGTCCGACCCGGGCGTCGACGCACACCGGCTGGCCGGGGAGCCAACTCGGGCTGGTGGCAGAACGGCTGCGCGTCCCCGCGACGGGAGGCGGGCTCGGGCCGGAGACCGCGCGGGGCACGGCAGGGGGCCGTCGTGGACGTGCCGGCCGGCGCATCCACCGAACCGGCGACGTCTCCGGACCGGACGGACGTGCGGACCGCGCACTGCTATACAAGGCACGCCGCCGCCCGCCGACCGGAGGAACTGCGAGATGGCCGCTCGGGCGTACCAAGCGCACGGCTACACCCTCACGAGCGAGGTCGCCCTCACGCTTCCCGAGGCTCCGGTCGGGTGGACGGGCGACCCCGGCCGGCAGCTGCGGGTACGCCTCGGCGAGCCGCGCCCGGTGCCGGCGACCGCACCCGCGGGCGTGCCCCTGACCGGCCCGGAGGGCCAGGGGCTGCCGTACGCCTTCGTCCGAGCCCCGGACGGGGGGGTCGTGCTGCGCTTCTTCGGCGTCGCGGACCTCGTCGCCGACCCCGGGCTGACGGACGTCGTGGCGCACCTCGCCCCCGGCACGGCGGAGGAGGTGCTGCCCCTGCTCGTCACCGGCCTCCTCGTCTCGACCCGGCTGCTGCTGGACGGCGAGCTCCTGCTGCACGCCAGCGCGGTGGCGCGCTCCGGCAGCGCCGTCGCCTTCGTCGCGGCGTCCGGCGCGGGCAAGTCGACGCTGGCGACGCTGCTGGGCCGCGAGGGCTGGAGCCTGCTGACCGACGACGTGCTCCGGGTCAGCCTGGGCGGGGGGGCCGCGCTGGGCTGGCCGGGCTCGGTCGAGACCAGGCTGCGGCCGGACGCGCTCGTGCTCGTGGACGGCCCGCAGAGCGCGCACACGACGGTGGACGGGCGTACGGCCGTGCGAGCGCGCCGGGCCGAGGCGGGGCCGCTGCCCGTCCGGGTGGTTGCCGTCCCCCGCCGGAGCGCCGGGCTGGCGGGCCCCCGGGTGCTGCCACTGCCACCGGGCGAGGCGATCGCGGTGCTGCTCGGGCTCCCGCGCGTGGTGGGCTGGCAGGACCCCGCGTCGTCCCGTGCCCAGTTCGAGCTCCTCGCCGACCTGGTCGAGCGCGTCCCGGTCGTCGTGCTGGAGACCCCGGAGGGGCCGCCCTTCGCCGACCGGCTCGCCGCGGACGTCGCAGCCCTGCTGGACGGCGTCCGCGCTCCGAGCGGCTGAGCTGCCGCCAGGGCGGGGCGAGCGGTCAGTCGCGCGCGTCAGCCTCGCTCTCGAGGGTGTCGACCAGCTCGGAAGCCAGCTGCTCGAGCTGCCTGACCTGCGCGTCGTCGATGGAGTGCGGCTCGATGTCGAAGGTGCAGAGGGTGCCGATGATGAGGTCGCGGGACGTGCGCAGCGGCACCGAGGCGTAGAACCGCACGTTGCCGAGCCGGCCGTCCACCCAGGGGCTGTCGGCGAAGCGGGGGTCGGCGCTCGCGTCGGACACGTGCACGGGGCCTCCGAGCCGCAGCGTGACGTCGCACATCGCCTCCGATCGCGGCGCCGGCGTGCCCGCGAACCCGCTCGTGGCGGGCTGCCACTGGGTGTCCGCGTCGAGCAGGTTCAGCGTGGCCATGGGCACCCCGGCGGCCACGGCGGCCCGCTCGACCAGGTCCTCAACGGCGGCGCTCTGCCGCACGGCGGGGTCGGTCAGCCGGTGCAGCTCACGGACCCGGAGGCCCTCCTCGACGGCTGCGCTCATGTGCGGCGCCCCTTTCACGACGGTCCTGCGCTCAGCAGGACACCTCTGCCCAGACGACCTTGCCCACGGCCAGCGGCTCGCACCCCCACGAGGAGCTCAGCGCATCGATGATCAGCATGCCGCGGCCGCTCTCCTCCTCGAAGGAGGCCTCCCGCGGCTCCGGCCGCCGGTCCGAGTCGTCCTGGACCCCGATGCGGAGCACGTTCCCGGTCCGGCGCAGCCGCACGCGCATCAGGTCGCCCTCGCCGTGGCGCACCGCGTTGCCGACCAGCTCGCTGAGCACGAGCGCGGCGTCGTCCAGCCGGTCGGGGTCGCAGGCCCAGCAGGCGAACGTGGTCCACAGCAGGGAGCGCAGCCGGGCGCTGGACTCCGCAGCACGTGGCACGGTCGCGACGCTGCTCGAGTCCACCGGTCCTCCTCGGCTGGTCCTGCTCGGTCCACCGCGTGTCATCGGCACGAGAGCCCGCGACTGAAGCACGAGCGCGACGCCCCTCATGTCTACCCTGCCGAGTCCCCGGGCCGCGCTGCGGTGGCCGGGTGCTACAGCCGGGCCGCGAGCCCGCCGAAGAGGACGGGACGACTCCTGGCCCGCGCCGCGCCGGCCTGCCAGCACACGGGGGGCCACATGGGCAAGGCACGCACACCGGCCGAGCAGCAGGTCGCCGAGCTCCTGCGGACGGCGAAGGGCGCCCTGGGCCTCAGCGTCACCTTCCTCACCCGCATGGACGGCGAGACCCAGCACCTGGAGGTCGTCGACTCCTCGGTGCCCTTCCTCTTCCAGGAGGGCTACCAGCAGCGCCAGGAGGCGACCCTCTGCCAGGCGATCAGGGACAAGAAGCTGCCTGCGGTCATCCCCGACCTCAGGGACTTCCCCGTGGCGATGAAGCTTCCCGCGGCCCGGTTCCCCCGGATCCGCAGCTACGTCTCCGTACCGGTCGTCCTCAGCGACGGCACCGTCTACGGCACCTTCTGCGGAGCAGGGCTGACCTCGGACAAGGGGCTGACCAAGCGCGACCAGTCGCTGATGGACGTCCTGGCCAGCGCGGCGGCGGTCATCCTCGAGCCGGGCGTCCAGGAGCAGGCACGCGCCGCGGAGATCGCCGCCCGCCTGCAGCCGGTCATGGACGACGGCGGCCCGCTCGTCGTGCTGCAGCCGATCGTCAGCCTGCGGACCGGCCACCGTGAGGGCGCCGAGGCGCTCAGCCGCTTCCCCCGGGAGTGGGGCAAGGCGCCCGACCTCTGCTTCGCCGAGGCCCACAGCATCGGGCGCGGGCACGAGCTGGAGCTGCTGGCCCTGCAGGGCGCGGCCCGGCACCTCGAGGTGGTGAGCGGGTACGTGTCGATGAACGTCTCGCCGCAGACCCTGCTGACCGAGGGCTGCGCCACCCTGCTCCGGTCGCTCCCCCTCGACCGGATCCTCCTCGAGCTGTCCGAGCACGACCCGGTGGAGGACTACGAGGCCCTGCAGGCGACGCTCGCCCCGCTGCGCGCCCGCGGGATGCGGCTGGCGATCGACGACGTCGGCGCCGGCTTCTCCTCGCTCCGGCACATCGTGCTGACCTCGCCGGACGTCATCAAGCTCGACCGCAGCTTGGTCGACGGGGTCAACTCCGACCCGGTCCTGACCTCGCTCGTGCGCTCCCTGGCCGAGTTCGGCCACGGTGCCGGGGCCGTCGTCGTGGCCGAGGGCATCGAGACGGCCGAGGACGCCGCGATGCTCGTGTCGCTGGGCGTGGACCACGGGCAGGGGTGGCACTTCGGCCGGCCCGGCCCGCCCGAGGCACTGGTCGACGCCTGTGCGGTACCCGCCGCGGAGGGGCTCGTGCCGCGCCAGGCGGGTCCTCTGATCGTCACCTGATCAGCGCAGCGCGTACGCCTCCGCGACCGCCCACATCCACGGCAGCACCAGCGCGGCGGTCGGCACGGTGAGCAGGGCGGCGGCGCCGCCGTAGGTGAGCGCGGACAGGCCGCGGTGACCGGGCCGCCCGCCGCCGGCGAGGCGACGGACCCGGGCCGCGGCACCGGCCGTCAGCACCGTGCCGGACGCCGTCGGCGCGGGTACCGGCGTTGCGCTCAGCGCCAGGAGGGCGTTCGCCAGCGGCCGCTCCCCGGCCTTGCGGCGGGCGGCGTCGTCGGCGAGCATCTCCACGAGCAGCCGCACCGTCTGCAGCGCGGCGCCGCTGCGTACGAGCCGGGGGAACGCCTGGTGCAGCGCGGTGAAGAACTCGACGAGCAGGTCGTGCCGGGCGCGCAGGTGGGCCCGCTCGTGCGCGACCACAGCCGCCAGCTCGACGGGACTGAGCGAGGCCAGCGTCGCCTCGGACAGGACGACGGCGGCCTCGCGGCCGGGCAGGCAGTAGGCGTAGCAGGCCTGGCCCTCGACCACCCGGACGGCCGAGCCGCCGGAGGTCACCGAGCCGCACTGCAGCAGGTCGACGAGGTCGCGGTGGCGCTGGCGGCGGCGGCGGGTGCGCACCGCCACGCTGAGGCCGGCCGCAGCGAGCCGCCCGCCGAGCAGCCCGGTGACGACGCCGACGGCCACCGCCGCGGGCAGCCCGTGCGGGTTCAGCAGCAGCTCGGTCGTGGCCCACGTGCCGGCGCCGAGCGCGGCGAGGAAGGCGGCGACCGCGAGGGCCTGCCAGAGCACGAGAGCGGCCCGCGGCACCTGCCAGGTCCAGCGCGCGCGAGCGAGCACGGCCGGCACCGGGCCGGCCAGCACGAGCGCGAGGAGCCCCAGCCAGAGCCCGGTCATCCCCCGCGCCTCCCGCGGCGCCCCCGGGGGCGGCCCAGCCCGTCGAGCGCCTCGCGCAGCGCCTGCGCCTCCGACGGCGACACCTGCTGGACGAAGTGGACGAGGGCAGCGGCCCGGGCCTGCTCGTCGACGTCGCCCAGCGCGTCGACCATGAGCTCGGCGGCCAGCTCCTCACGGCTCGCGGCCGGGGAGTAGCGGTAGGCCCGCTCGGCGCGCTCCTCGACCGCCAGCCCCTTGCGCGCGAGCCGTTGCAGCACCGTCATGACGGTCGTGTACGCCGCCTGCCGGGAGGCGCTCAGGCGCTCGTGGACCTCGCGCACGGTGAGCGGCCCGGGCGCGCCCCACAGCTGCGCCATCACGTCGCGCTCCAGGTCTCCCAAGCCCACGCACCGAGCCTACGACGCAGCGTCGTTGACCGCGACGGACAGCGCTGAGACAAGAGACACAGGCCGTCGAGGAACACGAGGGACCTTGGTCGCTACTACTCTTTGTCGTAGGTACTACGCCTCGTCGTAGAGAGAAGAAGCGACATGGACGTCCTCGAGCTCACCCGCCTCCAGTTCGCGGTGACGACGCTCTACCACTACCTCTTCGTGCCGCTCTCGATCAGCCTCTCCACCCTGACCGCGGTGCTGCAGACAGCCGCTGTCCGGACCGGCCGGGCCGACTTCCAGCGCCTCGCCCTCCTCGTCGGCAAGATCCTCATGGCGACGTTCGCGGTCGGCGTGGTCACCGGTCTGGTTCAGGAATTTCAGTTCGGCCTGGGGTGGAGCGACTTCGCCCGCTTCTACGGGGACGTCTTCGGCCCGACCCTGGCGCTCGAGGGCATGCTCGCGTTCTTCCTCGAGGCGACGTTTCTGGGGCTGTGGTACTTCGGCCGGGACAAGCTCCCGCGGCTCGCCCACCTGGCGACCATCTGGGTCGTCGCGGTCGGCACGCTGCTGTCGGCGTTCATCATCCTCGCCGCGAACGCCTTCATGCAGAACCCCGTCGGCTACACCTACGACGAGGAGGCAGGGCGGGCGCACCTCGAGAGCTTCTCGGCCCTGCTGCTCAACGAGGTCAACCTCGCCGCATTCCCGCACACCGTCGCGGGCGCGTTCATGGGCGGCGGCTCGCTGCTGCTGGCCGTGGCGCTGTGGGGGATGTCCCGCCGGCCGGCCGACACCGCCGCCTGGCGTACCCTCGGCCGGCTCGGCGCCTGGACGACCGTCCTCGGCGGCGCCGGCACCGCGGTCACCGGAGACGCCCTCGCCAAGGTGATGACGCACGTGCAGCCGATGAAGATGGCTGCGGCCGAGGCGCTCTACGCCTCGCGCAGCTCGGCACCCTTCTCCGTCTTCGCGTACGCGCCGCCCGGCGAGGACGAGCCCAGCTGGAGCCTCGAGATCCCCGGCCTGCTCTCCTTCCTGGGCAAGGGCAGCTTCGGCGCGACGATCTCGGGCATGGGCGACCTGCAGAGCGAGTACGCCGCCCGCTTCGGCGCCGGTGACTACGTCCCGTGGGTGCCCGTCGCCTTCTGGAGCTTCCGGCTGATGATCGGGGTCGGGCTGGCCGCGGCGGCGCTCGCCGCGGCGTACCTCTGGCTGACCCGCAAGGGCAGGCCGCTCCCCGTCCCCCGCGCCCTCTCCCGGCTCGTGCCCGTCCTCGCCTTCGCCCTCCCTCTGCTGCCCGCGGCCGCCAACTCCTTCGGCTGGGTCTTCACGGAGACCGCCCGCCAGCCGTGGCTCGTGTTCGGCCTCTTCCGCACCGAGGACGGCGTCTCCCTCGGGCTGACGTCGACCGAGGTGCTGCTCTCGCTCGGCGGTTTCGCGCTCGTGTACGGCCTGCTGGCCCTGGCCTGGGCGCGGCTCGTCCAGCGCCTGCTGCACGCCGGGCTCCCGCCCGAGGAGCCGGCGCCCGCCGAGCGGGACGACGCCCCCGTCCCGGCCCTGACCTACTGAAGCGGAGTTCGCTCGATGGCGCTGGACCTCCCCACCGTCTGGCTTGTCCTCGCGATCGCCTCGTGGGTCGCGTTCTTCGTCCTCGAGGGCTTCGACTTCGGGGTCGGCATGCTCGTCGGGCTCACGCGCGGCGCGCACCGCGAGGAGCGGCGCGGCGTACTGGTCCGCACCATCGGCCCGGTGTGGGACGGCAACGAGGTCTGGCTCGTCGCCGCGGTGGGCGTCATGTTCGCGGCGTTCCCGGCCTGGTACGCCTCGCTGCTGTCCGGGCTCTACCTGCCGATGGTGCTGGTCCTGCTGGCCCTGGCGGTCCGTGGCGTGGCCCTCGAGTTCCGCGGCAAGGTCGACGACCCGCGGTGGCGCGCCCGGTGCGACATGGCGCTGGCCGCGGCGTCGCTGGCCACGGCAGCCCTCTTCGGGGCGGTGCTCGCGGTGCTCGCCCAGGGCCTCCCGCTCGGGCCCGACGGGGAGGTGCGCGGCACCGGGGCGGGCCGCTCCCTGGGCCTCGTGCTCACCGGCCCCGCCCTGCTCGGGGCGGTGGCCGGCGTCGCGGCCTGCCTGCTGCAGGGCGCTGCGTTCCTCGCACTGCGCACCGAGGGGAGGCAGCGGCAGGCCGCACGTCGGGCGGCCGGGAGGCTCGCCCCGGCCGTCGGCCTGGCCGCCGCGCTCGCCGGGCTGGCCACGGGCGCGGGCCTCCTGGTGCTGGCGGGCATCGCGGCCGGGCTCGCCGGGCTCGCCGCGCTCCGCGCCCGGGAGGCGCTGACGTTCGCCGCGAGCAGTAGCGCGGTCGCGCTCGCCGTCGTGGCCGTCTTCGCCTCCAGACTGCCCACGCTGATGCCCAGCACGCTCGCGGAGGAGTGGTCACTGACGCTGCACGGCGGAGCAGCCTCGCCGTACGCACTGCGCGCCCTGTCCGTCGCCGCAGTGGTGATCCTGCCGGGCGTGCTCGTCTACCAGGCCTGGTCGTACTGGGTCTTCCGGCAGCGCGTCGCGGGGCCTCGGGTCGCACCCGTGCTCCCGTCGCAGGCGGCCCGCTCGTGAAGCCGCTGGACCCGCGGCTGCTCCGCCGCTCCCGGCACGCGCGGGTGGGCAGCGCGGCACTGGCCCTCACCGGGGCACTGGGCAGCGGGCTCGCGGTCGCCCAGGTCTTCGCGGTCGTCGGGCTCGTGTCGCCGGTGGCCGACCCGGGCCGCCTCCCGGCGCCGGCCACGCGGCTGCTGCCCGCGGCGGCCGTGCTGGCCGGGCTGGTGCTGGCTGCCGCGGCGGTGCGCTGGGCCGAGCAGCTGCTGGCGGTCCGGGTGGCGACGGCCGTCCAGGGCGAGCTGCGGTCGGCGGCGCTGCGGGCGGCCCTCCCGGTCGCCGGGCAGCTCGGGGTCGCCCGCGTCGCGACCCTGCTGACCTCCGGGCTGGCGGCCCTGGAGCCCTGGTTCACCGCGTACCTGCCCTCGCTCGTCGTCGCCGCCGTGCTGCCGGTCGCCGTCGTGGCCGTTCTGGCCCTGCTCGACCCTGCGACGGCGGTCACCGTCGCCGTCACCCTGCCGCTGGTCCCGCTCTTCGCCGCCCTGCTCGGCTGGACCGCCCAGCGCCGGGCCGAGCGGCAGTGGCACGCGATGAGCCGGCTCGCCGCGCACTTCCTGGACGCCGTGCAGGGCCTGGCCACGCTGCGGGCGTACGGCAGGGCGGAGCGCCAGGCCGGCGTGGTCGCGGCAGCGACGGACGCGCACCGGCGCTCCACCCTCTCGGTGCTGCGTGTCGCCTTCCTGTCCTCCACCGCGCTCGACCTGGTCGGGACCGTCTCCGTCGGGCTGGTCGCCGTCTCCGCCGGCCTGCGCCTGGTCGACGGAAGCCTCGATCTGCGAACAGCGTTGCTGGTGATCCTGCTCGCTCCTCATGCCTACGCCCCGCTGCGCGAGGTCGGTGCCCGCTTCCACGCCAGCGCGGACGCGCTCGCCGTGCTGGACGAGCTCGACGCGGTGCTCGCGCGCGGCCCCGGTGCCCCGCGAGCCCTGAAGCAGGTTCCCGGACTGTGCGTGCGCGGGCTGGCCGCCTCGCCCGGAGGCGCCGACGGCCCCCGCTGCGGCCCCCTGGACCTCGACGTGCGCCCCGGCGAGCTGGTGGCCCTGACCGGCCCGTCCGGGGCGGGGAAGACGACCCTGCTACGGGCCTGCGCGGGGCTGTCGGCGTACGACGGCGAGCTGGCCCGCGCCGAGCGGGTCGCGTACCTGCCGCAGCGGCCTACCTTCCCGGCGGCCCGCACCGCGCGCGAGGCCGTCACTGCGGGCCGGCCGGACGTGCCCGAGGCGGCGCTCCGGGCGGCGCTGGACGACGCAGGGGTCGAGCCCCCCGTGACCCTCGACACCCGGGTCGGCGAGCGGGGCGCCGGGCTGTCCGCGGGCCAGCGGCAGCGGCTCGCCCTGGCCCGGACGTTCCTCACCGCCCGCGGCGGCGCCCAGCTGCTGCTGCTCGACGAGCCGACGGCGCACCTGGACGCGGCGGCGGAGGCGCGTGTGGTGACGGCACTGCGTCGGCTCGCCGACGACGGGTACGCAGTGCTCGCCGTCGCGCACCGGCCGGCGCTCGTGGCGGCCGCCGACCGGGTCGTGCACCTGCCCGCGCGGCCAACCGTGCCGGCTCCTGCCCCGCCGGCGCCGCGGCGCACCACGACCGGGGCGGGCGCGCAGCTCCCGGCGGCGCCGGTCACCGACCGCTGGCACCGCGCCCGCGACCTGCTCGCCGTTCTCGTCGGGGTGGCGGCCGCGCTCACCGGCCTCGGGCTGGTGGCGGCCGCGTCCTGGCTGATCGCCCGTGCAGCCGGGTCCCCGCCCGTGCTCGCGCTCTCGCTCGCGGTCGTCGCCGTGCGCGGCACCGCGGTCGCACGGCCGCTCCTGCGCTACGTCGAGCGCCTGCTCACCCACGAGGTCGCGCTCCGCCGGCTCGCCGAGTGGAGGTCGGAGGTCTACGCGCAGCTCGTGCCCCGCGTGCCCGGCCGGCACGTGCCCCGCCGCGGTGACCTGCTGACCCGGCTCGTCGCCGACGTCGACGCGCGCGCCGACGTGCGGGTGCGGTGGGCGCAGCCGGTGCTGGTCACGGCAGTGGCGGGCGCGGTCGCGCTCGCCGGGGCGTACGCGATCTGCCCACCGGCCGCGACGGCCGCACTGCCGCTCCTGCTGCTGGCCGGGGTGGCCGCGCCCCTTGCCGCGGCCATCGGGGCGGGACGGCTCGCGGCGCGGCAGGCGGCCGCGGACGCCCGGCTGCAGGAAGAGGTGCTCGAGGCCCTCGACGGTGCCGACGACCTGCTGACGCTGCCGGCCGGGGCGGCCGGGGCTGCGGCCGGTGTGCAGGCCGCGGGACGCGCCTGCGACAGCGCCGCCCGTGCCCGCGCCCGCGTCGCGGGGCTCGCGGACGCGCTGGTCGGAGCCGGCTCCGGCCTGCTGCCTGCGGCCGTGGCTCTCGCGGCCGCGCCGGCCGTCGTCGCCGGCGAGCTGGCCCGCACCTCCTACGCCGTGCTGACCCTCGCCGCTCTGGGCGCCGGCGAGCTGCTCGCCCCGCTGCCGGCGGCGGCGCGGGCCCGCTCGCGCGGCTCGGTGGCCCGGGCGCGGCTGGCCGAGGTGCTGGGCACCGCACCGGCGGCGACCGAGCCCGCCGCCCCGCTCCCGCTGCCCGCGGGGACGCACCTGCAGCTGCGGGGCGTCCACGCCGGCTGGCAGGCCGGGAACCAGGTGCTGCGCGGGGTCGACCTCGACCTGCCCGCGGGGGCGGTCGTGGGCGTCGTCGGCGCGTCCGGCAGCGGGAAGTCGACGCTGGGGGCGGTGCTGCTGCGCCTGCTCGACGTATCGGCGGGCAGCGTGCGGCTGGGCGGTGCAGAGCTCGCGCGGCTGCCCGGGGACGCGGTGCGCCGGCGGGTCGGGCACCTGTCCGACGACGAGCACGTGTTCGCCACCACGCTCCGGCAGAACCTCGCGCTGGCCCGGCCGGACGCCTCGGACGACCAACTGGTGCGCGCGCTCGGCCGCGCGCGCCTGGGCGACTGGTACGCCCGACTGCCCGGCGGCCTCGACACCCAGCTCGGCGACGGCGGCCGCGCCCTGTCCGGTGGCGAGCGACGCAGGCTCGCCATGGCCCGGGCACTGCTCGCCGACCTGCCCGTGCTGGTCCTCGACGAGCCGACCGAGGGGCTGGACGAGCCCACGGCCCGCGCCCTCCTGACGGACCTGCTCGGAGCCGCGGACGGCCGCACCGTCCTGCTGCTGACCCACCGACCGGAGGGGCTGGAGGCCGCCGACGCCGTCCTCCGGCTCGAGCACGGGGTGCTCCACCCGCACGAGCAGCCCGCAGCCCTGCCGCGGGTGGCCGACGAGCCGGTGACCTGCTGAGCTCTCCGCTCAGCGGTAGCTGAAGACGGTCTCGTTGTAGCGGTGCAGCAGCTTGGCGAAGAGGTTCACGTCGGCCTCGTCCCAGCTCGCGAGCAGCTCGCCGAAGTACTCGCGACGGGCCTCCCTCATCCGCCGGATGCGCGCGCGCCCGTCCTCGGTGATCTTGAGCACCGTCGCCCTGCCGTCGGTCTCGTCCGGGTGGCGCTCCACCAGGCCGAGCTTCTCCAGGGTGGCGACCTGCCGGCTGATCGTCGGCTTGCCGACGCCGAAGAAGGCGGCGAGGTCGGTGCCGCGCGCCCCGTCCACCTGGTCCAGCCGGATCAACAGCCCGTACGCGTCGTTCTCGAGCTCCGGGTGGATCTGGCGCGCGAACTCCTGGGAGGTCCCGCGGGCCCGGCGCAGCAGGACGGTGAGCTCCTGCTCGACGCCGACGTGACCGGTGCGCTGGGCCGTGCCCTCGGTGTCACTGGCTCCGGTCATGCCACGCCCTTTCTCGTGCCTGGTCCACCGCAGCGTTCGCGGTGAGCCCACCCTGCCATGGCACGCGCCGGACGGGCGCACGACGCGGCGACGCTCGACCCCCCGCTCAGGGGCGTCGCGGGCGTCAGATGCCGACGAGCATCCGGTCCACCTGGGCGAGCAGCGCCGCTCGTCCCGCGTCGTCGATCTTGCTCGACCGGGCCGACTGCACGAGGGCGCGGATCTCCCGGAGGCGCCGGCGCTGGGCGTCGACGTTCCCGCACAGCTGGGCCTGCTCGCCCTGCTCGACGAGGCGGCCGAGGTCGCGGGCGAGGCTGCGCACGACCGAGCCCGCCGCGACGAGGTCGGCCACGTCGACCGACAGGTGGCGCACCGACTCGCCCCGGACGATGGCGTACGGCTGCGGCGGCGTCTGCGGCGGGTCGCCGGCGAAGAGGAGCGGCTTGTACGGCACGGGGCTCACGATCGCCGGGATCGGCTGAGCCGACGGCCTGAGCCGGCCCGGGACCACCTGGCCCGCCGCGTTGACGACGCCGAAGCAGTAGCCGCGCGCCCGGACGCCGTCTAGCACCTGCGGGAGGGCCTCCTGCACGGCCGCGCCCGCCGGGGTGTCGATCGGGCCGTCGTGGAACAGCAGGATCCGGTCGGGTGAGAGGTTGTTCAGGATCGCGTCGCGGATCGTCGTCGCGGTGGTCTCGGCGCGGAAGTCGTTCCCCCCGAGGTTGGACGGGACGCTGACGTAGCCCGCATCGGCGATCGCCTGGCGCAGCGGGGCGCCGTTGCCGGACCCGCCCGGAGCACGGAAGCCCTTGAAGGCGAAGGTCGCGCCCGAGCCCAGGATGACGGACTCGGCCGCGAGGATCTCGCGTCGCATGTCCGCCGGGGCGAGCTGGCCCATGTTGACGTGGCGGTAGGAGTGGTTGATGACCGAGTGGCCCTCGCGGACCTCGAACTCGGTGATGTGCGGGTTGGCCGCGACGCGCATCCCGATGTCCGCGAACGAGGCGGGGACGAGCTTCTCGCGCAACACGCGCAGCGTCTGCGGTCGGTAGCTCGACGGCCCGTCGTCGAAGACGAGGCCGACGGTCCCGCTCGGGCACACCTCGTCGACCGCGACGGCGGCCGTGGGGAGCGAGACGAGGGCACCGGCGCTCAGGGCCGCTGCCGACACGGCGGCGAGGACGAGCTTCTTCATCGAAGCCTCCGCGAGGACGACGACGGCGGCGAGTGGGCCGACGTCTCCCGCAACCTACGAGAGCGCCATTCCGGCCGTCAACGGGCCAGATCTGGACGAACGCCGGTCGACCCCGCCGCTTCGTGCGGCCCTTGACGCTGTCCGGAGCCGCGGTTAAGTTCGGCCCCGCGACGAAAGCGCGCTGTACCCCGGTTCGCACACCGGAGGCAGCACCGCGTCCCGAGGCCGTCCACAGCGGCCGGGCGTCGGCGATCCCGCTCGCGCGAAGACACGGGTGAAGCGCAGTTCGTGTGAACGCTCACAGCGCTTGCCCGGCGCCCTCGTCGTGCACCCTGACGCGGCTCCGCACCGCAAGCGGCCGCGGCTACCACGGCGCGCGACGCGGAGCAGTACCCCCACCACCACGCCCACCACCACGCCCACCACCACGCCCACCACGACAACGACGACGTCGGAGGAGCTCATGGACAACGACATCCCGAACGGCATGGGGCGACGCGCGTTCCTGCGCGCATCAGCAGTGGGGGCGGCCGCCGCCGCCGTGCCACTCGCCCTCGAGGCGGCCCCGGCGGAGGCCGCGCCGCTGCACACCACCGTCGGCACCCGCCTGCAGCCGAAGTACGCGACGGCTCCTGTCGACATGAGCAAGACGTACGTGAACCCGATCAACCTGCCGTGGATGGAGGTGCGCAGGACGCCCAGCACGCTGCCTGCCACCGACGCCGGCATCAACTCGACGCAGATGCTCCCGATCCTCGCGAAGGAGCAGTGGGTCGAGGCGGACGGCCGCAACCTCGTCGGCCGCGCCAGGACCGGGTTCCGGGTCCTGAGCGAGAACGCCTTCCGCACGATGGCCGACTTCTCGGCCGTCAACTACGACGGGACGATCTGGCTCTACCTCTCGGGCAGCATGCAGAACGGCAACCGGGCGGTGTACTCCACGACGGACTACATCAACTGGACCATGCACGAGATGAACATCGGGCCGACCGCTCCCACGGCGGTCCGGGTGAACGGCAAGTACTACCTCGCCGGCAACAACTCGCCGGTGTACGTCGCCGACAGCCCGACGGGCCCCTGGACGCAGCTGGGCCGGTTCACCCGGCCCGGAGGCCAGACCCTCAGCCCCGGCGACGTGCAGTTCTTCCTCGACGAGGACACCAACCGGCTCTTCCTCTCCTACAACATCGGCGCGCCGATCATGGGTGTCGAGCTCGACCCGAACAACCCCACTCGCCTGTTGAGCGAGCCCGTCGTGGTCGTCGACTTCGACCCGCACGAGGAGTGGATGCACCTCGGCGACAGCAAGCAGATGTACAACCTGGGCTACGTCGAGGGCTCTCAGCTCTTCAAGATCGGCCAGCAGTACTACATCCAGGTCGCGTCCGGCGGCACCGAGCACACCACGTACTCGACCGGCGTCTACAAGTCGACGGGCGGCCCCCTCGGCCCCTTCGTCCCGCAGGCGAACAACCCGATCGGCCAGGAGATCGGCGGGAACTTCCCGAGCTCGCTCTACCCCGACGCCGGCCACGGCAGCTTCGTCCAGGACGCCGACGGCAACCTCGTCTTCTTCTACACCTACGTCATCGCGTACGAGGAGATCTTCGAGCGCCGGATGGGGATCGACATCTGCGAGGTGGACGACAGGGGCAACATCTCCTGCCGGATCACGAACACGCCGCAGCTGTCGCCCGCCGCACAGCCCCCGGCGGGCAACACCAGCCGGGACGCCGGCCTCTACAACCTCGCCACGAACTCGTACGCCTACTGGGCCAGCAGCTACGCGCCCGGGCGCACGCCGTACTACGCCACGGACCGCACGTTCAGCACCTGGTGGGAGCCGCGCGACGGCGACCCGTCGCCGACCTTCGTCGTGGGCCTGAGCAACGCGTTCCACGTCTCGGCGATCCAGATCAACTGGAAGGAGCTCGGGCAGGCCTTCACGGCGAGGAACGCCGTGAAGTACACGGTGGAGTTCTTCGACATCAACGCCAACGCATGGGCGCCGCTCGTGGACAAGAGCCAGAACACCACCGCCCTCCCGGTCGACTACCTGCCGTTCGACCGGGTCTTCACGCACGCGATCCGGGTGCGCATCCTCGGGACGACCGAGAACGTCAAGGTGGGGATCCTGCAGCTCAACGTGTTCGGCGAGAACTACACGCTGACCGCGTCGAAGGGGATGATGGACCTCACCCACGGGTTGAGCCTCGACCCGCTCTACGCCACGCTCGACGCCCTTGTCGCCGCGGGCGACCTGCAGCGCAGCGTGGCGCGCGACCTGCGCGCCTACCTCGATGACGCCCGTACGGCGCAGGCCGGCGGCGACGACCAGCAGGTGCGCGCGCTCCTCACCCAGTTGCGGGACGTCGTCCTGGCTGCGCGGCCGGCGAAGATCGGAGCCACCGCCAAGACGGCCCTGCTCGACGAGCTCGCTCCCTGGCTGCGGCCCTGACCCGGCGGCCCTGACCCGGCGACGGCGACCCGGGGACCCCGTGGCCGGATGGACGGGCAATGGCCCGTCCACCCGGCCACGGGTGCCTCCGACAACGATTTGTCGGAGGCAACAACGAAAACTTTCGCTACCCATTGCCACTGCGTTCGAGGCGCCTCTAGCGTGGCCGCGCCGGTGCCCCTGGACCCGGGACGCCGGCGGTTGTGAGCGATAACAGAATCCGACGCGGAGCGCCTGTGCGAGGGCGCTCCGCAGCTGGCCAGACAAGGAGGAGTGCGGCAGCGACGGGACCGGTCGGACTCGGCCCTCTCGCCTTCCGCCCCACGGCAGTTCACCGCTGACGACGGACAGCGGGCTGCACCCGGGACATACGAAGGAGTATGCGACCCCCATGACCCGAACGACTTCCCGCCGGAGACCCGGCAGCTCCCGCCTCCTGGCGACGGCCACGGCCCTGGCGCTCGGCGCGTCCGGGCTGGCGGCGACGGTCGCCACAGCGGACACGGCCCTCGCCGCCGAGGACGGCCTCGTCGTCCACTACCCGCTCGACGAGACGAGCGGCAGCACCGTGCACGACGCGTCCGGCAACGGCAAGGACGCCGTCATCGTCAACAACACGGGCACCGCGGCCTGGCAGAACGGGCGCGGCCTGCGCCTGCCGGGTGGCAGCAGCACCAACCTCAACGCCTTCCCCGCGGTCAAGCTGCCCGATGCCCTCCTTGCCGGCCTGTCCGACGTGACCATCGCGTACGACGTGCTGGCCTCCGGCACGGCCGCGGGCGGCCCCGTCGCGGCGTTCGGGCAGAACTCCGACAACGGCGGCTACCTCGTCTCCTCCCCCGGCGACAACAACTCGACGACGGTCCGCCACCAGGCAGCGATCGCCGGCCCCGGCACCCCCGCCCAGACCGCGGCCGGGCCGGCAGGGCTGGCCCGCAACGTGTGGAAGCACGTCGCGGTGACGGTCAAGGGCGGCAGCGCCTCCGCGCCGGGCGAGCTGCGGGTGTACGAGGACGGCGCGCTGGTGGGCATCAACTCCGGGCTCACGCTCAAGCCCGCTGACATCACCTCGCCGACGTCGTACATCGGCCGGTCGAACGTCACCTCCGGCACGGTCCGTCAATTCGCCGGGACGGTCAAGGACTTCCGCGTCTACTCCGCAGCCCTCGCCCCTGCGCGGGTGCAGGAGCTGTCCGCGGCCACGGCTCCCGGGAACCTGCAGGAGATCCTGGCCGGGGTGACACTCGGGGACACCAGCGCGGTCCGCGAGCACCTCGTCCTGCCGACGGCACCCGGGCTCACCTGGACCAGCAGCAACCCCGCGGCCGTCACGGCGACCGGCCGGGTCACCCGCCCCGCTGCCGACGCGGCCGACGCCTCCGCCACGCTCACCGCGACGGTCACCCACCGCGGCCTCACCGGGACGAAGGACTTCCCGGTCACGGTGAAGAAGCGCGCCGCGCTCACCGAGCAGGAGCTCACCGCCGGGCTGGTCCACCGCTTCAAGCTCGACGAGACGAGCGGGACGGTGCTCCACAACTCCGGTAGTGCGGGGTCGGCGGCGGACGCGACGCTGGTGAACCCGCAGAAGGCCGAGCTGACCGGTGACGGCGTGCGGTTCAACCCGAGCTCCTACGAGGACTCGCTCACGGGCGCGCACGTGCGGCTGCCGAACGACCTCACCGCCAGCATGACAAACCTGACGGTCGACTACGAGGTGTGGGTCGACCCGGCGAACGTCGGCGACCACCAGATGTGGAGCTTCGGCAGCAAGTCCGGCAGCTGCGACGTCGACACCGGAGCGCAGGGCTCGATCTTCGCGTCGAACACCGCCCCTCGACCGGGCCTTCGCTTCCGCGTCGGTGTCGGCAGCCAGAACGTCATGGCCGCCGCACCCAGCCACCTGCTCGAGGGCGCCTGGAAGCACGTCACGTACACCCAGTCGCTGAACGCCAACGGCACCAGCTGGACCGGCACGGTCTACGTCGACGGCGTCCGCCAGGCCCAGGTCACCAACCTGACCACGCCGCCGTCGGTCAACGTCACCGCCGGGACCAACTGCAACTTCCTCGCGCGGTCGCAGGTCGCGGGCCACTACTCCTTCCGCGGCATCCTCAAGGACTTCCGCGTCTACGACCGCGCGGTCAGCCTCGACGAGGCGCTGGCGCTGTCCGACGCGAGCGTCGAGGCCGGCGTACGCGCCGACGCGGCCGCGATCGACCTCGGCCTGACGAGCGCCATCGTGCGCGACATCGTCCTCCCGAAGGTCGGCTCGGTGGCCGGCTCGTCCATCACGTGGGCCAGCTCGGACCCCTCGGTCGTGTCGGTGTACACACCGCCGGCCACCAACAGCGCCCGCAAGGTGCAGGTGACGGGCCGGGTCACGCGCCCGGCGCTCGGCCAGCCCGACGCGACCGTCGTGCTCACGGCGACGGTGCGCAAGGGCACGGACAGCGTCACCACGCGCCAGATCCCCGTCACCGTCAAGGCGCAGTTCGACGACGCGCAGGCGGTCGACCGCGACACGTTCGACCTCGACCTCTACAAGACCGACGACGTGCGGGGCAACATCGACCTCCCGGCGACCGGCGAGTTCGGCTCGACGATCACCTGGACGTCGACCACCGACCTCGTCGGCCCGACGGGCGAGGTGACCCGGCCGGCGTACGGCCGTCCCGCGGTGACCGGGACCCTGACGGCGACCATCACCAAGGGGTCGGCCTCGCAGACCAAGTCGTTCCCCGTCACGGTCAAGCCGCTGCCGCGCTGGGAGGAGAAGGAGCGCTACTTCCTCGGCTACTTCAAGGGCGAGAACATCGCCGACGGCGAGCAGATCATGTTCGCCACCTCCAACGGCAACACGGCGCTGGACTGGACCGGCCTCACCGGCGGGCGCCCGTCGCTCATCTCCCAGCTGGGCGACCAGGGCCTGCGCGACCCGCACATCGTCCGGTCTCCCGACGGCGACACGTTCTACATGATCGCCACCGACCTGAACTGGTACGACCAGGGCGGCTACGAGATCAACGACACGCAGTACATCGAGGTCTTCGAGTCGCACGACCTCGTGAACTGGACGCCGCAGCGCCACGTCAAGGTCGCGCCGGAGAACGCGGGCAACGCGTTCGCCCCGGAGTCGCTGTGGGTCGAGGAGATCGGCGCGTACGTCGTCTTCTGGGCGCAGTCGCTGTGGAACGACCCGGTCAACCGCACCAACCCCGGGAACGCGCAGATGTGGTACAACATCACGCGCGATTTCCAGACCTTCTCGGAGCCCAAGGTCTGGCAGAACCCGTTCCCGCAGTCGCGCATCGACACGACCGCGATCAAGGTCGGCGACTACTACTACCGCGTCACGAAGAACGAGGCCGGCAACGCCGGCTCGGACATCTTCTCGGAGAAGCACACCGACTTCCTCGACAGCAACATCAACAACTGGCAGCTCGTCGCCCCGGCCCTCGGCCGCACGACGTGGGTGGCGAACCAGGGCTACGAGGGCCCGATCATCTTCGAGGCGAACCCGGGCGACACCGCCTGCCCCGGCCAGTTCTACCTGTGGGGTGACCGCTACACGAACGGCGGCGGCTACCAGGCCGCGTGCGAGGAGAACATCGAGGCGCCGACCTGGGACGCGAAGCCGATCACGATGACCAACGCGGGGGTCCCGCGGCCGCGTCACGGCACCGTCATTCCGATCACGCTGCGCGAGTGGAACTCCATCCGCGGGATCCCGAACAGTGACGTGGCCACGACCACCGAGGTCACGGTGGCGCCGGTGGCTTTCGAGGGCAGCCGGCCGACCGTGACGGCGACGGTCCGCGCGGCCGACACCTTCGAGACCGGCGGGCAGGTCCGGTTCTCGGCCGGGGACTGGTCGCAGACGGCGTACCTCACCGACGGCAAGGCCTCGGTACAGCTGCCCGCGGGCCTACCGGCGGGAGCCTCCACCGTCACGGCCGAGTTCCTCGGCTTCGAGATCCTCGACGGCTCGCAGGGCAGCGCGTCCGTCCGGCTGCTGCCGCCGGCCGCCGGGCTCGACGCGGCGGTCGTTGGTGCCGTCGGCCGGGGCGACCTGACGGCGAGCCTCGGGCGCGACCTGCAGCGGGTCATCGACCGCGCGCAGCAGGCCGAGCAGGGCCAGGACCCCGCAGCGGTGCAGGTGGAGGCCCGGGCGCTGCGCGACCTGCTCGTCGCGGCCCGCACGAGCAAGGTCTCGGCCGCGGCACGGTCCGCGCTGCTCGAGCAGCTGGAGCTGTGGCTCGGTGACCCCACCGGGATCGCCGAGGCTCAGGTGCGGGCCGCCGCGCTGCTGGACGGCGGGCAGCTCGCCGCCGGCCTCGCGGCCGACCTGCAGCAACAGCTCTCGGACGCGGCCCGCGCCGAGGGAAGCGTGCAGCAGACGCATCTGCGGTCGGCCCGCGCGATGCTCGCCGGCGCCTCGCCGAGCAAGGTCAGCGACTCCGCGCGCGCGGTGCTGCTCCCCGTGCTCGACGCCCTGATCCGGTGAGCTGACGCACCGGTCGCCCTGCGGCCGCCGTGCCCCGGAGCCCGGCTCGACCCGCAACGGTCGGGCCGGGCTCCGTCGTGCGGCAGCACCCCGACGACACCGCTCTGGAGGAAACGCCATGTCGGCAGCCGGATCTCGCGGCCGTCCCCGCTCGCTCGCCCGGGCGGTGACCCTCGCCGACGTCGCCGCGGCCACCGGCGTCTCGCACCAGACGGTGTCGCGCGTGCTCAACGACTCCCCCGCGGTCCGGCCGGAGACGCGAGAACGTGTGGCCGCCGTCATCGAGCAGCTGGGCTACCGGCCCAACCCGGCGGCCCGGGCGCTGGCCACCCGGCGTTCGCTCACCCTGGGCGTCGTCAGCTTCGACCCCACCCTGCACGGGCCGGCGAGCACCGTGCACGGCATCGAGGTGGCCGCTCGGGCGGCCGGGTACTTCGTCAGCGTCGCCGGCCTGGACTCGCCGGGCGCCGACGGGGTCCGTCGGGCGCTGGACCGGCTGGTCGGGCAGGCGGTCGACGGCGTCGTCCTCATCGCGCCCTTCCACGAAGCGGCAGCCGCCGCTGCGGAGCTCGCGGAACGGGTGCCCGTGGTCGTCGTCGGCGCGGGCGGCTCCACAGGGATGCCCTGCGTCGGTGTCGACCAGGTCGAGGGCGCCCGGCTCGCGACGGCCCACCTGCTCGACCAGGGGGCGGGCACGGTGTTCCACGTGGCCGGGCCGGAGGGCTGGACGGAGTCCGAGGAGCGGGCGGACGGATGGCGGGCGGCCCTCGAGGCAGCCGGGCGCCCCGTCCCGCCGGTCGTGGGCGGGACGTGGCGCCCGTCCGCCGGCTACGAGGCGGGACGGCTGCTCGCCGCGAGAGGAGACGTCGAGGGGGTCTTCGTGGCCAACGACCAGATGGCGCTGGGCCTGCTGCGCGCCTTCGGCGAGGCGGGGCTCCGCGTGCCCGAGGACGTGCTGGTCGTGGGCTTCGACGACGTGCCCGAGGCCGCGTACTACAGCCCGCCCCTGACCACGGTGCGCCAGGACTTCGCGCGGGTCGGCCGGCGCAGCATCGACCTCCTCGTCGAGCGGCTTGCGCAGGGGGCGTCCGTGCCGGCGCGGTACGACGTCGTCCCACCCGAGCTGGTCGTGCGGTCCAGCTCGGTGCGTGCGCGGACGCGGCGGGCGCAGCAGGGCCGACGGGCGCCGGCGGAGGGCGCGCGATCCGCGCGCTGAGCTGGCTACCCGCCGCGGGGCGGCTGCGTGCTGGCGCGCACGACGAGCTCGACGGGGAGCTCGACACGAGACTCCGTGAGCGGCACGCCGGCCGCCTGCCGCACGACGATGCCGGCCGCGGCGGCGGCCATCTCGCGGATCGGCTGGTGGACCGTGGTCAGCGGCGGGACGCTGGACGCGGCGATGGACAGGTCGTCGAAGCCCACCACGCTGAGGTCCTGCGGCACGCGCAGCCCGGCCTCCTGGGCCGCCTGGCACACGCCGAGCGCCTGGCCGTCGTTGCCCGCGACCACGGCCGTGGGGCGGTCAGGCAGCTGCAGGAGCGCCTGCGCCTGCTCCCGGCCACCGCGGGGGACGAAGTCGTCCTCCCGGACGAGAGCCGGGTCGAGGGCGAGGCCGGCTCGCCTCAGGGCCGCGGTGTAGCCGTCCAGCCGTGCGCGCGCGGGCAGAGCCCACAGCGGCCCGGTCACCGCGGCGATGCGGCGGTGACCGAGGTCGAGCAGGTGCTGGGTGGCCAGCGCCCCACCGTGCCAGTTCCTCGCGGCCACCGTCGGGAAGTCCGGGCCGGGGTCCTCGGTCGGGTCGACCACGACGTACGCGATGTCACGGTCGCGCAGCTGCCGGCGCTGCTCCGCTCCCAGCCCGGAGAAGACCGAGATGACGCCGGCCGGCCGGCGCGACAGCACGCGCTCCATCTCCACGGACCCCGGGGTGAAGCGGTAGTTGAGCTGCGAGATGACCAGCGCCAGGCCGTTCTCGCTCGCGACCTGCTCGGCGCCGTTGATGACCTCCGTGTCGTAGGCGCTCTCCAGCGCGTGGAAGACGAGCTCGATGTGCGCCCCGGGGGCTCCGAGCTTGCGGGCGGGACGGTAGCCGTGTTCGCGCAGCGCGCGCTCCACGCGGCTACGGGTGTCGGGGCCGACGTCCGCGCGGCCGTTGACCACCTTGGACACCGTGGGGACCGACACGCCCGCGATCTGCGCGATGCGGGAGAGCGTCGGCCGTTGACGGGGCGGCTCGGGCGGCCTTCCGGCGGGCACGCCCGCGGACTCTAGCCCGCGACGCTGCGACATGCGGAACCGCTCACGGCTGCAGGAAGCCCTCGACCGTGCGGAGGAAGAGCGCGGGATGCTCCACGGCGGGGACGTGGCCGCACTCCGGGATCGTCTCCAGCCGGGCGTCCGGCAGCAGGCTGCGCAGGCGGAGGGCGGTCTGCTCGAGGGGCGTGACGGCGTCCTGCTGCCCGTGCACCAGCAGGACGGGCGCGACGACCGATGCGAGGGTCGGCTCGTCGAGGGCCAGGTCGTCCGCCCACCGCTCCCGCGGTGGCGGGAAGAGCCGTGCGTAGGCCGCCTCGCCGGCCGTCATGGCGGCGAGGCGGGCGTCGACGGCCGCCTCCGTCACGAGCACCTCGTCGTGGAACAGCAGGCGCAGCAGGCTGCGGGCCGCGTCGCGCGACGGGCGGGCGGACCAGAGCGCGTCCAGCCCGGGCGAGAGCGGTGCGGGCGCCCCCATCGAGGACACCGCGACCACGCGCGAGACCCGGTCCGGGTACGCCGCAGCGAGCGCGAGGGCGACGGCGCCGCCCATGGAGTGGCCGACCACGGCGTACGTCCCGAGGCCGAGCGCCGCCATCACGCCGGCGGCCTGCGAGACCCACACGTCGCGCCCGGCCCGGCCCTCGCCCGGGATGGGCGTCGCCCCGAACCCGGCCTGGTCGGGCACGACGACGCGAAAGCGGCCGGACAGGGCGGCCGCGGTCGCCCGCCACGCCCCCCATCCGGTCGTGCCCGGCCCCGACCCGTGCAGCAGCAGCACGCCCGGGCCGGAGCCGGCTTGCACGACGTGGACCGGGGAGCCGTCGACGACGACGTCACCCCCGGTCGGCGACGCGGAGCCCGCGTCGCCGACCGCCCGCAGCTGGGTCAAGCGGGGACCGCCGCGCGCTCGAGAAGCCCCATGAAGGCGCGCGAGAACTCCGGCATGTCCGGCCAGCCACGGCACGAGGCGATGTTGCCGTCGACGACGTCGGGAGCGTCGACCACGATCGCGCCGGCGTTCTCCATGTCCCCGGTCAGCGGGGGGAAGCACGCGGTCCGGCGGCCGCGCAGCAGGCCGTAGACGGCGGGGACCTGCGGGCCGTGGCAGACGAGCCCCACCGGAAGGTTCTGGGCGAAGAAGTATTCGGTGATTCGCCGTACGTCCTTGTCGAGCCGGATGTACTCCGGGGCGCGGCCTCCCGGGATGATGAGCGCGGAGTAGCGCTCCACCTCGACCTCTGCGAACGCCAGGTCGACCGGGAGCTTCCTGCCGTTCTTCTCGGTGTAGGCGTCGGAGTTGGGGTCGAAGTCGTGGATCACCAACTGCGCCTCGCGCCGGCTCGGCGCCGCGACGTCGACGTCCCAGCCCGCCTCCCGGATCCGGTACAGCGGGTACATGACGTCGAGCTCCTCGGCGGCGTCGCCGGTGAGCATGAGTGCTCGGGGCACCTGCTCCTCCTCGGTGGGGTTCAGCGGTCGACGAGCGCGTGCGACAGGGCTCGTCGGGCCACCTGCCCGACTGCCGTGAAGGCTCGATCCGGCTCGGAATCCGATCGGATCTGATCGCGCTCTGTCCGCAGTCTGCTTCAGCCTGGAGGGCGCGTCAATGACCGTTGCACAGTCGTGTCCTACCGATCACTTCTTCACCGGCGCGGCCATGCGCTCGAAGATGGGACGGAAACGTTCACCGGAGCGCAGGATGTGCCGCCGCATCGCATACGCAGCGCCGTCCGCGTCCCGTGCCGCGATCGCCTCGAGGATCTCCGCGTGCTCGTCCATGGCCTCGTTCGTGACCTTGGCGTCGTAGAGAAGCCTGAAGAGATGTACGTGCGTGTGCAGGCGGGCCAGCGTCTCGCGCACGACCCGGTTGCCGCCCCCTACCGCGATGAGGTCGTGGAAAGCGGCGTCCCGACGGCCGAAGATGCCGTACGCCAGGTGCTGGTCGCCGGCCTGCGGCCGAGCCATGTCCTCCAGCAGGCCCCGTAACTGCTCCGTCTGCGCCGGCGTCATGCGCTCGGCCGCATGGCGCGCGACCGACGGCTCGAGCAGCAGCCGGATCTCGACGAGGTCCTCGAACTGCTGCCGGGTGATCTGCGGCGCCACGCGGTAGCCCGCCAGGTGGACACGTACGACGAGGCCGTCGGCCTCGAGCCGGCTCAGGGCGTCGCGGATGGGGGTCTGGGACACCCCGAGCTCGCGCGCCAGGGCGTCGATGGTCACCCGCGCGTCCGGCTCGATCCGCAGCGTCATGAGCTGCGAGAGCAGGAAGTCGTAGACCTCGTCGGCCAGCCGCGGGCGCGCAGACGCCGCGCCCGCCTCGCCCCGCAGACCCGCGCCCGGCGTGGCGCCTTCGACCGCCGTGACCTCGCGCCGCTTCGCCATCAGCCAACCTCCGCTGCCGAGAAGTCTTCCCAGGCATGTTGACAGGCGCCGCCTGCTGCACGATTCTCTGCGCAGATCCTATCGGATCCTGCGCTTCGAGACCTGGTCTCGCTCTCACCGTCTGCGCGCTCCTCATGCGCCCGCCCCGGCAGGATGTGTCCACGCCTATGACTGTGTTCGGGCTTCTGCGGAGCCCCCGCCACGTGCTGTTCGGAGCCGGGCAGCGTCGTGCACTCGGAACCCTCGCCGCCTCCGTGGGGCGGCGGGCGCTCGTGTGCACGGATGCGAGATTCAGCAGCACCCCCGACTTCGACGAGCTGCTCGGCCTGCTGCGCGGGGCCGGCATGGAGGTCTCGACCTTCACCGAGACGCTGCCGGACGTACCCACCGGACAGGTCGTCGAGTGCGCGGAGCTGGCCCGCCGAGCGGCCCCCGACGTCGTCCTCGGCATGGGCGGCGGCAGCTGCATCGACCTGGCCAAGTCCGTGACCGTGCTGCTCGCCCACGGAGGCCGCCCGCAGGACTACTACGGCGAGTTCCGGGTCCCCGGGCCGACGTTGCCCCTCATCGCGCTGCCGACGACGGCCGGCACCGGCTCCGAGGTCACCCCGGTCGCCGTCCTGTCCGACCCGGAGCGGTCGAGCAAGGTAGGTATCTCGAGCCCGCACATCATCCCCTGGGGCGCGGTGTGCGACCCGGAGCTGACCTACGGCTCCCCTCCCGCGCTCACGGCAAGCACGGGCGCGGATGCCCTGGCCCACGCGGTGGAGGCCTTCACCGCCATCCGGCGCGAGCCGGAGCCGGGGCTCTCGGCCGCCCGGGTCTTCGTCGGCAAGAGCGAGCTGACCGACCAGTACGCGCTCCTCGCCGTGCGCCTCATCGCGGCCAACTTCCACCGCGCGTGGTCCGACCCGGACGACCTGGAGGCGCGCGAGGCCATGATGCTGGCCGCCATGGCGGGCGGCTTCGCGCTCGGCACCGCGGGGACCGCGGCCGCCCACGCGATCCAGTACCCGCTCGGGGCGCTGACCCACACCCCGCACGGGGTCGGCGTGGGCGCCCTTCTGCCGTACGTCATGGAGTTCAACCGCAACGTGCGCGAGCAGGAGCTGGCCCGGATCGCCCGGGAGATGCGAGTACCCCTGCAGGGCGACGACGCGGAGCTGGCCGACGCCTCCATCGAGGCCGTGGCCGACCTGCTGGCCTCCGTCGGCATCCCCCGCACGCTGGGCGAGCTCGGGCTGGCCGAGGACAAGGTCGGCTGGACCGCGGAGCAGTCGCTCAACGCGGCGCGGCTGGTGGAGAACAACCCGCGTCGGCTCGACGCGGCCGGCGCCGAGCGCATCGTCCGCGCGGCGTACGCCGGGGACCGCACAGGACTGCGCGACGAGCACGAGCCGCTCGTCGCCGCACGGGGAGGATCGCTGTGACGCTCGTCGACTGGGGAAAGCTGCCGACCGACCTGTTCATCGGAGGGGTGTGGCGGCCCGCCGCGAGCGGCCGGCGCATCGACGTCGTCGACCCGTCGACGGCCACCGTCATCACCTCCGTCGCCGACGCCGGCGTCGAGGAGGCCGTCGCAGCCGTCGACGCGGCATCGGCCGCGGCCGCCGCCTGGGCGGGCACGTCGCCCCGGCAACGTGCCGAGACGTTGCGCCGGGCCTTCGACCTGATGACGGAGCGGCGCGAGGAGCTCGCGCAGCTCATGTCGACCGAGAACGGCAAGTCCCTCGTGGACTCGCGGGCCGAGGCCTCCTACGCCGCCGAGTTCTTCCGCTGGTACGCGGAGGAGGCCGTGCGGGTGCGCGGGGAGATCGCCGAAGCGCCCGCCGGCACGAACTCGATCCTCGTCACCTACCAGCCCATCGGAGTGGCGGTCCTCGTCACCCCCTGGAACTTCCCTGCCGCGATGGCCACCCGCAAGATCGGGCCGGCGCTCGCGGCGGGCTGCACCGTGGTGCTCAAGCCCGCCACCGAGACCCCGTTGACCGCGCTCGCGCTGGCCGACCTCCTCACCGAGGCCGGCGTCCCGGCCGGCGTGGTCAATGTCGTCGCCACCTCGACCCCCGGCCCCGTCGTCGGGGCGATGCTGTCCGACGAGCGCGTCCGGATGCTGTCCTTCACCGGTTCCACCGAGGTGGGCCGGGTGCTGCTGCGCCAGGCGTCCGACCGGGTGCTGAAGACGGCGATGGAGCTCGGCGGCAACGCGCCCTTCCTCGTCTTCGACGACGCGGACCTCGAGGCCGCGCTGGACGGGGCGATGGTCGCCAAGATGCGCAACGGCGGGCAGGCCTGCACGGCCGCGAACCGCTTCTACGTCCAAGCGGGCATCCACGACGCCTTCGTGCGCGGGCTGACCGAGCGCATGGGCCGCATCGTGCTGGGCGCCGGCACGGACCCCGACACCCAGTGCGGCCCGTTGGTGAACCGTGCTTCGGTCGAGAAGGCCGACCACCTGGTCCGTGACGCGGTGGCGCGCGGGGCGTCGGTCACCACGGGCGGGGAGCCGCCGGAGGAGGACGGCTTCTTCTATCCCCCCACCGTGCTGGTGGACGTCCCCGCGGACGCGGAGATCCTGCGCGAGGAGGTCTTCGCTCCCGTGGCCCCCGTGGTGCGCTTCGAGGACCCGGAGGAGGTCCTCGCGGCCGCGAACGACACCATCCACGGCCTCGTCTCCTACGTCTTCACCGGGGACGTCGCCCGCGGCATGCGCGTCGCCGGGCGCCTCGAGTCCGGCATGGTCGGGCTCAATCGTGGCCTGGTGTCCGACCCGGCCGCGCCCTTCGGCGGCGTCAAGCAGAGCGGCCTGGGGCGCGAGGGCGGGCACGAGGGCCTCCTCGAGTTCATGGAGGCCAAGTACGTCGCGACCTCCTGGTGAGCCCCGGACGCATTCCGAAAGCGAGAATTGGGAGAAACAATGATGTTCCTCGACAGGCACGGAAGGCGCCGCCGGCTCTCCAGGCGCACGGCGGCGACGGCGGCCCTGGCCCTGGCGGTCGGCACCGTGGCCGCCTGCGGTGGGGGTGACGACAGCGAGGGCGGCGGCGACGCGGCCCCCGCGACGATCCCCGAGCTGTCCACCGAGCCCATCACCTTGAGCTTCCTCTGGTTCGAGTGGCCCCCCGCCCAGGCGCTGGAGGACTTCGCGAACGCGGAGTACACGAAGGAGCGCCCCAACGTCACCGTGAAGGTCAACACGGTGCCGAACCCGAACTGGCACGATGCGATCTTCACCCAGTTCGCCGCCCGCAAGACCGACTTCGACATCCCGATCCTGGACTCCCAGCACATCGGCGAGGCGGTCACGAACGGCAGCATCCTCGACATCACCGACTTCGTGAAGGCGAACATCGAGGAGGAGGCCTACGACCCGTACCTGCTCGCCGCCTACGGCCAGTACCCGCAGGCCGAGACCGGCCAGCGTGACGAGAACGCGAAGCTCTACGGGCTCCCGCTGCTGGGGGACACCTGGGCGATGATCTACCGCAAGGACCTCATCGGCGAGAAGCCCCCGGCCACGTGGGACGAGATGATCGCGACGGCCAAGAAGTGCCAGGAGGACAACCCCGGCGTCAGCGGCCTCGCCTTCCACCAGTCCAACGGCTCGGACGCCGCGGCCGTCACGTACAACACCGTGAACGGCGTCTACGGCGGCAAGCTGTGGGACCCCAAGGAGAAGCAGATCGAGGGGATCATCAACGACGAGGCCGGCAAGAAGGCCATGGACGTCCTCGTCAACCAGATGAAGCCGCTGGCGCCCAAGGGCTCGGGCAACTGGTTCATCGACGAGGTCAACGCCGCCATCGGGCAAGGCAAGGTCTGCATCGGGTTCAACTGGCTCGCCGCGATCGGCGGCCTGCTCGACCCCGGCCAGTCGACGCTCGGCAAGTCCAAGGAGGAGATCCTCACCAAGCTCGGCTTCGCCACGCTGCCGACGCAGGATGCCGACATCGTGCCGCTAGGCGGCATGGGCATGCACATCTCGAAGTACGCCCCGGCGGAGCGCCAGGCCGAGGCGCTCAACTTCATGAAGTGGTTCGAGCAGGCGGACGTGCAGAAGAAGTGGGCGGCCGCCGGCGGGGTGCCGGCGCGCACCGACGCGATCAACTCCCCGGAGTTCCTGAACGCGGCCCCGTGGAACAAGGTGTTCGCCGACTCGGTGCCTCGCCTGCGGGACATGTGGAACGTCCCGGAGTACGCGAAGCTCATCGACATCGAGAACACGAACGTCAACGCGGCGCTCAACGGGGCCAAGGACCCCATGGACGCCCTGGACGCGATCGCGAAGGAGCAGCAGGCAGTGCTGGACCAGAGCGGCGGGATCCGGTAACTGCTGATGGCTACCACGATCTCGCCCGCGGAGCCGGCGGCGCCCCTGGTGGCGCCGCCGGCGGCGCGGCGCTTCCGCTGGCTCGGCGACCGGCGCCTGTCCGCGATGTTCATCGCGCCGGCCCTCGCCCTGCTCCTGTTCCTCTCCGTGTTCCCGCTGCTCTGGGCGCTGTACCTCTCGTTCACGAACTACTCGGCCACCCGCGACACCCCCGCCCAGTGGGTGTGGTTCGACAACTACCGCGACATCCTCACCTCGGCCACGGTCCACCAGCGGGCCCTCACCACGCTGATGTACGTCATCGGCGCCGTCGGCCTGCAGACGGTGCTCGGCTTCTCGATCGCGTACCTGATCTCCCGCCGGGTCCGCGGCCGCGGCCTCATGACGACGCTGTTCCTCGTGCCGATGATGCTCTCGCCCGTGGTCGTCGGCCTCTTCTGGCGGTTCATGCTCGACACGCAGTTCGGCGTGGTCAACTCGCTGCTCAACTCGCTGGGCTTCGGCTCCGTCGAGTGGCTCACCAAGCAGCGGACCGCCCTGCTGTCGCTGATCGTCGTCGACACCTGGCAGTGGACGCCGTTCATCATGCTGATCGCCCTGGCCGGCCTCACGGCGGTGCCGAAGTACCTCTACGAGGCCGCGTCCATCGACCGGGCGTCGGAGTGGTTCCGCTTCCGGCACATCACGCTGCCGCTCGTGTGGCCGCTCCTGCTGATCGCCGTGCTGTTCCGGGCGATCGAGGCGTTCCGGCTCTTCGACCTCGTCTACATCCTGACGAACGGCGGCCCCGGCGTGTCGACCGAGACGCTGTCCTTCCACGTCTACAAGGTCGCGTTCCTCGGCTTCGACACCGGCGCCGCGTCGGCGTACGGGATCCTCATGGTCCTCGTCGTGATCGTCCTGGCGCAGTTCTACCTGCGCTACCTCGAGAAGCTGCGGAGCACCTGATGGCGCTGCACATCGACGAGACCGTCGCCGCCGAGGCCGGGGCGGCACACCGCAACCCTCCCCGCGGGCCACAGCGCCGCCGGCGCGGGACGCTGCGCACCTGGCTCGAGATCGTCGTGCTGGCCGCCTTCGCCGTCGTCATGCTCTTCCCGGTCGTCTGGATGCTGGAGACGTCCCTCAAGGAGAACCGCGACGTCTACGCCGTCCCGGCGCAGTTCTTCCGGTTCGACGTCACCCTCGACCACTACAAGGACGTGTTCGTGCAGCGCGACGGGTCGGGTACCTCCGACCTGGCGGTGTCGTACAAGAACTCGATCCTCGTCGCCGGCACGTCGACCATCCTCGCGACGCTGCTCGGCGTGCCCGCCGCGTGGGCCTACTCGCGCTTCGCGCTGAAGGCGAAGAAGGACCAGCTGTTCTTCATCCTCTCGACGCGTTTCATGCCACCGGTGGTCGTGGTCATCCCGATCTTCCTGATGTACCGCGACCTCGGGCTCATCAACACCAAGCTCGGGCTGGTCCTCATCTACGCGGCCTTCAACCTGCCCTTCACCATCTGGATGATGAAGGGCTTCGTGGACGAGGTGCCCGCGGAGTACGAGGACGCCGCGATGCTCGACGGGTACTCACGCTTCGAGGCCTTCTGGCGGTTCACCCTGCCGCTCCTCGTCCCCGGTATCGCCGCGACCGCGGTGTTCGCCCTCATCTTCTCCTGGAACGAGTTCGTGTTCGCCATCTTCCTGACCTCGAGCGACTCCGCCCGCACCGCCCCACCGGCGATCGCCGGGCTCATCGGAGGGACGACCATCGACTGGGGCCTGGTGGCGGCATCGGCCATGGTCTTCGCCGTTCCGGTGCTGCTCTTCGCCTTCCTCGTCCGCAAGCACCTCGTCGCGGGCGTGACCCTCGGGGCGGTGCGACGCTGATGGCCGGCATCGAGATCAGCGCCCTGCACAAGCGCTTCCCCGACGGCACGGTCGCGGTGGAGCATCTCGACCTCTCGATCGGCCAGGGCGAGCTGTTCGTCATGCTCGGCCCCTCCGGCTGCGGGAAGACGACGACGCTGCGCGCGATCGCCGGGCTCGAGCGGCAGTCCTCGGGCGACATCCGCATCGGCGACAAGCTGGTCAACGACCTCCCGCCGGCCGAGCGCGACATCGCGATGGTGTTCCAGTTCTACGCGCTCTACCCGCACCTGCGCGCGCGGGACAACATCGCCTTCCCGCTGCGCGCCGAAGGGGTCCCCGAGCCCGAGGTCAAGGCCCGGGTCGCGGACGCCGCGCGCATGCTGCGGCTCGAGCCCCTGCTCGGCCGCCGCCCCAACCAGCTGTCCGGTGGCGAGCAGCAGCGGGTCGCGCTGGCGCGTGCCCTGATCCGCCAGCCGCTCGCCTTCCTCATGGACGAGCCGTTGACCAACCTCGACGCGGAGCTGCGGGCGGACATGCGGACGCAGATCAAGCACCTGCAGCAGCGGCTCGGCACCACGATGGTCTACGTCACCCACGACCAGCTCGAGGCCATGTCGCTCGGGGACCGGATCGCGATCCTCAACAAGGGCAAGCTCGAGCAGGTCGGGACGCCGCTCGAGGTCTACAACCGGCCGGCCTCGCTGTTCTGCGCCGGGTTCATCGGCTCCCCGCCCATGAACCTCGTCGACGTCGAGCTCGCGGACGGCGCGCTGCGCGCGGGCGGCGGCCTCTCGATGGCGCCTCCGCACGGGCTGGACCGCAGTCGCAGGCTGGTCGCCGGCGTACGCCCCGAGGCGCTGGAGCTCACCGCGCCGGAGGCCGTGGGGGCGATCCCCGCCCGCGTCGTCTCCGAGGAGATGCTCGGCGACGAGACCATCTACGTCGTGCAGACGGGAGGCAGCGACCTGCGGGTCCGCATGCCACCCACCGCCCGCTACGGGCCCGAGGCACCGGTCGGGCTCAGACACGTCGGCGGTCCGCCCCCGGTCTACGACCTCGAGTCCCGGCAGTTGGTGGCCTGACGTGAGCGCTATCTCGACCGTCGGCCTGCGCAAGGCCTTCGGCACCGTGCAGGCACTGGAGGACGTCACCATCGACGTCCCGCAGGGGTCCTTCTTCGTCATCCTGGGACCCTCCGGAGCGGGGAAGACGACCACGCTGCGGGCGATCGCCGGGCTGGAGAAGCTCGACGGCGGGTCCGTGCACCTCGACGGCCTCGACGCGACCCGCTCGACCCCTGCCGAGCGGGACCTCGCAATGGTGTTCCAGAGCTACGCGCTCTACCCGAAGCAGACGGCGTACGCGAACATCGCCTCGCCACTGAAGGCACGGCGTGTCCCGTCCCCGGAGATCGCCAAGCGCGTGGAGGAGGTCTCCGCGCTGCTGCACATCGAGAAGCTGATGCAGCGGCGGCCGGCCCAGATGTCCGGCGGCGAGATGCAACGTGTCGCCCTCGCCCGCGCCCTCGTCCGCACGCCCCGCGCGTTCCTCATGGACGAGCCGCTGACCAACCTCGACCTCAAGCTCCGCGTGGAGATGCGCACCGAGCTGACCCGCATCCACAGAACGCTCGGCGGGACCTTCCTCTACGTCACCAACGACCAGGTCGAGGCCATGTCGATGGCGGACCAGGTGGCGGTGCTGCGCGCGGGCAAGGTCCAGCAGGTGGGGTCCCCGCGCGACATCTACGAACGCCCCGCCAACTCGTGGGTGGCGGCCTTCGTCGGCAACCCGCGGATCGCTCTGCTGCCCTGCCGGGCCGCGGGTGACCGGTTGATCGGGGAGAGCGGGTGGTCCCTGCCCCGCCCGCGTGGCTCCGGCGCCGACGACGGGCGGCCACTGCTGCTGGGGCTGCGGGCCGAGGACCTCTCGATCGACCGGCGCGAGCCGTCCGCGTCGCTCGACGGCGAGCTCTACGCCCTCGAGCCGCTCGGGGACCGCACGGTCGTGGACGTACGCGTCGGGGACGCGATGCTCAAGGTCAAGGCCCGGCCGTCGGTGTCGGGCCAGCCCGGCGACCCCCTGCGGGTGGCCGTGGACCTGGACCGGGCGCACGTGTTCGACGCGCAGACGGGCCTCGCCCTCGCCCGATGAGGACGCGACCCCCGCGCGGCCCGCTACCGGTCGGCGGCCTCGTCGCCCCATGGGGCGAGGGCCGACCCGCCCCCGTCCACCAGCGGGACGGGGCCGCCGACCAGCTCGAGCTCGGAGTGCTGCTGGACCTGCGGCAGCAACGCGGGCGACACGAGCAGGTCGGCCACGTCGAGCGTGTCGTGCATCCGTACGAGCCGGACGTCGGCCGGTGCGGCTCGACCGCACGTCAGCACCGCTGCGCTGACGGCGGATACCGGGTCGGCGAGGACCATGGGAAGCGCGACCCGGCGCGTTCCCACCACCCCGGCGGTGAGCGCGTTGGTGTACATCGCGTGCAGGTCGAGGGAGGCGGCGACCTCACGCGTCGTGAAGTCCGCCAGCCCGATGCCGTAGCCGTTGCCCTCCGAGTCCGGGGTCAGGCCGAGGGCGACGACGTTGGCGATCCGCGGCTCGACGGGCTCCTCCACCCCGTGGATGCGGCGGCGGCCGATGACGTTCGTGTCCATCCCCGAGCCCGAGACGTTCTTGCCGAAGCTGTCGACCACGAGGACGTCGAGCTCGTCGAACGGCAGCGTCCCCAGCAGGCGTCGGGCCTCGGCCAGCAAGGCGGCCTCCTCGGCACCGCCGATGCCCTGCGGCGGGACCCAGGCGACGCCCGCGGTCTGCCCCCGCCCGTTCTCCACCACGCCGAGGCCGCCGATCACCTTGCCCCGTGCGACGACCGCCCGGGCCACGGCGACGATCGACTCGGACAGCCGGGCCGGGCCGAGCGCGTGCAGCGTCGCCGCGCCCGCCTGGTTGCCCAGCCCGATCGCCGCCATCTTCGCCAGGCCGCTCTCGTGCGGGCCGTGGAAGTCGGTGTGCGGCTTCACGCGGTTGACCACGAGCACACCGTCCGCCTCGGCGGCGAGGGCGTCCATGTGCACCGGCACCCCTGCGGGCCCGCCGCCCAGGTCGACCGTCGCCATGCCGGAGCGGATCGGCGCGCCCACGCTCGCCTCGGTCACGCCGAGCTGGACGAGCAGGGACTGCTGGCCCTCCGCGGTGGCATGTCCGTGCGACCCCATCGCGGGCACGACGAACGGCTCCGCGCCCTGCACGCGCAGCCATTCGACCGCTGCCCGGACGAGCTCGACCAGGTCGTGCAAGCCGCGGCTGCCCACCGTGATCGCGATCCGCGAGCCGGGAGCCAGGGAGAGGCCGGCGCGGGCCAGCTCGCGCCGCACCGCCCCCGCCACGTCCGGCTCCTGCGGCTGGCGGCCGTGGCGGCGTACGCGATGGACGGCGGGCAGTGGGCAGGAGGCAGTGACCTCGTCGAGCCGGATGAACGAGCCCGTGGTCGATACCGTCATCGTCAACTCCAACTGGCGGGGGCTTGAAGCATCGCATTCAGCGAGCCGGATGTGAAGGCTCGTACGTTGAACGCTTCAGAGAAGCCTGCTTCCTGCAACACGCCACTGAGAGCCCGGAGCCCCTGCACGGCCGAGACGATCTCCTCGTCGACCTCGACCCGGGCCTCGTCGCCGAGGTCGCGCACCCGGACGTTCCCCCGCGGAAGGCCGGAGGCGGCCAGGAGCTCACGCAGGCCTGCCTCTGCCCTGCCCACGCGGTGCAGCCGGGCCGGGGTGATCTCCAGTCCGTAGGCGATGCGGCTGGACAGGCAGGCCGCGGCCGGCTTGTCCCAGGTGCGCAGCCCCCACAGGCGGCTGACCGCACGAACCATCGGCTTGGACATCCCGCACTCGGCCAGCGGCTCGCGGGCGCCCCGCTCGGCAGCCGCCCGCATGCCCGGGCGGAAGCCCGCCACCCGGTCGTCGGCGTTGGTGCCGGTGAGCACGACGGCTCCGCGCTCGCGGGCGATCGGGCCGACAGTGTCCAACAACGTCGACTTGCAGAAGTAGCAGCGGTTCCCGGCGTTCGCACGGTAGCCGTCGACGGACATCTCGTCCGTCCGCACGAGCAGGTGCTCGACCCCGAGCTCCCGTGCGAAGATCTCGGCGGCACGGGCCTCCACCTCGGGCAAGGAGTCCGAGCTGGCCGTGGCCGCCACGACGGAGCCGGGCCCGAGCGTACGGGCGGCGGCAGCGAGGACCAGAGCCGAGTCGGCCCCACCCGAGAACGCGACGAGGACGCATCCATGACCGTTGAACCAGCCCGACAGCCGCTCGGCGGCGCCGGCCGCCCCGTCCGCGTCGATGAGCACGTCGACCATGTGCCGATCCTCCCACCGGACACGGGTTTTGCCGATCTCGGATTCGCTTGTGTCGACACGGCCCGGGCGGCGCGCACCGGTGACCCCGAAGTCGTCTTCGCCCAAGGGAAGCGGCCCCACGAGGTGGTCGCGATCCTGCGACGGCTCGCGGAGGCGCACCCCGACCGGGCCGTCCTGGCGACGCGCTGCCAGGAGGAGGCGGTGCTGGCGTGCGCGGACTCGCTGGGCGACCGGGCGACGATCGACCGGGTCGCCGGCACGGTGGTGGTGGGCCCGCTGCCCGCCCCGGTGGGCCGGGTGGCCGTCGTGGCCGCCGGCACGTCCGACCTGGACGTCGCCCGCGAGTGCCTCACCACCGTGCGGGTGCACGGCGCCGGGGCCGACCTCGTCAGCGACGTCGGGATCGCCGGCCTGCACCGGCTGCTCGCCCGGCTGGACGACATCCGGGCCGCCGACGTCGTGGTGGCCGTGGCCGGGATGGAGGGCGCCCTGCCCAGCGTCCTCGGCGGGCTGGTCGCCACGCCGCTCATCGCGCTGCCCACCAGCGTCGGCTACGGACTGTCGATGGACGGGCTCACGGCCCTGCTGGCGATGCTGAACTCCTGCTCCCCCGGCGCCACGGTGGTCAACGTGGACAACGGGTACGGCGCCGGGGTCGCGGCCGCGCGCATCGCCCGCACCGTCGGGGCGCTCCGCGCGGCCGCGCAGATCGCTCCGCCCGCTCACGGTTAGCGGGTCGCGCACCGGGCACGCCCGCGCCCATGCCGACCCTGCACCCGACGCCCCAGCTGACCCGTGAGCCATGGATCGACCTGACGGGCACCTGGCAGTTCGCGTACGACGACGCCGACGTCGGCCTGCTCGAGCGCTGGCCCGAGCGCCCGGAGGCCTTCGACCGGGTGATCGAGGTGCCGTTCCCGCCCGAGTCGGCCGCGAGCGGCATCGCGGATCCCGGCTTTCACCCGGTCGTCTGGTACCGCCGGGAGCTCACCCACCGGCTCGCGCCGGGACGGCGGCTGCTGCTCCGCTTCGGGGCGGTGGACTACCGGGCCTCGGTGTGGGTCGACGGGCAGCTCGTCGTCACACACGAGGGCGGCCACACCCCCTTCGGCGCCGACGTCACCTCGGCGCTGCGCCCCGGCGACTCCCACGAGATCGTCGTCCGGGCCGAGGACCGTCCCGGCGACCTGCAGCAGCCGCGCGGCAAGCAGGACTGGGAGGAGCAGCCGCACGCGATCTGGTACGCCCGGACGACGGGGATCTGGCAGCCGGTCTGGGTGGAGGAGGTGCCCGAGACCTACATCGAGACGGTGCGCTGGACCCCGGACGTCGACCGGTGCGCGCTGCGGATGCAGGTCCGCGTACGCCGGACGGAGCCCGGGCGGCCGTTGCGGCTGCGTGCCCGGCTCACCCAGCACGGCCAGGTCGTCGCGGACTCCGTGCACACGCTGACCGGGCAGGACCTCGACGTCGAGGTCTACCTTCCGCAGTCCGGGATGAGCCTGCGCCGGCACGACGTGCTCTGGTCGCCGGAGCACCCGAACCTCATCGACGCGGACCTCGAGCTGCTCGACGAGGGAACGGTCGACAGCGTCCGCAGCTACACCGCCATGCGCACGGTCCGCACGAGCGACGGCCGGTTCCTGCTCAACGGCCAGCCCTACTTCCTCCGCCTCGTGCTCGCGCAGGGGTACTGGCCGGAGAGCCACCTGGCCGCACCCGACGCCGACGCGCTGCGCCGGGAGGTCGAGCTGGCCAAGAGCCTGGGCTTCAACGGCGTCCGGGTGCACCAGAAGATCGAGGACCCGCGCTTCCTGCACTGGTGCGACCGCCTCGGGCTCATGGTCTGGGCGGAGATGCCGGCGGCGTACGAGTTCTCCGAGCGCACGGTCCAGCGCGTCACCCGCGAGTGGCTGGAGGCCCTCGACCGTGACTACAGCGTCCCGTCGGTGATCGCGTGGGTGCCGGTCAACGAGAGCTGGGGCGTGCCGGCACTGCGCGAGCGTGCCGAGCAGCGCGACTTCGTCCGCTCCCTCTACTTCCTGACCCGCTCGATCGACCACACCCGCCCTGTGATCGGCAACGACGGCTGGGAGCAGGTCGTGTCGGACGTGCTCACGATCCACGACTACAGCCGGGAGGCCGCGACGCTGCGCGCGCGCTACGGGGACTACGAGTGCGTCGAGCGGACGCTGCAGCGCAGCCAGCCCGGCTACCGCTCGGTCCTGCTCCCGGGCACGCGGCGCGGCGACGAGCCGGTGATGGTGACGGAGTTCGGCGGGATCACGTACGACGTGGGCGGCGACGGCGAGACCTGGCACGGGTACGGCTCGGTGCACGACAGGACCGAGTTCCTGGAGCGCTACCGAGCGCTCGTCGACGCGCTGCTCGACAGCCCCGCGCTCACCGGCTTCTGCTACACCCAGCTCACCGACACCCTGCAGGAGAAGAACGGGCTGCTGACCGACGACCGGGCGCCGAAGCTCCCGCCCGAGGAGCTCTGCGCCATCAACCGGCGCACCTCCGCCGCCGTGCCGGCCGACGCGATCGGAGCGTTCGAGTTCGAGTTCGGTGACTACCCGGTCGGCCCCCAGGAGCGGGTGGACCAAGAAGCGAGCACAGGGTCCAGCACAGGGCCGTCGGGACGGCCGGAGGTGTGAGGCCGGGCGGGGCCACCGCGCTGACGGCCTAAGGGCTCGTGCCGGGTCCGCCCGTGCCCTGCGCGGCCGAGCGGTGCCGGCCCGCCCCGGCCTCCAGCGCCGCGAACACCTCCTCGACCGCGGCCGTCGCCGCCCCGCGCAGCCGGGCCGGCCCGTCCCCCGCCAGGATCCCGCGGCGTACGACAGTGTCGATCGCACGGTGGGCGGCGACCAGCTGCCCGGCGAGCAGCTCGACCTCGACCTCGCCGGCACCCGGCCCGAGGACCTCGGCCAGGGCCGCCTGGAGCTCCTCGCGGCGGCGTACCTCGATCCACCGCTCGCGCGCCCGCAGGGTCTCGCTGCCGGCGAGGACGGTGAGGAAGCGGCGGTATCCGGCCATCGCGTCCGGCTCCTGCTTGGCCGTGACGCGCTGCTCCTCGTAGCGGCGGACGGCGTCCAGCACGCGCTCCCCCGGCCCGGCCGCACGGACCGCATCGGCCAGCGCGCGCTCGTCGGCGGGCTGGTTCCAGAAGACGAGGTCTTCCTTGGTGCGGAAGTGGTTGAAGACCGTCGCCACGGACACGTCGGCGGCATCCGCGACCTCGGCGATCGTCACCGGGTCGAACCCGCGCTCGAGGAACAGCGGGCGGGCGGCGTCCAGGATCGCCTGCCGGGTGGCGAGCTTCTTGCGCTCGCGGCGGCCGGGCGTGTCCTCCATGCCCTCCACGGTACCGCGAGTTGCTCCAGGAATAGGCCGGATGAGTTCTTGAGTTGGTCACAACGCTGTAGCAGCTCTACTGTTGCAGCAGGCAACCAGCAGGACGAGGGACTCATGACCACGCAGACCGCACCGCCCCCCGTGGCGCACACGCACGGCAACACGCACGCCCACTTCCCGAGCTGGGCGGTGCTGCTCATCGCCTGCGCCGCGCAGTTCATGGTCATCCTCGACGTCTCCATCGTGAACGTCGCGCTCCCGTCGATGCAGCACGACCTCCGGCTGACCACCGACGGGCTGCAGTGGGTGGTCAACGCCTACACGCTGACGTTCGCCGGGTTCCTGCTCTTCGGCGGGCGGGCCGCGGACCTCTTCGGCCGCAAGCGCGTCTTCCTGTTCGGCCTCGTCGTCTTCACGCTGGCGAGCCTGGTGGGTGGCTTCGCCCAGGACGAGGCCACGATCGTCGCCGCGCGCGCCGTGCAGGGCCTCGGCGGCGCCGTCCTCGCGCCGGCCACGCTCAGCCTGCTCACCACCACGTACACCGAGCCGCACGCCCGGGCCCGCGCCCTCGGCATCTGGGGGTCCGTGGTGGGGGCCGGCGGCGCGCTGGGGGCCCTGGCCGGCGGCGTCCTCACGGACCTGCTGTCCTGGCGGTGGGTGCTCTTCGTCAACGGGCCCATCGGCCTCGCGCTCCTGGTGGGCGCGGTCGTGGTCCTGCTCGAGTCCAAGGGCCAGGCCCGCGGCGTGCGCAGCCTCGACATCCCCGGCACCGCGACGGTGACGCTCGGCCTCACGGCGATCGTGTACGCGATCGTCAGCACCGACACGTACGCCTGGGGCTCGGCCCGCACCCTCGTCCCGCTCGTGGCGGGCATCGCGCTGCTGGGCGTGTTCCTCCTCGTCGAGTCGCGGTCGCGCCAGCCGCTCGTGCCGCTCGCGATCTTCCGGCTGCGGGCGCTCTCTGCGGCCAACGGCGTCGCCGCGTTCGTGGGCGGCGGCATGTTCGCCTACTGGTTCTTCCTCACGCTGTACCTGCAGCAGGTGCACGGGTACAGCCCGCTCGCGGCCGGCTTCGCCTTCCTGCCCAGCAGCGTCTCGATCGTGATCGCCTCGCAGATCTCCGGCAAGCTGGTCCGCCGGGTCGGCCCGCGCCCGTTGCTGGTCGTCGGCCCGCTGCTCACGGCCACCGGCCTCGCCTGGCTCTCCCGGTTCTCGGCCGACGGCTCCTACGCCACCGACGTCCTGCCCGCGACCATCGCGCTCTCGCTCGGGCTCGGCCTGACGATGGTGCCGATGACCGTCGCCGCCACCGCCGGTGTCGGCCCCCGCGAGGCGGGGCTCGCGTCCGGGCTGCTCAACACGTCCCGCCAGGTCGGCGGCGCGGTCGGGCTCGCCGTGCTGTCGACGATCGCGAACACGCATGCCGCCGGGCTGCGCGACGCCGGCCGGCCGGTCGCCGAGGCGCTGACGGCCGGGTACGGCCGCGGCCTGCTCGTCTCGGCGGGGATCCTCGTGCTGGCCGGGGTCGCCGGTGCCCTGCTCCCGGGGCGGGCCCGGCAGCAGGCCTAGCTGTCCTGCCCAGGGAGGTTGATCGACCTTCCTGGGCAGTACAGCTAGCCCATCGCCTCCGCGGTCAGGGTGAGCGAGCGCAGCCGGGCCTCGGTCGTCGGGGCCTGGTGGACGGTGATCAGCTCGTCGGCATCGGCCTGCTTGCGGAACCGCTCGAGGTAGTCACCGACCTCGAGCGGGGTGCCGACGGCGGCGTAGGTGAACATCTGGTCCACGTGCCGCCCGGCGCCCTGGCGCAGCAGCTCGTCGGCCTGGTCGTCGGTGAAGCTGCGGCCCCGCCCGAAGAGCCCCACCGCCATCGTGCGCCGGACGGCCTCGAGGCTGTCGTTGGCGGCGCTCGTGGTGTCCGCCGCGATGACGTTGACCCCCGCGATGACGTACGGCGCGGCGAGCTGCGCGGACGGCGTGAACTCGCGGCGGTAGAGCGACACCGCTGCCTCGAGGGCCTGCGGCGCGAAGTGGCTGGCGAACGCGTACGGCAGCCCGAGCGCCGCGGCGAGCTGAGCACCGAACAGCGACGAGCCGAGCACGTAGAGCGGCACGTTCGAGCCCTTGCCGGGGACCGCGTCCACTCCCGGGACCCGGGACTGGCCGCTGAGGTACGCCTGCAGCTCCAGCACGTCCTGCGGGAAGGCGTCGGCCGAGCCGGCGTCCCGGCGCAGGGCGTACATCGTGTTCTGGTCCGAGCCGGGGGCGCGGCCGAGCCCGAGGTCGATCCGGCCGGGGTACATCGCGTCGAGCGTGCCGAACTGCTCCGCGATCACCAGCGGGGAGTGGTTCGGCAGCATCACGCCGCCGGCGCCGAGCCGGATCGTCGACGTGTGCGCCCCGACGTGGGCGATGAGCACGCTGGTCGCCGACGACGCGATGGTGGGCATGTTGTGGTGCTCGGCGTACCAGACCCGGCGGTAGCCGAGCTCCTCCGCCCGCTGGGCCAGCGCGACGCTGGCCGCGAAGCTGCTGCTCGCGGACTCACCGCGGGCGATGGGGGCGAGGTCGAGGACGGACAGCGGCATGCGCATGCGGGGGCCTTTCGATCGGTCTTCCCGGGGAACGCCCGTGACCGCCGAACTCCTTCCCCGGCTCGGGGTGACCCTTGCCGCGCGCCGACCGACGTCGCCCTTCGCCGCCGTCGGTCAGGCGGGGGTCACAGCGAGCGCGTCTCCCCGCTGCGGTCGCGGTAGGCCCCTCCGACGTCGCCGTCCAGCGCCGCGCGTACCCGGGTGGCCAGGTCGACGACGCCGTCGACGTCGGCCTTGGTGAGGGAGTCGGGCATCTCGTCCATCACGAGCGCGACCTGCCGGCTCACCTCGGCACGCTGACCCTCGTCGCGGGCGTTCACCGCGACGTCGCGCAGCATGCGCAGCAGCGCCACCAGGACGGTGGGCTCGCGCGCCCCGTAGCGGCGCACTTGTCCGCACACCAGGTCCAGGTAGTAGCGCAGATCGCGGTCCCCGACGACGACCCGCCCCGTGCCGTCGGCGTCCGCGTGCAGGGTCGGGCCCAGGTGCCGTCCCGTGAGCGCCACCAGCAGGTCACTGGCGTACCCGACGGCGTGGACGGCGGTCACCGGGTCGTTGATCCCCGGGGAGAGCGCCTTCACCGCGATGTCGGTCAGCTGCCGGAAGCCGAACGCCGCGTCCTGCTCGATGGTGCGCTCGTAGCCGAGGACGACGGCCTCGGCGACCGCCCGCCGCAGGCCCTCGTCGCCCAGCCGCTGCGCCCCTCCGTCGGCCGCGAGCAGGGTCGCCACGGGCGCCCCGACGGTGACGTGGTCGCCCGGCCGGGACTCGACCCAGACGCGGACGCGGTGGGCCGCGGCGAGGTCGACCAGCGTGTCGACGTCGACGAGCCGGACGAACCCGCTGCGGCGCGCCACCACCAGGGCGCCCTCGCCGAGGTCGACGGGCCCGAGCTCGTCCGGCGCACGTGGGCGGTCGTCGTCGTACGCCGGGTAGAAGGTGGCGATCGCGCGCGCGGCCTCGTCGTGGACGACCCGCATCATCGTGTCGACCCGCAGCAGGCGGACGATGTGGTCGATGAAGACGAGGACGGCGATGACGGAGGCGACCCCCAGGGCGAACGCGACGAGGAGGGCGGGCACCGGGACCTCGCGCTCGGCGTCCAGCCCGCGCAGGACCGTGACGGCGAAGACGAAGGTCGCCACGAGGACCGCGAGCACGGACTTCGTGACACGGTCCCTGGTGAAGTCGCGCAGCAGCCGCGGCGAGAACTGCTGCGACGCCAGCTGGAGGGCCACGACGGTCAGGCTGAAGGTCAGCGTGATCGTCGCGATGGACGCGGCCGTCAGCGTCTGGAGCATCGCCGACGCGGCGTCGACGTCGCCCGGCCACGCCCACCGGGCGAGCCACGTGCCCTCGTCCGGACGTAGCGGTGACAGCAGCAGCCCTGCGCCGAGAGCCATCGCCCCCGCCGCCACCGGCCACAGCCACAGCTCCGCCCGGGACTCCTCGGCCCGCCGCACGTTCCGGCCCGTCGCCCTCGCCACCCGCGCCCGCTACCCCGTCCCCGGCGGGAATCACGCCCGCCCGCGACGGATGCTCCAGCCGCTCCGGGCGCTTCGCGAGGGCGGGGCCGGGTAGTCGGGTCCGCCGTGAGCACCCAGCGCACCAGCGAGTCCAGCCAGGACAACGACGCCCGGCTCGAGTCGGCCGTCGACGACGCCTTCGACCGGCTGGCCGACGAGGGCGAGCAACGGCTGGACCGGACGTGGAAGGCGCTCGTGAGCACCGGACTCATGGGCGGCATCGACGTGGCCGTCGGCCTGCTCGCGATGCTCGTCGTCATCGAGCAGACCGGCAGCACACTGCTCGGCGCGCTCGCCTTCTCCATCGGGTTCGTCGCGCTGCTGCTGGCCGACAGCGAGCTGTTCACCGAGGGCTTCCTGGTGCCCGTCACCGCCGTCGCGGCGAAGCGCGGCCGTCCCTCCGCGCTGGCCCGGCTCTGGGGGGTCACCCTCGTCGCGAACCTGATCGGCGGCTGGGTGATGGCCTGGCTCATCGCGCACGCCTTCCCCCACCTGCATGCACTGGCGGTCGAGACCGCCGCCCACTACGCCACCGCCGGGCTCTCGCTGCGCACCGCGTGCCTGGCCGTGCTCGCGGGCGCCGCGATCACGCTGATGACCCGGATGCAGCACGGCACGGACTCGGACATCGCGCGGGTGGTGGCAGCGGTGGCCGGCGGGTTCGTCCTGGCCGGGACGCAGGTCTTCCACTCGGTCCTGGACTCGCTGCTGATCTTCACCGCGCTGGCCGGCGGCTCGGCTCCCTACGGCTACCTCGACTGGCTGCAGTGGTTCTGGTACACCGCCCTGCTCAACGTCGCCGGCGGGCTCGGCCTGGTCACCCTGCTGCGCCTGGTGCGCACCAAGGAGCGGGTGCAGCAGGAGCGGGCGGCGCGCTGACGCACGCGCGAGAAAGGGCCCCGCGAGGCGTGCCGGGTGGCGCACGCGCCGGGTTGCGACATGCTCGACACCCACTCGGGGACATGGAAGGCGACGCCGAAGCGGCGCCGAGCGACAGGGTAGGAGGTGCTCGTGATCCGGCGGAGACCGACCGCCAGGGCGGCGCTGGTCGCCGCCCTGCTCGGCCTGCTCCTCGTGGACGCCGCGGCGGGCTCCGTGCTGTCCGCTCAGCGCAGCAGCCGGCAGGAGCGGGTCGACGAGCAGCTGACCCCGGCGCGCACGCAGCTGGCGGCCCTGTCGAAGGCCTTCGTGGACCAGGAGACCGGCGTCCGTGGCTTCGTGGTGACCGGCGCCGAGGAGTTCCTCGAGCCGTACGTCGCCGGGCGCCGGGAACAGGCGCGGCTCGCCTCCGACCTCGGCCGCCTGTGGCGGGAGGACCGGGCGCTCTCCGACCGGCTGGACGAGGTCCTCGCCGCGGCCGAGGACTGGCGGCAGAACGCCGCGGAGCCGGAGATCGCGTACCGGCGGGCGGGGGACGAGGCCCGGTCGGTCGCGCTGGTCACCAACCGCACGGGCAAGGTCCGCTTCGACCGGCTGCGTGCGCTGGTCGCGGACCTGCAGGGGCACCTGGACGCGGAAGCCGACCGGGTCAACGACCAGACCCGCCGGTCCGCGGACCTGGCCAACGCGATCGTGGTGGCCAGCGCGATGCTGGCCCTCCTGCTCGCTGCGGCCCTGTCGACCCAGGTGCAGCGCCGTGTCCTCGGCCCGCTGCGCCGGCTGCGGCCCCGGGCGGAAGCGGCCGCCCGCGATCCCCGCTCGGGGCAGGTCCCCATCCCGACCGGGGACCCCGACGTACGCGCGGTCGCGCGGTCCGCGGAGCAACTGCGCAGGACGGCGGTGCGCAACGAGGAGTCCGCCGCCCGCGCGCAGCAGGCACTGGCTCAGGAAGCGCCCAGCGTGGCGGCGATCAGCGCGGAGCTCGCGCCGACGGCTGGGGCACTGCCGGCGGGGCTGCGGTGGGCCGGCAGGACCGTTCCCGCGGAGGGGGACGTCCCCGGCGACGTGTACGACGTCTTCGCCGTCAGCCCACAGCAGGTGGCCGTGCTCGTCGCGGACGCCGCCGGCCACGGCCCGCAGGCGGGGCTGGTCGCGCTGCGGGCGAAGCACGTCCTCGCCGGCGCCGTGCGGCACGGCCTCGACCCCGCCGGGGCAGTCGCGCGCCTCGCCGAGGAGCTGGGCGACACGGGCGAGGGCTTCCTCAGCGTCTTCCTCGCGACGGTTGACCTGCCGGGCGGCGCTCTGCGGTACGCGAGCGCCGGGCACCCGGCCGCCGTGCTGCTCTCCACGGGCGCGGTCGAGCGCCTTCCCCCGACCGGGCCGCTGCTCGGGCCCGTGCCCGGCCGGTGGGCCACGGCTTCGGCGGTGCTGCCGCCGCACGGCACCCTCGCGGTCACCACGGACGGGGTGTCCGGCACCGCGGTGGGCGAGGCGCGGGTGTCCGGCGTCGAGCGGCTGGTCGAGCACCTGGGCGACGCGACCAGGACCACCGCGCGCGCAGAGGGCTCCCTGGACCTCGGCTCCGTGATCGACGCCGTCCTGGCGGACCCCTCCCCTGCCGCGGGACCCGCTCGCGCCCGGCCGCAGGACGACCGGACCGTCGTCCTGCTGCACCGCCCCGCTCACGCCGCCGCGGACCAGCAGTGGACGACGCTGCCGGCCGTGCCGGCGAGCGCCGGCGCAGCCCGCCGGCTGCTGCGCGAGACGGTCCCGCCCCCGGGCGACGACCTCCTCGAAGCCGCCGAGCTCTGCCTGACCGAGCTGGTGACGAACGCGGTCCTGCACGGCGGCGGCACCGAGATCGCGGTGAGCCTCGCACTGGAGCAGGGCGTGCTGCGCCTGGGGGTGCGCGACCGCTCGGACAGCCACCCTCGGCTCCTGGTGCACAGCGCCTCCGCCGGAACGGGCAGGGGGCTCGCGCTCGTCGCCGAGCTCAGCGAGCGGTGGGGCAGCGACCCGAGCCCCGCCGGCGGGAAGGTCGTCTGGTGCGAGCTGACCGAGGAGTCCGCCGGACGCGGCGCCGGAGCCGGCGACGCGTGGCTCGCCGACCTTGCCGAGCTGCTCGACGCCGACCTCGACGCCGACCTCGACGCCGGCCTGCTCGACGGCGTGCCCCGCGACGGGACCGGGCCCGACGACGCTCCGCCGCGCGCGGCCGCTCTCCTCCTGCGCTACCCCGTCCGGCTCGGGATGCGGGCCCGCGAGCACTACCGGTCGCTGCTGCGCGAGTGCCAGCTGCGCGTCCTGCACGCACCCAGGGACGCGGACGCGGCGGCGACCCGAGCGGCGGCCGAGCTCCTCGCCGACGTCTACACCCGGCGGCTGCGCGTGCAGGACGTGACCGGTGGCGGCCCCGGCGTCGAGGACACCCTGCTCGCGGCCTTCACCCGAGGGGACAGGACGGCGGACCTGCTCCTCTCCCTGGGCGAGCGACCGGAGGAGCTGCTGGCAGCCGCCGCCGGGGCGCTCGATCAGGTGCGCCGCGCGACCGCCACCGGCGAGCTCCTGACCGAGCGGACGCCCTCCGGTGTCGCCGAGCTCGACGCGTGGGCGATCGAGGAGTGCGAGCGTCAGCTGGCCGGCCGCAGCGCGACGCCCTGGCCCGGCCCGCTCGACTGAGGTGGCCGTGGGCTCACGCGCTCGCGCGCAGCGCCGCCGCCGGCGGGCCTACCGGCTCCGGGCCCGTCGACGCCAGCGGCAGCCAGAGGTGCAGGACCGAGCCCTGGGCCGGCGCGCCCTCCTCGTCGGCCGGCCTGTCGTCGATCCACAGCCGGCCCGCGTGCCGCTCGACGATCCGCCGGCACGTGGCGAGGCCGATCCCGGTGCCCTCGTAGCCGGACGTCGGCTCACGGTGGAACATGCGGAAGACCTTGTCCCTGGCGTCGGCCGGGATCCCGATCCCGTTGTCCGCGATCTCGATCGCCCAACCGTCGCCCGTGGGGCGAGCCGTGAGGTCCACCCGCGGCGGCACTCCGGGCGCGACGTACTTGACCGCGTTGCCGATCAGGTTCGCCAGCACCTGGCGCAACAGGACGGGGTGGGCCGCGACGATGGGCAGCGCGCCGGCGCGCAGGGCGCCGCCCGACCGCTCGAGGAGCGGTGCGAGGTCGAGCGCGACCTCCTCGACGACCTGATTGACGTCCACGGGCTCGAGGGCGAGGGGCGCACTGCTCGCGCGCGCGTAGGCCAGCAGGCCGTCGATGAGTGCGCGCATGCGGTCGGCGCCGCGTTGGATCGCGGCGACCGCCGTGGCCTCGACGCTGTCCGCGTCGAAGTCCCCGAGGTCGTGGAGGAGCTCGGCATAACCGGCGACGGTCGTGATCGGGTTCTTCAGGTCGTGCGCCACGCTCGCGGTGAAGCGGTCGAGCTCCGCGTTGACCTGCTGCAGCGCGGAGTTCGCGGCCCCGAGGTCGGCGTTCGCCGCGGCCAGGCGCCTCCGGTCGGCCTGCCGTTCGGTGATGTCACGGGAGGCGATGGAGGCGCCGACGACCTCTCCGGCCGCGTCGAGCACCGGCGACACGGCGACGGACACCTCGACCGTCGAGCCGTCCCGGCGCCGGCCGGTGCTGTCGAGGGGATCGACGTGCTCGCCCGCGACGGCCCGCTGCAGCCACCCGGCGAGCTGGTCGTCGCCGGCGGGGGCGAGCGTCGCCACCTGCGCGCCGACGACGGCGTCGGCGCCGTAGCCGTAGAGCTGCTCGGCAGCTCGGTTCCACGACGTGATGGTTCCTTCGAGGTCGACGGAGACGATGGCGTCGCGGGCACCGGAGACGATCCCGGCCAGCGACCGCAGCTCCTGCTCGAGCCGGCGACGCTCGGTGACGTCGCGGATCGCCGCGTAGACCCGCCATCGGCCGCCCACCAGCACGGGGGTGACGGTCAGCTCCACGACGAGCTCGGCGCCGTCCCGGTGCCGGGCGGGCACCTCCACCGCGCCGGCCAGCGTGGGAGCACCGCTCCGGATGAACCGTGCGAAGCCGTCGTGGTGCGCCGAGGCCAGCCGGGTCGGCAGGATGGTCGCGCGGAGCGTCCGGCCGAGGGCCTGCTCGGCCGACCAGCCGAACAGGCGCACGGCGGCGGGGTTCCACGCGATGATCCGCTCGTCCTCGTCGACCGCGACGAAGGCGTCGCTACTGGCCGCCAGCACGTGGCGGAGCTCGGCCTCACGAGCCGCCAACTGCTCCTGCAGCGCATGGGCGGCCTGCAACTGCTCGTACTGCTCGGCCAGCGTCTCGGCGTGAGCACGTAGCCGCGAGTAGAGGGTGGTGATCTCGCGGAGCAGGGACGCGAGGACGACGAGCGCAGCCGCGAGTGCGAGCAGCCTCGCGGCGTACCACCCGGCGGTGAAGCGCCCCGTGGCCCACAGGGTGAGGACGACGTCGCCGCAGGACGCGACGACGGCGACGACCGCCCAGGTCTCCAGCCCGCGCCTGCTCCCGCGGGCCAGTACCCCGGCGACGGCTGCGCCGAGCGCGACGACGTTGACGCCGACGATCCACGGCCCGAAGCGGTCGGTGAGAACGGCGTAGCTGCCGTTGCTGATGATGACGGGCAGGTGCCGGGCGCCCGCCGTGACCAGCCCCGTGACCCCGCCGGCGGCGACGGCCAGCCCCGTGAGGCTGGCCAGGACGACGAGGCCGCGGTGCTGCAGTGCGTCGAGGGCGGCCTCGAGCCGTGCAGGCCACGGCGCCAGCGCGAGGCCGATGAGCGCGGGCAGCCCGACGTGCCATGCGGTCCAGAGCCAGGGCGCGCTGCTGGGCGTCGCGCCGAGCAGCCCCTGGGCGGTGAAGAGCCCGGAGAAGACGAGCGCGTGGGGCACGACGATGAGCGCGGACCACGCGTACGCCCAGGACAGCACGAGGAGCCTTGCCCGCCCGCCGGACACGTACTGGCTGAGCAGCAGGACGACCGTGATCACGTCGAGCACGAGCACGGTGGCGAGGAAGCCGGGCATGAAAGCGGGGATCTGGCCGAGGGGCTTGCCGGCGGCGTGCAGCACGGCCGCGACGAGCGCGGGAACGGCACAGGCCGACACGAGTGGCATCAGCCCGACTCGCGCCTCCGGCACCCCCGACGACAGCTCCGACACGGACCCTCACATCGGCCCCTGACGCGGCGGCCTGAGCAGTTCTCGTCGGGCGGCCGAGCAGCCACCGCGGGAGCCGCGGCAGCCCGGCGTTCTCCTCAGCCCGGCGGGGCACCGTCCGATCCCTAGTCCGACCGGGCTCGCGGCTCGGCACCTCGCACGGCACATAGGACGGTGGGCAGGATGAGCGCGACGGAGAAGGCTGCGGTCGGCAGTCGCGGAGGGTGGGCTCGCGGGCTGAGCGTCCGCACGAAGATCCTCGCGGCCGTCACGGTGGCGGTGCTCGCCGGCTGCGTGGTCGGGACGCTGGGCATCAGGGGGCTGGCCGCGACGAACACGGAGGCTCAGGCTCTCTACACGGAGAACTTCGCCGGCCTCGACCAGGCGGCCAAGATGCGGCGCCTGATGGTGCAGGAGCGCCTCGACGTCGTCAACCACGGCATCTCGTTCGACCAGGCGACGATGGACACCTACGAGGCCGCGGCCGAGGACACCGAGCAGCAGCTGACCGCCGTCATCGACGAGTACGCCGCCTCGAACCCCAGCCCGGCTCAGGCCGAGGCTCTCGACGCCTTCCGCGCCGCGCTCGCCGACTACACCCGGATCCGTGACACCGAGCTGTTCCCCGCGTCGCGCGCGAACGACCTGAAGCGGTGGACCGCGGTCCGGGACAACGAGGCTGCGGCCACGATCAAGGCCATGACGGACGCGGTCGCGACCATGGTTACCGAGGAGCAGAAGCTCGGCGCGGAGGCCGCGGGCGACGCCCGCGACACGTACCAGGCCAACCGCCTCTCGATGATCGTCGCGCTGCTCCTGGGAGCTCTGCTGTCGCTGGCACTGGGCTGGCTCGTCGCCCGGGTCATCATGTCCGGGCTCCGACGGGTGCAGCAGGCGGCCGAGGGGCTCCAGGCCGGGGACCTGACGCGCTCGGCCGATGTGCCGGGCACCGACGAGGTCGGGCGCACCGGGGCCGCGCTCGACGCCGCCCTGGCCGACCTGCGCGGCGTCGTCACCACGATCGATGCCTCCTCCAGCGGGGTGGCCGCCGCGGCTGCCCAGGTGTCGGCCGCCGCCAGCCAGATCGCCGCCGGCGCCGAGGAGACCTCGGCTCAGGCCGACGTGGTGTCCCGGGCGGCCGGGGTCGTCTCCACGACCGTGCAGACCGTCGCGGCCGGGTCCGAGGAGATGGGCGCGTCCATTCGGGAGATCTCCACGAACGCCAACGAGGCGGCGCGCGTGGCGGCCCAGGCCGTCGACGTCGCCGAGGCGACGAACCAGACCATCACCTCCCTCGGGGCCTCCTCCCGCGAGATCGGCGAGGTCGTCAAGGTCATCACCTCGATCGCGGAGCAGACCAACCTGCTCGCCCTCAACGCCACCATCGAGGCCGCCCGCGCCGGTGAGGCCGGCAAGGGCTTCGCCGTCGTGGCCGGCGAGGTCAAGGAGCTGGCGCAGGAGACCGCTCGGGCGACCGAGGACATCGGGCGCCGCGTGGAGGCCATCCAGCACGACACCGGTGAGGCGGTGGAGGCCATCGGCGAGATCGCGGCGATCATCGCCCGCATCAACGACTTCCAGGTCACCATCGCCTCGGCCGTCGAGGAGCAGACCGCGACCACGTCGGAGATGAACCGCAACGTCTCGGCCACCGCGACGTCCTCGGAGGAGATCGCGGGCAACATCACCGGCGTCGCCGAGGCGGCTCAGTCGACCGCTCAGGCGGTCACGGAAGCCCAGCAGGCCACCAACGCCCTCGCCGGGATGTCGGAGGAGCTGCGCGAGCTCGTGGGCCGCTTCCGCTTCTGAGCGGGCGGGCGGCCTCGCCCGGCCCGGCCGGGTCGATCAGGGCTCGGGGTCGAGGAACGGCGGCACCCGGTTGGGCCCCGCCTCCACCGGGCGGGGCCGGTCCTGCCGGTGCAGGCGCACCGCGACGAGGGCGACGTCGTCCTCGGGCTGACGGGGCAGCATCCGGGCCAGCGCGCGGTCGCACAGCTCGTCGAGCCCGACGCCCTCGGCGGCCAGCGCTGCGAGGGTGTCGCGCAGCTGCACGAGCCCGGCGTCGAGGGACTGCCCCCGGCGCTCGACCAGGCCATCGGTGTAGAGCAGGACGGTCGACCCCCGGTCCACCGTGACCTCGGACTCGACCCGCTGGGCGTCGGGCATGATCCCGAGCAGCAGGTCGGCCTCCAGGCCGACCAGCGGGACGACGGTCCCGTCGGGGTTGACGACCATGGGCGGCGGGTGGCCGGCGTTCGACCAGCGCAGCCTGCTGACCCCGCGGGCGCGCTCGTCGGCGGTCTGCTCCAGCCGGGCGACGACGGCGGTGGCGGTGGTGCCGACCTGCAGGGTGTGCATCACCCGGTCCGCGCGGCGCAGGATCTCCGCCGGGCTGTCGCTGCCCTCCGCGCCGACCGTGCGGACGATGCCGCGCACCTGGCCCATGGCCGCCGCCGCGACGACGTCGTGGCCGATGACGTCCCCGATCACCAGGACGGTGGCCCCGTCGGGCTGGACGAACGCGTCGTACCAGTCGCCGCCGACCTGCGTGGCCTCGGCGGCCGGGGAGTAGCGCACGACGACCTGCATGTGGTCGGGCTCGGGCGGCGCGGTCAGCATCGCGCGCTGCAGCTCCTCGGCGACGCGGCGCTGCTGGCGGTAGAGCCGGGCGTTGTCCAGGGCGAGCCCGGCGCGGCCTGCCACCTCACCCGCGGTCGCCAGGTCATCCGGGGCGAACCGCCCGCGCGCGGCGCCGTTGAAGAGGCTGAGCAGCCCGACCGTGCGGCCGCGCCCGCGCAACGGCAGCACGGTGAACGACTCGGGGGCGAGCTCGCCGAGCAGCTCGTACGCCTCCCCCGGGCGCAGGACGCGACGGATCGCGGCGGCGGCCCCGGTCGCAGCTCCGATGGGGCGGCCGGTGCGCAGGGCGCGGTGGACGAAGGAGTTGTCCAGCAGTGCCTCGAGGCGCAGCCCCGCGTAGCGGGCGACCAGCGGCTCGAGGCTGGGGTCCACGTGCGCCCAGCCGACGTCGCGCAGCCCGCGGCGGGCTCCGGCGTGCTCGTCGTCGTCGACGAGGGTGACGAGGCACCAGTCGGCGAGGGCGGGGACGACGAGCTCGGCGAGCCGGGCGACCGCCTGCTCCGGGTCGAGGGTCTCGGCGAGCTCCGCGGTGACCTCGCCCAGCAGCTCCGCGCGCACGGCGGCGCGATGGGCCTGCTCCTGGGCTGCGCGCCGGGCGGTGATCTCGAGGAAGTAGACCGCGATGCCCTCGCCGCTCGGCCAGACGCGGACCTCATACCAGCCGTTCAGCGGCTCGGGGTAGTAGGCCTCGAACGTGACGTGCTCGCCGCTCGCCGATGCGCGCCGGTAGCTCGCCTCGAAGTCCGACCCGACGGCGGCCGGGAACAGCTCCCAGATGCTCCCGCCGAGCAGCTCGCCACGCGGCCGGCCGAGCAGCCGCTCCGCTTCCGCGTTGACGTACGTGAACCGCCAGTCCCGGTCCAGCGAGTAGAACGCCGCGGACATGGCCTCCAGGACGCGGGTGACGCGGGCCTCGCCCTCCTGGCGGGCGGTGATGTCGTACGCCGTGCCGAGCACCCGCGTGGCCATGCCGGCCGCGTCGCCGAGCGCGCGGCCACGGGCGGCCACCCAGCGCACCGTGCCGTCGGGCAGCACCACGCGGTAGTCCGCCTCGTACTCCCCGCAGCAGTCGATCGCCTGCTGCAGGGCCGCCGTGACCCGGGGCAGGTCGTCCGGGTGCAGCCGCGCGTTGAACGCCTCGATGGACTGGGTGAACGTCGCCGTGTCGTAGCCGAACAGCTCGACCAGCCTGTCGTCCCAGCGCAGCGTCCCGGAGCCGAGGTCCCAGTCGAACGTCCCGATGCCGCCCGCGCGCACCGCGAGCTCCCAGGCGACGCGGCTGGCCTCGTACTCATTCGCGAGGGCCGCCAGCTCCAGCTCGGCGACCGCGGACGCCGCCAGCTGGGCGAGCACCGCGACGTCAGCATCGGTCCAGGGCCGGGGCACCGGGTCGAACACGCAGAGCGCCCCGACGGTCTGCCCGTCGTCCGCGACCAGCGGCACGCCGAGGTAGGACGCGACCTGCCCGGTCACGACCGGGGGGAGGGCGGCCACGCGGCTGTCCGCCCGGGCGTCGGGCACGACCAGCGGCCCGCCCAGCGCAGCGGTCACCGTGCACAGGGAGTCGGTGAGCGCTCCCTGGCTGCCCACCGCGCCGGCCGGCAGCCCGGCACCCCCCGCGACGGTCTGCACGTCCGTGAGTAACGACACCTGGGCGGCAGGCGCCCGGAGCAGCTGCGCGGCGAGGCCTGACAGCCGGTCCAGCCCGGGATGGCTGCCCAGGGCGGGAAGCAGGCGCCGCGCGGCCGCCGCGCCGTCCGGATGCGGCCGGTGCGCGGGCAGGTCGACGGCCTCCCGCTGGGTGGGCGTCGGTCGACCGCCCCCGTCCGCTGCCACTGCGCGCTCCCCCTACGACAACGAAGCCGCGGCCCGATGGCCGCGGCGCCACCATTGTGCGGCACCGACGGGGGTGGGCGGGGGGCTCCGGGTGAGCGGCAGGGGCGCCTGGGTAGGAGCCGCCGGTGGACAGAGAGCTGCGCGACGGCGCCGAACGGCTGATCGAGCTTCCGGACGACCTGCGGGCGGCGCGCGTGGCGCGGCAGGCGGTCGCCGACACGCTCGAGCAGTGGGGCGTCGGCGATCGGGTCGACGAGGCCCTCCTCGCCGTGAGCGAGGTCGCCGGCAACGCCGCGCGCCACGGGCGCCCCCCGATCGACCTCCACCTGTCGCTCGCCGACGGGCGGGTCACGATCAGCGTGGCCGACCATGACGCCGCGTGCGTCGGGCCGCCGCCACCCGAGGCAGCGCTGGCCGACGAGGGCGCCGAGAGCGGCCGCGGGCTGGCGCTGGTCGACGCGGTGGCCGACGAGTGGGGGTGCTGCACCCGGCAGGGCCGCAAGCAGGTGTGGTTCGCGCTCTCGACGAGCGCTCCGTGACCGTCGCGCTGCCGTGCAGGCGGGGCGTGGAGGCGGCCGCGGGATCTTCGACCGGCGCGGCAGCGTTCCGCTGATGTGTACGGACGGCTGCGCCCTTGACTGCCCCTGACGTCGCGGGCGGCTCGCCCCGCTCAGACCGGACGACGACCGTCGGCGCCCCGGCCCGGCAGCGCGCTCGCCCGGCCTCCGCCGGGGCCGTGGCGGGGGCGGTCGCGCCCGCGGCCGTGATCGCGGCAGTCATCGGGCTGGAGCTGGCCACGAGCTCGAAGGCGGTCGTGCTCGCCCTCGTCGTCGTCGCGCCCCTGCTGGCGTCCAGCCTGGTCGGCCCCGTCTCCACGCTGGCGTACGCCGTCGCCTCCCTCGGCGTCGGGGCCGCGCTGGGCGCGTGGTCCCACCAGTACACGGACGGCCGCCTGGGCGACCAGATCACCCGCCTGGCGACCATCCTGGTCGGCGGCGCGCTCGCCGTCGGCGCGGCGCGCGCCCGCGTCCGCCGTGAGGCCCGGCTCGCCCGCGTGCTGCGCATCGCCGCCGTCGCCCAGCAGACGATCCTGCCCCCGGTCCCCGAGCGGCTGGGGCCGCTGCGACTGGCCGCCTCGTACGACAGCGCCCAGGAGGAGGCCTCCATCGGTGGCGACGTGTACGCCGCGGTGGACACGCCGCACGGGCAACGGCTGCTCATCGCGGACGTGCGCGGTCATGGGCTGGACGCCGTCCGGCTGGCCTCGACCGTCCTCGGGGCGTTCCGGGAGCGCGCCGACGAGCGGGCAAGCCTCACCGAGCTCGCCACGGACCTGGACCGCGCGGTGTCGCGGGCAGCGGACGCGGAGGACTTCGTGACCGCCGTCCTGCTCCAGGTGTCCGGCGCCGAGCTGCAGGTCGCCAACGCCGGTCATCCGGACCCGCTGCTCCTGCGGGACGGCGTGGCCGTGCCGCTCCCCCCGTCCGGGCCCACGCCCCCGCTGGGCATCGGCGCGCGCCCGCGCCCGGTGCGCGTCCGGCTCGAGGAGGGCGACCGGCTGCTGCTCCACACCGACGGGGTGACGGAGGCGCGCAGGCCCTCCGACGCCGCGTTCTTCCCCCTCTCGCGGCTGGTCGCCCCCTGCCTCGGCAGCGGGACGCTGGAGCAGGGCCTGGCCGGCCTGCGCGCGGCCCTGATCGAGTGGGCGGGCGGGTCCCTCAGCGACGACGTGACCCTGCTGGCGGTCGAGTTCACCGGCGACGCGAGCCGGCGGGCGAGCGACGGCCCCTGACCCGTGCGAGGGCCGCGCCCGCCCACGCCTGCACGTAATGCGACAACTGGTGACAACCGCTTGCCATCGTCAGGTGACGGCGTGGTTGCATCCGTGTGAACGGCAGGTCGAGGCGCGAGGGACCCGGCAGCGATGGGCGGAAGGCGGGGCGGATGCAGCTCACCACCTTGGCGAGGGCCGAGCGGGCCGCCGCCGACAGGGTCGTCGACGCCTTGCGCGGCCAGGGCCGGGTCGGGGTGGCGTTCTCCGGCGGGGTGGACTCCTCGGTGCTCCTGGCCCTGGCTGCCGCGGCGGTCGGCGGCGACAACGTCCTCGCCGTGCTGGGGGTGTCGCCCAGCCTGGCGAGCAGGGAGCGGGCCGCTGCCCACCGGGTGGCCGAGCACATCGGGGCCCCCCTCCTCGAGCTGGAGACGTCCGAGGCCGGCCTGGAGGCCTACCGGCGCAACGCGCCCGACCGGTGCTTCCACTGCAAGAACGAGCTGTTCGCGGCCATCGACGACGACGTCGTGCGGCAGCACGGGCTGACCGCCGTCGCGTACGGGGAGAACGCGGACGACGCGCGGCGCCCGGACCGCCCGGGGGCGCGCGCCGCGGCCGCCCACCGCGTCCTCCGGCCCCTCGCGGACGCCGGGATGGGCAAGTCGACCGTACGCGCCATCGCCCGGGCCCTCGCCCTTCCGTGCGCCGACAAGCCCGCGGCCCCCTGCCTGGCGTCACGGATCCCGCACTTCAGCGAGGTCACCCCCGAGAAGCTACGCCAGGTCGAGGATGCCGAGGCAGGTTTGGCAGAACTCGGGTTCGCCGAACTCCGCGTCCGCCATCACGGAGCGGTCGCGCGGGTCGAGTTGCTCCCCGAGGACCTGTCGAGGGCGGCTGCGGAGCCGATGCGCACGCAGATCGTCCGGACGGTGCGCGCCGCCGGCTTCGACTTCGTGGCCGTCGACCTCGCCGGGATCCAGTCCGGCGCCTTCACCCTCCCGCTGGTGGAGGCGCGGCATGGCTGAGCTCGCGGCCACGGCCGCTCCGCTGTCGGCCTTCGCCGACCTGGACTACGACCGCGCCCGGCGCAGGGGCTATGCCGAAGCGGTCTTCTGTGAAGGCAAGACGCCGGAGCAGGTGCGGGCCATCGCCGCGGCCCTGCGGGAGCGCGAGGTGCCGACCTTGTTCACCCGGGCGAGCGAGGGCCACGCCCGCGCCGTCCGACAGGAGCTCCCGGACGCGGCCCACGACCCGGAGGCCCGGCTGCTCGCATGGCCGTCCGAGCCCCCGGAGCCGTCGGGCGGCCTGGTGGTGGTCGTGGCCGCCGGCACGTCGGACCTGCCCGTCGCGCGAGAGGCCGTGCTCACCGCCCTGCACCTGGGCCGGCAGTGCGAGCTGGTCGTCGACGTGGGGGTGGCGGGGCTGCACCGGGTGCTCGCGCGCCTGGAGCTCCTGCGCCGCGCCAGGGTCGTCGTGGTGGTCGCGGGCATGGACGGCGCCCTCCCTGCCGTGGTCGCCGGCCTGGTGAGCGCCCCCGTCGTCGCAGTCCCCACCTCGGTCGGGTACGGCGCCGCCTTCGGCGGGCTCGCCCCCCTGCTCGCCATGCTGAACGCCTGCGCTCCCGGTGTCGCCGTCGTGAACATCGACAACGGGTACGGCGCCGGCCACCTAGCCGCGCAGATCGCGCAGGCATGAGCGCGCGGGCCGTCGGCTGGGTCGACGCCTCCTGCGGGGCGAGCGGAGACATGCTGCTCGGCGCCCTGACCGACCTGGGCGCGGTGGACGTCGGCGACGTCGCCGAGCGGCTGCAGCTGGCCGTCTCGGTGGAGACCGAGCCGGTCCTGCGCGCAGGCATCGGCGCCACCGCGGTACGCCTCCGGCCGGCTCACGAGCAGCCCAGCCGCACCTGGAGGGACATCCGCACGCTGCTCGAGACGCTCCCGCTCCCGGAGGCGGTGGGCCGGCGCGCGCTGTCCACCTTCGCCCGGCTCGCGGCGGCCGAGGGCGCGGTGCACCGGGTGGCGCCCGAGGACGTGCACTTCCACGAGGTGGGGGCCGTGGACTCGTTGATGGACGTGGTGGGAGCGTGCTGGGGCCTCGCCGCCCTGCGCCTCGACACGCTGCACTGCACGCCACTCGCGCTCGGCGCCGGCACCGTACGCACCGCCCACGGCGTCCTGCCGGTGCCCGGCCCGGCGGTCGTGCGCGTCCTGGCCGACGCGGCGGTGCCGGCGCACGGCGGGCCGGTGCCCGTCGAGCTGTGCACCCCGACGGGTGCTGCCCTGCTCGCGGAGCACGTGGACGTCTGGGGGCCCATGCCGGCGCTCGTGCTCGACCGCGTCGGCACCGGCGCGGGCTCGCGCTCCTTGCCCGACCGCCCGAACGTGCTGCGCGTGCTCGTCGGGGCCGCCGCGGCCGCCGCGGCCGACGCGGCGAGCGAGCGCGAGATCCTGATGGAGACCAACGTCGACGACCTCGACCCCCGGCTCTGGCCGGCGGTGCTCCGCCGGCTGATGGACGCGGGGGCTCGGGACGCGTGGCTGACGCCGATCCTCATGAAGAAGGGGCGCCCCGCCCACACGTTGAGCGTGCTGGCCGGCGCGGCCGATGCCCACGCGCTTCGCGAGCTCGTCTTCCGCGAGACCTCTGCTCTCGGCGTGCGCGAGCGGGCGGTTGCCAAGCACGCGCTGGAGCGCAGCTTCCGGACCGTCGAGGTCGACGGAGCGGTGGTCCGGGTCAAGGTCGGGCTCCTACACGGACAGGTGGTCAACGTGCAGCCGGAGTACGAGGACGTGGCAGCCGCCGGCGCCGCGCTCGGTCGCTCGGAGAAGTCGGTTCTCGCGGCGGCGATCGCGGCCGCGGAAGCGGCCCGATGACCACCGGGCCGCTCCCACGGGCGCGCCAGGTGCCCGACCCGGCCGACCGCATCCGCTACGGCGAGGAGGGCAGGAGCGGGGCAACGCCGACCATCTACGACATCGCCCGCGAGTGCGGTGTCGCGGCCTCGACCGTCTCGCGCGCCTTCTCCCGGCCGGGGCGCGTCAAGGCGGAGACCGCACAGCGGATCCGGGACACCGCGGAGCGCCTGGGCTACCGGACGAACCCGCTGGCGAGGGCCCTGCCCACCGGCCGCACGTCGATGATCGGGCTCGTCCTCTCCGACATCACCAACCCGGTCTACTTCGAGGTCATCCGGGGGGCGCAGTCCGCCGCCGCCGAGGCGGGGTTCACCATGCTGCTGGCCGACACCCAGGAGAGCGGCGAGCTCGAGCGGTCGGCGCTGGAGCACTCGCTGCCGGTCGTCGAGGGCATCGTGCTGGGCGGCTCGCGCATGTCCGACTCGGCCATCCGCATGGCCGCGAAGCAACGGCCCATGGTCGTGCTCAACCGCCTCGTCGCCGACGTGCCGAGCATCGTGTCCGACAGCGCGCGGGGCATGCGGCGCGCGGCCGAGCACCTGGGCGAGCTGGGCCACGAGAGCATCACGTACGTGGCCGGCCCGGAGGCCTCCTGGGCGGACGGCATGCGCTGGCGGGCCCTGCGCGAGGCCGGGACCGAGCTCGAGCTGAAGACGCGCCGTCTGGGGCCGTACCCGCCGACGCTCAAGGGCGGGATCCGTGCGGCGGAGGACCTGCTCGGCCAGCCGAACACCACCGCGGTGGTGGCCTACAACGACCTGCTCGCGATCGGCCTGGTCCGCGGCCTGGCCCGGCTCGGCGTGCAGGTGCCCGAGCAGGTCAGCGTGGTGGGCTTCGACAACATCTTCGGCGCGGACTTCTGCAGCCCGGCGCTGACGACGGTGGCGTCGCCGTTGCGGGCACTGGGAACGGCGGCCGTGCGCGACCTGGTGGCACAGCTCGCCGGCGCCCCGGTGCGGACCGGGCAGGCGGCTGTCCTGCCGGTCCGCCTCGTGGTCCGGGAGTCGACCGCGGCGCCGCTCACCCGGCGGCGGGGCGCGTCGCGCCTGCGCCGCATGACGGCCCCGGTGCCGGCGGGCAGCGCCTGAGCCTGCCGCTCACCCGCGGCCGACCGCGTGCGCGTGCGCCGGGGCTAGGCGCGGGGGCGCACCCGGAAGAGCACCTCCCCGGCCTGCGGCACGACGAGGGTGTCGGGATCGGCCTGCCATCCGGCCACGTCCAGAGTCGCCGGGTCGAGGTACTCGAGGCCTGCCGCCCTCGTCGCCTCCTCGCTGATGCCCGTGGCGAGGGTGACCGTGATCCGGCAGTGCTCGCCGGCCTGCTCGTCGTACGTCCCCTGCCCCCGCAGGTGGGTCGAGTGCGCCAGCACTCCCCAGTGGTGGTGGCGGTAGCGGTCCCACTGCTTGAGGAAGAAGTCCCGACAGTGGAAGCCGATTTCGGTGATTTCCTTGTGCACCCGGCTGAAGTCCGTGACGTGCGGAGCGTAGATCACGACCTCCCCGCCGTCGGCCACCGCAGGCTCGACCTTGTACATCCCCTTCGCCGCGGTCCACATGTCGTCGTACCGGTCCGGCATGAGGGAGAGGACGCGCCGGACGGGGCGGTCGAGGTACCGCACGTGCACCAGGGCCGACACCTCCGCCGCTGCCGCCCACGACTCCTCGGGGGAGCCGAAGGCGACCGCGTGCAGCGCTCCGGTCCCCGACTGGACGACGACGCTCAGGGCGTACTGCCGGCTGGGGACGAGCGCGGCGGCGTCGTGGATGAGCGCGCGCACCGGCGTGACGCCGGGAGAGCCGATCATCTCGGCACTGGTGATGAGGGCCCCCAGCCAGTGGGAGAGGTCGATCACCTCCTGACCCGCGACTCCCGGGAAGAGGTATTTCGCCCCTCCGGAGAAGCCGACGACCTCGTGGGGGAACACCGGCCCCAGGATCAGCGTGACGTCGTTCTCGACGACGGCCCGGTTGACGCGGACGTCGACGGCGACGTCGAGCATCCCGCCCGACAGCTCGTTGACCCGCGCGGGGCCGATGGCGCCCAGCGACACGAAGGTCTCCGGGTCCCACCACTCGTGGTTCTGCACCGTCATGCCGGGGTAGCGCTCGGCGAGCCCGCCTTCGGGCAGCTGCAGGAGCCGGGCGATCTCCTCCTCGGACATCGGCGCATGGGTGCCCAGTGCGATCAGCACGGTCATCCGCGCGACGCGCGGGGCGAGCGCCTGGTGCACCGCGTCCAGCAGCGCGGGCAGCGGGCAGCTCCGGGTCCCGTCGGGCACCAGGACCACGACGCTGCGACCGTCGACGTCCTGCCCGTCCAACTGCCGCCGGACGAATTGCCGCACCTGGCCCGCGGAGAGGATGCCCTGTCCGTCTCCGAGAATTGCCGCGCTCGAGGCGCTCATGGTCGTCTCCCGTGTGCGATGAGCTTCCGGTTCATGCAGTCATCCGGCAGGGCCCACGCACAACACCTTGCCGTGAATTGCCGTGCTTTTTCCGGGGTGCCAGAACTCGCCCGATCGGCGGTGCAGGGTGTCAAGGGCACGCGGCAACTGACGGCAAGCGATTGCTGACGAAGCTGCCGGATTGCAGCATGACGACATGCTCACCGACACCCGGATGATCAGTGCGCAGCTGGACGTGCACCCGGACAGGCTGCTTCCGGCTGACCCGGGGACGCGGGAGATCGCCCGGCGCCTCTACCGGGCCGTGGCCGACCTCCCGATCGTGTCGCCGCACGGGCACGTGGACCCGCAGCTGCTCCTCCACGACCGCCCGTTCGCCGAGCCGGCGAGCCTCTTCGTCACTCCGGACCACTATGTGACCCGCTTGCTGCACGCGAGCGGCGTACCGCTGGCCGAGCTGGGTGTCGGCGAGGAAGTGCTCGACGAGAAGGCCTCCCGGACGGCATGGCGGCGCTTCTGCGAGAACTGGCACGTCTTTCGGGGAACGCCGGTCCGCGGCTGGCTCGAGTCCGAGCTCTTCGAGATCTTCGGGGTGCGGCTGCGGCCGAGCTGGGACACGGCGGACGTGATCTACGACCAGGTCGTCGAGTGCCTGGGGCAGCCCGCGTTCCGGCCACGCGCCCTGTTCGACCGCTTCGGCATCAGCGTGCTGGCGACGACCGACGACCCCTGCGACGACCTGTCGGCCCACCGGGCGCTTGCGGCGGACCCGAGCTTCTCCGGACGTGTGCTTCCGACGTTCCGGCCCGATCGGCTCCTCGAGGCGGGCGACCCCGGCTGGGCCGAAGCCGTCGCGCTGCTCGGCGACGCGGCCGCGACCTCCACCGGGACGTACGCCGGATGGGTCGCGGCGATGGAGGCCCGCCGCCGGTACTTCATCGACCACGGCGCCACCTCGGCCGACCACAGCCACGAGGACGTCGGCACGGAGCCGTTGCCGCCCGAGGACGCCGAACGTGTCTACCAGGCAGCGCTGCGTGGGTCCGCTGACGCGAGGGACACGGCTGCGCTGCGCCGGCACATGCTGCTGGAGATGGCCCGCATGTCGTGCGAGGACGGCCTGGTGATGACGCTGCACCCGGGGGTACGCCGGGGGCACCACCGTCCGACCCTCGCGCGCTTCGGGGCCGACACGGGCCATGACATCCCGCTGCACGGCTCCTTCACGGACCCGCTCCGACCGCTCCTGGAGCGGTTCGGCACCCATCCCAACCTGCACCTGGTCCTGTTCACCCTGGACGAGACGACGTTCTCCCGCGAGCTCGCGCCGCTGGCCGGCTTCTACCCCTCGGTGTACGTCGGGGCGCCGTGGTGGTTCCTCGACGCGCCCGACGCCATCCGGCGCTTCCGCTCGGCGGTCACCGAGACGGCGGGGTTCACCCGCACGTCCGGCTTCATCGACGACACCCGCGCCTTCTGCTCGATCCCGGCACGGCACGACATGGCCCGCCGTCTCGACAGCGGCTATCTCGCCGGGCTGGTGGCCGAGCACCGGCTCGGCGAGGACGAGGCGTACGAGACAGCGGTGGACCTCGTCACGCAACGGCCCCGGCACGTGTTCAAGCTGTGAGCCACGAGCGACCCGGCCGTCCCGTCACCGCGCTCCACCTCGGCCTCGGCTCGTTCTTCCGAGCCCACCAGGCGTGGTACACCGACCGGGCCGACGACGCCGAGTCCTGGGGCATCGCCGCCTTCGCCGGGCGACGGCCAGATCTGGCCACGGCTCTGGCGGCGCAGCAGAACGCCTACACGCTCGTCACCCGCAACGCCGGGGGAGACGAGTACGCCACCGTCCGGTCCCTGGCGGCCTGCCACGTCGCGGACGACGGCGAGGCCTGGGGCGGCTACTTCGCCTCCCCCGAGGTCCGGGTCGTCACCCTGACGGTGACCGAGGCGGGCTACCGACGCGACGGCTCCGGCCGGCTCGACCGGCGGGACCCGCAGGTGGAGGCGGACATCTCGGCGCTGCGGTCCGGCCACGGCGCCGACGTGCGGACCGCGCCCGCGAGGCTGCTGGCGGGGCTCCGTGCCCGACGGGCCGCCGACGCCGGGCCGATCGCGCTCGTGCCCTGCGACAACCTCGCGGACAACGGCGCCGCGCTGCAGCAGGTCCTGCTGGACATGGCGGAGGCGGCGGACCCCTCGCTGCTGCCGTGGATGCAGGAGCAGGCCCGCGTCGTGGCCACGATGGTGGACCGCATCACGCCGGAGCCCACGGCCGCCGACCGGCAGAGCGTCGCAGCCGCCACAGGCGTCGACGACCGGTGCCCCGTCGTCACCGAGCCCTTCACCGAGTGGGCCCTGGCCGGGGACTTCCCCGGCGGCCGGCCGGGCTGGGAGAGCGCCGGCGCCGTCTTCACCGCGGACGTCCGGCCGTTCGAGGAGCGCAAGCTCTGGCTGCTGAACGGCGCGCACTCCCTGCTGGCGTACGCGGGTGGGCTGCGCGGGCACGCGACCGTCGCGGAGGCAGTGCGCGACGGCGCCTGCCGGGAGTGGGTGCTCGCCTGGTGGGACACGTGCACCCCGCACCTGCGCCTGCCCGGCGCGGACGTCGAGCTCTACCGGCAGGCGCTGCTGGAGCGCTTCGGGAACCCGCGGTTGCAGCACCGGCTCGAGCAGATCGCCACGGACGGCTCTCAGAAGCTGCCGGTGCGCATCGTTCCCGTGCTCCGCGCCGAGCGTGCCCGCGGCAACGTCCCCACGGCAGCGGCCCTCGTGCTGGCGGCGTGGCTGACGTGCCTGCGGGACAGGGGCTCCGCCGTGCGCGACGTGCGGGCCGCCGAGCTGCTCGGGCTGGCGGAGGGGCGGCTCGAGGACGCCGCGCGCCGCGTCCTGGCCGCCCTGGGCGACGACCTCGGCGACGACGACGAGCTGGCCCGCGCCGTCGTGGCGGCCACCGGCGGCCTTCGCGGCTGAGCCGCCGGAGCCCGCAGCGCGCGGCCCGGCCGGTCGTCAAACGGCTCGAGTCGGCACTGCCGTCGCGCCCGTCACCTTCGGCACTGCGTCGTCGTCTGCGGCGCGGTCGTGCCGGCTCCCACCGGTTTCCGACAACAGCCGAGCGGGCGTCGGCCGCGCACAGCACGGGGCCCGCGCTGCTCATGGCAGCGCGGGCCCCGTGCTGTGGCGTAGTGCGTCAGTAGCGCAGCTGCTCGAGGTAGGCCATGCTGTTGCAGGCCGAGGTGATGCCGTCCGGCCGCGGGTTGTCGTGCTCCACGAAGCCGTACTCCAGCCCGGCGAGCTCGGCGTTGGCGAACACCGAGGCGAAGTCGATCGTCCCCGTGCCCACGTCGGCGAAGGTGCCGTTCGCCAGGTCCTTCAGGTGCATCAGCGGGAAGCGCCCCGGGTACTGCTGCAGCAGCCCGACCAGGTCCGTGCCCACACGGGCCGCCCAGTGCAGGTCGAGCTCCATCGCCACGTACTCGGGGTTGGTCTCCCGGATCAGGATGTCCAGGCCGCGCACGCCGTTCCCGAGGTCGACCAGCTCGTAGTCGTGGTTGTGGAACGCGACCGTGATCCCCTCGGCGGCGAGCTTCTCACCGACCTCGTTGAGGATCGCGGCGACCTCCGCGTACCGCTGCGCGTTCCAGCTCGCCGAGCCGGAGATGCGGACGTACGTGGCCCCCGCCGCCTTGGCCTCCGCGATCACGCCGGGGAGGTCGTTCTGCAGGTTGCCCAGGCTCACTCCCAGCGACGGCACCTGGAGGCCGGCCGCCTTCGCCAGCGGGGCGAGCTGCGCCGCGGTGTAGCCGTAGAAGCTGCGCACGCTGCCCGAGGGCTCGATGTTCTGGTACCCGCAGGAGCTCAGGGCCTGCAGCGTGGCTGTGGTGCTCGGTGCCGGCAGCTGCGCGCGGACCGTGTACCCCACCAGCCCGATCCTGCTCATGTCGAGCGCCCGGTCGCGCGTGACGGGCTGTGCCCGGCCGATCCGGGACGCCTCGGCCGCTGCGCGGATCGCGGTGCGCTGGGCCGCGGACAGCACCCCGTCGTCTACGAGCCCGGCGGTGACCCGGTCCACGGTCCCGAGGAACGCGCTGTGGGTCGTGAAGGGCGCGTCCCGCATGACGGCGTCCATCACCGTGCAGCCGTCGCCGAGGTCGTAGTTGGGCACCCCGGACGCAGCGTCCCCGGTGCCGAAGTGCACCGTGTGGGACGGGCCGTAGCCGTACTGGCAGGAGTCCTCGGTGTCGTCCACGGTCTGCAGCTCGGCGATGGCCGCCTCGGCCGCGGAGACCAGCGCCTGCCGCGCCGCCAGGTCCGCGGCGTCGCCCTTCACCTGGTTCTCCACGCGGGCCACGAACTGCTCGAGGTACCCGATCGCCCGCAGCTCACTGCCGGCGGCGAGCTCCCGGATCGCCCGGTCCAGCGGGAAGCGGACGTTCGCCGCGGTCCGCTCGCTGATCGTGCCGTCGGTGGTGTAGCCCGACAGAGCGGTGGCGATGCCGTCGAGCGCCGTGCCCGCCGCCACTGCGGGGACGGAGAGCCGGATCGTCGTCCAGTCGCGTGCCCCCTCGCTGTCCGAGGCGATGAGCCGCGCCGTGTACTGCCCGGCGTGGGCGTAGGTGTGGCTGACGCGCGCGCCCTCCGCGGTGGTGCCGTCGCCGAAGTCCCAGGTGTAGGAGTCGATCTGACGGCCCTCGGGTGCGAAGGCGAAGCCGTTGAACGAGACCGTGCGGGCGTTGTTGCCGCTGCCCCGGGCGGCCGTTGCCGTCACCGTGGGAGCGGCGTCGTCGGCCACCCCGCGGCCGTGGAAGACCAGCCAGTCCAGGCTGAGGGCGTCGGCGCCGCCCGCCGGCTGCCCCGCAGCCTTGAACACCAGGTAGAGCGTCGTGGTGCCGGGCCGGTCGCCCACCGGGATCGTGGGCGACGTCGGCTGGCCCGCGGCGGTGGCAGCAGCGACCTTGACCTCGCCGACCTTCGGGCCCGTGGGGCTGTCGACCCGTACCTCGATGACGGAGTCGTACGCGCCGCGCCGGGCACCGAGGGTGAGGCTGTGGATCCCGCTCAGGTCCACCGGGTCGAAGGACACCCAGTCGCCGTCGTCGATGTCGCCGACGTAGCGGTCGCCCCGGGCGCTCGTGTCCGTCACGGTCTGGACCCCGCTGCCCTGGGTGTAGAACTCGGCCTCCTTGTCGCGGACCTGGAGCTGGATCCGGTCCTGCCCGCTCAGGGCCGGCACGCCCGGTGCGCCGAGGTCGGTGTAGCCGGCGCCGAGCACCGGGTAGACGTTCTGGCCCGGCCCGTGGTCCGCGGGGTCGAGGTACACCGAGCCGCTGCACCCCGTGTAGTTGTCCAACGGGTGCGCGTGCGTGTCGTGGCCCAGCTGAGTGTTGACCGCGACCTCGTCGCAGTCGATCGTCCCGGCGGTGGAGGACCCGTCCTCGGCGTCGGTGACGCGGACCGCGTACGGCACGGTGTCACCGAGCTCGGCGAAGCCACCGGCCAGCGGGGTGGTGAACGCCACCGTCGGTCGGGTGTTCCCGACGGTGACCGTGCGGACCGAGACGCCGGTGGAGCCGTCGGTGTCCGTCACGGTGAGGCGCGCCGTGTACTGCCCGTTCGCGGTGTAGGTGTAGGTGGGGTTCGGGGCGGTGGAGTCGACGACCTTGTCGTTGTTGAAGTCCCACGCGTACGTGATGTTCAGCCCGTCGGGGCTGTGGCTGCCCGCGCTGTGAAACTGCACCGCGAGCGGCGCCTGCCCGGAGTCGACGTTGCTCGTGAAGGAGGCCACCGGACGACGGCCCTCGGCCACGTAGTCGATCCGGTAGATGCCTGCATCGGTGTTCGTGCTGCCACGTCCCGCGCCGTTGCCTCGGCCGAAGTCGATGATGTAGAGCGACCCGTCCGGCCCGAACTCCGCCTCGAACGGCGAGACGAAGGTCTGGTTCGGGAGCCAGCGCTGCAGTGCCTGCAACTGGCTCGTCTGCTCGTCGAGCGTCGCCACCAGGTAGCGGTTGCGCGTGTACTCGGAGACGAACCACTTGCCGTCGAAGTACTGCGGGAACTTGGTCTTGACGTCGAGGTCGGGGTCGTAGCGGTAGACCGGCCCGGCCATCGGGCCGGCGCCACCCGAGCCGAGGTCGGGGTACTGCGCGTGGGCGCCGTACCCGTAGGCGAGCATCGGCGCCTGCGACGGCGGAAGCTCGCGCAGGCCGGTGTTGTTGGGCGACTCGTTCACCGGGGCGGCACAGTTGAAGGTCGCGCCGGACTGGCGTGTCGCCCAGTCGTAGTCGACGTACGGCTGGTTGTTGCCGTGACAGTACGGCCACCCGTGGTTCCCGGGGCCGGTCATCCGGACCAGCTCGACCATGCCCTCCGGTCCGCGCAGCGGGTTGGCCGAGCGGGCGTCGGGCCCGTAGTCACCGATCAGCACGGCGTCGGTCTCCGGGTCGACCGTGATGCGGAAGGGGTTCCGGAACCCCATGCCGTAGATCTCCGGCCTGGTCTTCTCGGTGCCCGCGGTGAAGAGGTTGCCGGCCGGGATGGAGTAGGTGCCGTCCGCCTCCGGGTGGATCCGCAGGATCTTGCCACGCAGGTCGTTGGTGTTGGCCGACGTCGCCTGCGCGTCCCAGGCCCTGCGGCCGGGCCGCTCGTCCAGCGGGGTGAACCCGGACTGGTCGAAGGGGTCGGCATTGTCGCCGGTGGCGGCGTACAGGTTGCCCGCGGAGTCCATGGCGAGGGACCCGCCCATGTGCGAGTTCGCCCGGCCCTCGCCGCGCCAGATGGTGAAGTCGAGCAGCCGCTTCTCCGACGCGCGGTCGATGACGTTGTTCGCCCCCATGGTGAACCGGGACAGGTTCATCTTCGGCACCTGCGGGTCGCTCCACATGAGGTAGAGCCAGCCGTTCTGCTGGAAGTCGTTGTCCAGCGTGAGGCCGAGCAGCCCGTCCGACTGGGTGAGCAGGCTCAGCGGGTAGTCGAGGTCGAGCGCCGTCGTCACCTGCAGGGTCTCCTGGTCGATGACCCTGACCTCGCCGGTGCGCTGGATGTAGATGACCCGGCCGTCGTCGGCGACGTCGAGCTCGAACGGGTCGGCCAGGCCCTGGGTGACGAGCGGCACCTTGTCGAAGTTCGACGGGTCCATCGGGTTCGCGGGGTCGGCCGCGTGGGCTGCCCCCGTCACGGCTGGTGCGGTCATGAGCCCGGCTGCGACGACGACGCCCAATGCCGCGGTCAGGGCACGACGATGTGCTCTCATGAAGACTCCATAGGTCAGCAAAGGCGCTCGACGGGAGCCCGTCGAGCGGATCCGTCTGTGCGAGGGGGTCACCCCCCGTGCGGCCCCGCTCCCCCTGCCCGGGGACGATCGGTGGAGCGCGGGCCGGAGCCCGTGCGGTCAGTGCACCGCTGCGCCGAGCTCGGCCGGCCGGGCCTGCGCCCCGGTCCCCGCGGCCGCGTAGATCGCCGCCAGCAGGCGCACGGTCTCGACGGCGTCGTCCGGGCCGTTCAGCGGCTCGACCCCGTCGTCGAGGGCGCGGAGCACGTCACGCCACTGGTTGAGGTGCCCCGCATGCCCGATCGCGAGCGGGTCGGCGGCCCCGCTGGCGATCCTCGCCGGGTCGGCCGGTGGCGGAGGGACACCGTCGACGTCCCAGCGCAGCACCTCGCCCTGCCCCAGCTGGACCACTCCACGGGAGGTGTGGAGCGTGAGGGTCGCGGGGTCTCCGGGCGGCGTGGCCGTGGACGTGCTCACCACGCCGAGGGCGCCGGACTCGAAGCGCAGCGTGGCGACCGTGGTGTCCTCGGCCTCCATCGCGTGCCCGAGCGTCCCGTAGTGAGCCGTGACGCTCTCGACCGGGCCGCACAGCCAACGCAGCAGGTCCACGTTGTGCACCCCCTGGTTCATCAGGGAGCCGCCCCCGCCGGCCATCGACGTGCGCCACGGTGCGCTCCGGTAGTAGGCCTCGTCGCGGTACCAGTGGACGTGCGTGATCGCGAGGCGTACGTGCCCGAGGGCTCCGGAGTCCAGCGCGTGCTTGAGGTAGCGGTACTCGCTCTCGAACCGTCGCTGGGAGACCATCGAGACCACGAGGCCCTGCTGGCGAGCGAGACGGGCGACCTCGAGCGCATCGCCGACGGTGAGGGCCAGCGGCTTCTCCACGACGATGTGACGCCCGGCCTTGAGGGCGTCCCGCGCCAGGGCGGCGTGGGTCTGGGAGGGCGAGCAGATGGCGACGACGCTCACCCGGGGGTGGGAGAGCACCTCCTCGGGCGCGAGCATCGGCGTGCCGGGCCAACCGGCTCCTGCGGCGGATGCTCCTTCGACGCCGCTGTATGCGACGAGCTCGACCCTGTCCGCCAGCTCGTGCAGCGCCTGGGCGTGGATCAGGCCGATGCCGCCGAGGCCGATGATCCCGACGCCGAGCCTGCCCTCTGTCACCGCGTGCTCCTTCCGCTGCAGGCGCGGGCGACGGTCGTGCGGGACGAGGCCGGCAGTCGCTCAGTCATGGGCGGACGCCGCGCCGAGCAGGACCCGGATGCGCTCGGTGGCACGGGCGAAGCGGGGGTCGACCATCGTCGCGGCGTAGTCCCTCACGTCCGGCAGGCCGGGTGTGAGCGTCTCCACGACGCGGCCGGGGCGCGCGCTCATGATGACGATCCTGTTCCCGAGGTAGACAGCCTCCGCGACCGAGTGGGTGACCAGGACGATCGTGGTGCCCGTCTCCCGCCAGACCCGGTTCATCTCGAGGTTCATCTGCTCGCGGGTCAGCGCGTCCAGCGCGCCGAACGGCTCGTCCATGAGCAGGACCCTGGGCTCGTGGAGAAGAGCGCGGCACAGGGCGACGCGCTGCTGCATCCCGCCCGAGAGCTCGTGCGGCAGCGCCTGCTCGAAGCCGGTCAGCCCGGTCAGTGCGATGAGCTCGTCGGCACGCGCCTCTGCCTTCCGCTTGTCCATGCCGCGCATCTCCGCCTGCAGCAGGATGTTCTTGCGCACGCCCCGCCATTGGAGCAGCGCGGATCGCTGGAACGCGAAGCCGATGTCACGCTGCGGGCCCGTCACGGGCTTCCCGTACAGCGCCACCTTCCCCTCCGTCACCGGCGTGAGGCCGGCGATGAGCTTGAGGAGGGTCGACTTGCCGCAGCCGGACGGCCCGGCGATCGTCACGAACTCCCCGGGAGCGACCACCATCTCCACGTCGTCGAGGGCGACGGTCACCGACCGCTTCGTCGTGAACCGCTGGGTCAGGCCACGGACCTCGATGACCGGCTCGGCCGTGCGGCCGGCGTGCCCCGACTCCGCCATGGTCGGGGCCGTCACAGCTCGGCCCCGAACTGGGAGGCCCAGTACGCCGCCGGGTCGTCCTTGCCCTCGAAGTCCGTGTTCTGCGCGAGGAACGAGATCGTGCGCGCCCACTGGTCCTCGGTGTTGGCTCCGGGGGCGGGAGCGGCGTCGAGGCCCAACAGGCCCACGGTCAGGTCCATCTGGGCCTTGAGGACCTCAGGGGCAGGGGCTTGCTCCGCCATCTCCGACATGGCCGCGACAGCGGCGTCCTGGTTCGCCGCAGCCTGCTTGAACGCCTGCGAGGTCGCCCGGACCATCGACTCGACCAGCTCGGGGTCGTCCTCGATCGTCGAGTCGCTCGCGACCAGGCCGGTGCCCAGCAGGTTCATGCCGAAGTCCGCGAACGGCAGGGCCTCGACCTCCTTGCCGGTCTGGTTCTCGATGGTCGGCGCCTGGTCGTGGTAGAACCCCTGGATCGCGTCCACCTTGCCCTCGATGAGGGCAGCGATCTTCCCGGACGCGTCCATGTTGACCACCTGCACGTCGTCCGGGTCGACGCCGTTGAGCTCGAGCCAGGCGGGGAACGTGCCGTACATCGCGTCCCCGGGCGTGCCGCCGACCCGCTTGCCGACGAGGTCGGCCGGCTTGGTGATGCCCTTGTCGGCGAAGAACTCCACCGAGCTCGGCCCCTTCTGCAGGAAGACGCCGGCGCTCTTCACCTTCATCCCCGAGTTGATGCCCTTGAGCAGCGGCGGCGTGTCGGCCCACCCGAAGTCGGTGTTGCGCTGCGCGACCTGCTGCACGGTGTTCCCGGAGCCGTTGCCCGGCTGGATCGTGAGGTCGATCCCCTCGGCCTCGTAGAGGCCTTCCTTGACCCCGTAGTAGAAGGCGGCGTGCTCGCCGTAGGGCACCCAGTTCAGCGTCAGGGTGACCTCCTCGAGGCCGCCCTCGCTGCCCGCCGGCTGGGCGTCGGGCTCGTCGGAGTCGCCCCCGCACCCGCTGAGCACCAGTGCTGCGGCCGCCGCCAGCGGAAGGATCGATGTCAGGGAGCCAAAGCGTCGCATCGTGTGGGACCTCTCTCGAAGGAACGCGGACAGCAGGACGGGACGAGCTACGAGCCCGACAGCAGGGGGTTCTCGCGCCGGCTCGAATGCCAGGGGATGAGGAGGCCCTCGAGTGCCTCGATCGCGACGAAGAGCAGGATGCCGATGGCGGACATGAGGATCAGGTCCGCGAACAGCAGCGGCGCGTCCAGGTTGCCGCTCGCCAGCAGGAGCACGTACCCGAGGCCGCGGTCCGCGCCGACGAACTCACCGACCACAGCCCCGACGACGGCGAGCGTCACCGCGACCTTCAACCCGGACATGAGCTGGGGCAGGCTGGTGGGGAAGCGGATCTTCGTGAACGTCTTCCACCGGGAGGCGCCCATCGTGGCGGAGAGCTCGAGCAGCTCCGGGTCGACCGACCGCAGTCCCGCGACGCCGGAGACCACCACCGGGAAGAACGCGATCAGCACGGCGAGGACGATCTTCGGCGTGAGGCCGAAGCCGAACCACACCACCAGGATCGGCGCGATCGCGATCTTGGGGATCACCTGGGCGAAGAGGATCAGCGGGTAGAGGGCCTTCTCCGCCGTCTTCGAGTAGACGAGCAGGACGGCGGTGGCGACCCCGATCACGGTCGCGAGCACGAAGCCGATGATGGTCTCCTGCGTGGTGACCCACGTGTGCTCGAGCAGCATCCGCCACTCCTCGACGAGCGTCTCGGCGACGGCTCCGGGCGGCGGGACGAGGTATGAGGCGACCATCTCGCGCCAGGCGACGAACCACCACACGAGCAGGAGGAAGGCCAGCACGAGGGCGGGCCTCCAGGACACGGAGAGCAGGGCGAGCGCTCGACGCCCCACGCGGCCGGCGACACCCGGCCTGCTGACCGCGTCCGCCCGGTCACCGCCCCTCGGGCCGCCGGCTTCCGGGACACCACCCGACGTGGCCGTTCCCTTCCGCTCCAGGACGTGCGGGCCGTGCGTCCTCATCTCCGCTTCCCCTCGTCGATCCTCGTGTGCTCGGGTTGCCTGCGCCGCGAGCCGCGCCGTCGCCGGGCCGCTCGTCCCGCTCATTTGAAGGGCACCTTCTCCGCCTTCAAGATCTCGGCGAAGGCCTCCCATGCCTCCGCGAACAGCGCCGGCCCGGAGTAGCCGCCCATCGTGTGGGCCTCGCTCAGGTGGGGCTCCAACGAGAAGAAGCCGTCGAACCCGTCAGCCCAGAGGGCCCTGATCGTCTCCACGACCTCGCCGTCGCCGCGTCCGGCAGGGACGACCTCGCCGCTGGCGCGGACGGCGTCCTTGATCTGCACGTACTCCAGGTGGGGGCGCAGCAGCTCGTAGCCGTCCACGTACGGGCGGACCCCGACCTGCACGAAGTTGGCCGGGTCCCAGGCCAGCGCGAGGCTGAGCGAGCTCACCGACTCGACGATGTCGGCGCACCTGCGCGGGATGTCCCCGTAGATGCCCTTCTCGTTCTCGTGCAGGAGGACGACGTCGTACTCCTCCGCGACGCGGGCGAGGCGCGCCATCCGCCGGAGCACCTCGCTCCGGTGCATCTCGGGGTCGTCGCCCTCGGGGATGAAGAACGAGAAGACGCGCACGTAGGACGACCCGAGGAGCGCCGCGACCTCCATGGCACGCTCCATGCGGCGCAGGTGCGCGTCGAAGTCCTCGTCGACCCGGATCTTGCCGATGGGCGAGCCGATGCTCGAGACCCCGAGGCCGTGGTCGGCCAGCACCCGGCTCACCGTGGCCAACTGCTCGTCGTCCAGGTCCAGGACGTTGACGTTCCAGGCGCTACGGAACTCGATGTACTTGAGCCCCAACGAGGCTGCGACCTTGCACTGCTCGTCGAAGTCGGCGGAGATCTCGTCCGAGAACCCGGAGAGCGTCCACATCGAGCATTCCCTGCTTCCTCTTGTCGTTGGGCGAGCTCATTGCGCAGTGGACGGCGCCGCTATTGTGGTGGCCACAGACAGAGGAGTTCGCCGACCAGCGGACAGTGCTCTGCACCAGCTCGGGGAACGGAGGCCGGCGACTGCGCGGCGAATTGCGCCCGGCTCGCGGCGCCATATTCGGCCCCGCGCAGCAGCGCGTCAACCGTGTTGCCGACAGTTGCTCCGCGACGATCCCCCGTGCGCCGGCATCCCCCGGCGCCGGGCGTCGCCCGCGGGGCGGCACCATGGCAGGTCGCGACACACACGAAGTGGTGCAGGAGGCGCCTTCGCCCCGCCACGGTGTCGCCGGTGACGACCGAGAACATGCCGGAAGCATTGCCAGGGGGTTCCTCGGCTGGCAATCGGTTGTCAGAAGTTGCCAGCCGACCGGCATAACAATCAAGACACGCTCTCGGCAGGCACCGCAGGGGCACTGTCGGTTGATTAGGGCAGTCACACCGATAATCGAGCCCGCCGCCCGCACGTCGACATGCACGCCGCGCCCGCTCGGCCGGCTCGAGGGCGTGCGCGCAACTTCGCGCAATCAATTGCAGTCGCCGGCGGCCCCACGATGCTCAGCGGCGCGAGCGACGGGCCCCGCTCGGGCGGCTTCTTCACGCCCGCCGCGGTCGCACTACCCTGCCGCGAGGGAGCCGCTCCACGACGACGGGAGCCCGGCTCGTCGGCGCGCGGCTCCCCCGCGACGACAACACCCGGGGCGCCGGACGCGTCCCTCCGGGAGCTGGGCTCCCACGTGCCGGCGCGGTCAAGGGCGAGTGCCGGCTCGAGCACGTATGCGCGTCTCGGCGGGGAAGGGCTTCCCCGGCGTGCGCGTGTCAGTGCCGTTGACCTGGGTGGGCTGCTCCTCGACGCTCGCAGCACCGCTCGTCGCGAGCGGCTTCCCGCGGCGGTCGTCGCCCCGCAGGGAGGAACAGCTGGGACGGCATCGCAGGCGCAACCGTCGCCCGAAGCGTGCTCGACCGGGTCGGCGGCACGCTGCTTCAGCAATGGCGCTGCGCCGACCCGCACTCGCTGGATGCAGCGGACGACGGTGCGGATCAGCAGCGAGAGCGTTCGAACGTCGGGCTCGCCCTGTGCCTCCGCGGCGAAGTCGTCTGTGGTCTTCCGACATCCGTGGCGCAGCCGCCGGGAAGCAGGCTCAGGCCCGCCGTGGCTGCCACGACGGAAGCTCCCGCACGGGAGCGCTCCAGGTGCACACGAGCAGGATGCCGGCCCAGCACGTCCCCGGACGTTGCCTGATCGCCGTCCCCCGCCGCCGGTGCGGCAGGGGACAGCGGTCCTCAGGCCGACCGGGTCACAGCGAGCGGCACTGCCCCTCCTTGCCCTCGCCCGCCTGGTTCCCGCTGCCGGTCGGTGCCGGCCTGTTCTCCTTGCACTGCAGGGCGCCGTCGATCCGGTTCTCGACGACGCGGACCCCGCCGGTGTTCTTCACGATCTGGATGTTGCCGCCGACGACGTTGCTGCTCGCCTCGAGCGACTGGGTCATCTCGTCGTACTGGATGTCCCCGCTGATGCGGTTGTTCGTCACGACCGCACCGCCGCCCTGCTTGATCTGGACGCTGCCGCCGACCGTGGAGGAGCTGAGCCGGACCGAGCGTGCGCCCTCACCCTGCACGTTGCCCACCACGCGCACGGCGCCGGCGGTGAGCGAGGCCCGCGTCTCGACCTTGAGGGTTCCCTTGACGGTCGTGCCCTGCAGGGTGCAGGAGGCTCCGCTCGGCACGCGCAGGTTGTCCACGGTGACGGCACCGAGGGTGCCGCGGCAGACCCGCTCGTCAGCGGCGGCAGGGGCTGCCTGGACGGCGAACGCACCGGTCGCGAGGCCGGCAGCCGTGAGAACTGACAGAAGACGCATCGTTGCTCCTCGGGTCGGGAGGGACGGGTTCCCTCGCACCCGGAATCTGGCGCCGGTCGATGAGCCGGCTGTGAGGCGACGATGAGGAAGCGCTCATCTGCGCTCACGACCGGGACCGTCGATCGCGGGCGGCCGAGCGACCGGGGGTGGCGTCGACGTGAAGAGCCGCCCGCAGCCGGGGCACGACGTCGCCCCTCGCGTACGAGGCGACGAAGGCCACCGGCTCCGGGCCTACGACTACGCCGGTCCCGGCGCCCTCTCAGCTCATACGGAGGGGGCGCCTCGATCCCGGCAACGGGGCGCCGCGACAGCCCGCCACCATCGCACGCGAGCCGCGGCCGGGAGCGCCGAGAAAGCAGTGCGGCAGCGCCGGTCGCCGGTCGCGAGCCGCGCCGGCACCTGGCCCCCGAGCTGCGGACCCGGCGCACGGCGGGTCGGCTCACGCCGGCCTCAGTGCAGCCCGGCGACGACCGCGTGCCCCTTGCCACGCCGGACGAGGGCGTAGTTCACCGGCACCGTGACGACGAACGCCACCGCCAGTGCGACGGCCATCGCGCCCCAGAAGAGGACGTCCGTCAGGCCGGCGTCCATGGCGCCCGGCCACCCCAGCATCACCGCGTTGTCGATCGTCTCCATGGAGATCAGCGACACCGTGTCCGCCGCGAGCGCGAGGCGCAATGCCTGCCCGAGCGGAAGCCCTGCTCGCAGGACGGGACGGATGGTCAGGGCGTACCCGAACAGGAAGGCGAGGGTGACGGCCAGCGCGATGCTGGGCAGGTCCGGCCAGCCCCACCAGGTCGCAAGCACCATCCCGAGGACCTCGCCGATCGCGCAGCCGGTGAGGCAGTGCACGGTTGCGGAGACCGCCAGCCGGCCCAGCTGCCGCTGCTCGGGAGAGCCCGCCGCGGGGCGATGGCCGCCCCGTGCGGGAGCATGCTGCCCGGGCACGCGTGGCACGTCGAGGTGCTGCCGGGGCCCGCCCTGGGCCGGTGTCACGCCCGCGCCTCGTCGGCCGCCGCTGCGGTGCGCTGGGCGACCACCGTCGGGGAGGGCTGCTCCGCGGCGCCCGGCGTCACGGGCAGGTGCCGGGACACGAAGCCGAGCGCGGTCTCGGCGACCTCGCGCCACCCCGAGTCGATCGTCAACGAATGCCCTCGGCCCAGGATCTCGACGATCTTCGTGGTCCCCGGGTTGTGCCGCTGCCGCTTGAACGCGGCGTTCGTCAGCGCCCATGGGACGGTGTTGTCCTGCTCACCGGAGATGAGCAGCAGCGGGCCGCGGTCCGGGTTGTGCACGTCGACGCGCACCTCGGTGAACGGGTTGAGGTTCGCCGCAGCGGCCTGGAAGAGCGGCACACCCGAGGCCGCGACGTGGAACTCGTCGTACAGCGCCCGCGACTCCTCCTCCGACACGACGTTCGTCCATCCGTAGCGGAACTGCTCGTACGTGAGGGCCACGGCCCGCCCGATGTTCGCCGGGTTCGCCAGCACCGGGGCTGCGGAGCGCAACGAAGAGACCGGCAGCGGCAGCACACCCCGGAAGGGCGCCGGGTCGATGGCGACGGTGACCGCGGACAGGCCCTCACCTGCGAGGCGCTGCGCGATGAGCCCACCGAACGAGTGCCCGACCACAGCCGGGGCAGCGCGCAACTGCCCGAGGGCGGACGCGTAGTGGTCCGAGACCTGCTTGACCATCTTGTGCGCGAAGGCCTGCGGCTCCGCCCGTGCGTCCTCCACGCTCGCCGGGTCGTCCGGCCACCCGGGCGCGATCGTGGCGTACCCGGCCTCCTCGAACGCTGCCCGCCACCGGTCCCAGCTGCTCGACAGCAGCCACAACCCGTGCACGAAGACGACGACCGGCCTCCCGGAGTCGTTGGCGCGCTCGATCTCCCCCTGCTCGACCTGCGTCAGCTCGCCCATGGTCGGCCCTCGCCCCTTCTGTGACAGCTGGTGGTCAACCTGGTGAAGGCTGACGACGCATGACCGTAGGGGCGCGGATGACCTTCCTACGCTGGGTCGATGGTCAACATCCCCACGGATCCGGCCAGTCGCGCGCAGGGGCCGCACCCGCACCGGGTCGTCGTCGTGGTGCAGTCCGGCATGGTCGCCCTCGACCTGGCCATCCCGCTGCAGGTGTTCGGGCGGTGGCCCGCCTACCTCTACGAGGCCCTCGGGGCGACCGACAGCCCGTACGCGCTCTCCATCGCCTGCGCCGATCCTGCCGGTCTGGGCGAGGACCTGCTCGTCCCGCGCACGACCGCGTCCCTCGATGCCGTCGCGGGGGCCGACACCGTCATCGTTCCGGGCGTCCACGACCCGGACGCTTCGGTCGACCACGACGTGGCGGATGCGCTGCGCACCGCCCACGCGAACGGCGCACGCCTGCTCTCGATCTGCACCGGGGCCTTCGCGCTCGCGGCCGCCGGGGTCCTGGACGGGCGGCGCGCCACCACGCACTGGTACTGGGCACGCGAGCTCCAGCGACGCCACCCCGCCGTACGCGTGATCGAGTCAGAGCTCTACGTGGAGGACACCGGGGTGCTCACCTCGGCCGGCGTCCTCGCGGGCGCAGACCTCTGCCTCCATGTCCTGCGCTCGGACCTGGGACAGGCCGCCGCCAACCGCATGGCCCGCTTCCTCGTCAGCCCACCTCACCGGGCCGGCGGGCAGGCGCAGTACATCGAGGCCGTTCCGCCTCCGGACCGCGACGACGAGGTCGGCGGCCTCATGACGTGGATCCTCGACCACCTCGACGAGCCGCTCGACCTGGCCACCATCAGCCGACAGAGCCACATGAGCGACCGCACGCTCCGCCGGCGCTTCCGTGCCACGACGGGTAGCAGCGTGACGGCCTGGGTCACGTGCCAGCGGGTCGCGCGGGCGCGCGAGCTGCTCGAGGGCACCCAGCTCTCCGTCGAGCAGATCGCGCACCGCTGCGGGTTCGGGTCGAGCGAGGCGCTGCGGCGCAACTTCGTCGCGGCCACCAAGGTCAGCCCGGCGCAGTACCGCCGGACCTTCGCGGCGCGCGGGGCTGGGTGAGCCGGCGCCGTGGCCCGGGCCCATCGGCAGGCGCCGGGGTCGATCGAGGGGGCGCCCACCCCGGTGGGTGACCGCCCCCGAGCGGTGCGGTGGGCTCCGCCGATCGGGGCACTCCGTACCGCCGGGCACAATCTCAGCCGTGTCGTACCGGGACGAGGCGGTGGAAGCGCTCGCTCAGGCTGTCGCGCTCCACCCCACCGACGGCGTCGTCGTCATGCGCGCCGTCCGAGACGCCGACGGTCGCGTCTACGACCTCCGCCACGAGCTCGTCAACGCGCGGGCCGAGCAGAACGCCGGCCGCGAGCTGCTCGGCCGCACGCTGCTGGAGGTGTTCGCTCCTGAGGACGCCACGCTGATCGATGCCTTCGCGGAGCTCTTGACGACCGGCGGCTCCCTGGACGGGGAGTACGCCAGGGACGAGAGCAACGACCCGCAGCTGGCCGGCCGGGTCTTCGCGATGAACGCGCGCGCGGTGGGCGGGGAGTGGATCGTCGCGCAGTACCGCGACATCACCGAGCTGCGCGAGCTGCAGCGTGGGCTGGAGCACGCCGCGCTGCACGACGCGCTCACCGGGCTGCCGAACCGCCGGCTGTTCATGCACGACCTCGAGCAGGCCCTTGCCCGGCTCCCGCGCACGGAGCGGGCCATCGGGGTGGTCTTCTGCGACGTCGACGGGCTGAAGCTGGTCAACGACACCTTCGGTCACGCCGTGGGTGACCAGGCCCTGCTCCACGTCGCCGACAGCCTGCACACGGCGCTGCGTCCCAGCGACTCGCTGGCCCGGCTGTCCGGGGACGAGTTCGTGGTCCTGGCCCAGGACCTCGACGGGGCTCAGGACGCGCTGTCGCTGGCCACCAGGCTGCACCAGGCGATCAAGCCGCTACCGGCGAGCTCGAGCGCCGCCGTGCGCGTCGGCCTGTCCATGGGGGTCACCGTCGCCCATGACGCGGTGCCCGTGGACCAGGTGCTCTCGGAGGCCGACGCCGCCCTCTACGAGGCCAAGCGACGCGGGCGCGGCCGCGTGGTGCTGTTCGACGCGGGAATGGGGGAGCGGTCCCGGCACCGCTACCACCTCGAGAACGACCTGCGGGCTGCCGTCCAGCGCGGCGAGTTCGCGCTGCACTACCAGCCCAAGTACGACCTGGCCACCGGCCGCCCGGTCGGGGTCGAGGCGCTGCTGCGCTGGCAGCACCCGACCCGCGGCCTGCTTCACCCCGGCGTCTTCCTCGAGGCGCTGGAGGAGACCGGGCTCATCGTCGAGGTCGGCGCCTGGGTTCTGCGCACGGCCTGTGCCGAAGCATGTGGCTGGGCAGCGGTCACGCCGCAGCCACCGGTCGTGGAGGTCAACCTCGCAGCCGCTCAGCTGGCGACGACCGACATCGTCGACCAGGTGCACCAGGTCCTCACGGGTACCGGTCTCGCGCCCGAGCGCCTCGAGCTCGAGGTGACCGAGCACCAGGCACTCACCGACCTCCCCCACGTCATCGCGTCCCTCGGGCGCTTGCGGCGTCTGGGCGTCGGCGTAGCGCTCGACGACTTCGGCGCCGGGTACTCCTCGCTGTCCTGGCTGCAGCGTCTGCCGGCTTGCACGCTCAAGCTCGACCGCAGCCTGCTCGCAGCCGCCTCGGACACCTCCACCGGCACTCCCGTCGCCCGCGCCGTCATCGATCTCGGTCACGCCCTCGGGCTCCAGGTGGTGGCCGAGGGCGTCGAGACCGCGCAGCAGCTCGACCTGGTCCGGAAGCTCGGCGCGGACCAGGCGCAGGGGTTCTACCTGTCACGCCCACTGCCGCAGGAGCAGGTGCGCGGGCTGCTGGCCCGATCAGAGGCCGACGGCTACCTGGGCCGCCCCGGCGTCGCCCGAGCCCCAGAGGCTTGACAGCGCGCCCTGCCTGCCGGGCTCGGCGGGCGTCTCAGCCGTCGCTGCCCGCGAGGGCCTGGCGCACCCAGCCGGTCGCGCTGGTCCGGCCCCGGACGAGGGCGGCGTCCTCCGGCAGGGCGGGCGGCGGTCCCGTCTCGGCGTACGCCCCGGCGACTCCCGCCGCAGCGCGCTCGCCGAGGTGCGGGCGCAGCAGCTGCTCGTACCGCGCGGGGCTGATGGTCTGCCACTCGACCTCACGGCCCATCCCCGCGGACAGGGCTCGTGCCAGCTGTAGGCCCTGCAGGTCCTCCGGGCCCGCCACGACCGTCAGCCGAGCGGGCCGCTCCGCGTCGACGAGCTCGACGACCACGTCAGCGAGATCGGACCCTGCGACCCACGGGATCGGCGCCTCCGCCGGCAGCGGGTACTCGAGCACCCCCTCGCGCAGGAGGGGCAGGGACCACGGGGCCACCAGGTTCTCCAGGTAGGTCGCGGCGGGATGGACCACGGCGGTGACGGCGCCACTGGCAGCCAGCTCGTCCGCCAGCCATCGGCGGGTGTCGAGGAAGGGCACCCCGACAGCGGTCGGTGGCAGCGGCGTCCCCGTGTTGAGGACGACCCTGCCGACGCCGGTCTTCTGCACCGCGAGCAACAGGTTCTCGGCCTGGCGCCGGGCCGCGCCGGCCTCGAACTCGAGCGGAAGGCCGACGACAGCGGCCTGCACTCCGTCCAGGGCACGGACGAGCGAGTCCGGCTCGAGCAGATCGGCTGGTGCCGCCTCGTCCCACGCGGCGAGGACGCGGCCCTGCGGGCGGTGCAGGGCCCGTACGCGGTGGCCGGTCGCGCGCAGGGCGCGGACCACGGGGGTCATCTGGCTGCTGGCCGCTGAGGTGACTGCGATGTTCGTCATGGAGCGGACGCTAGTTCCTTCTCTGAAGCAGTACCTAGCACGTAACCTAGAGACCGTGGAGGAACCATTGGCGGACGAGCTGCTGCGCGCGCCCGCGGCCGGGTGCGGGGTCGAGCGCGCCCTGGAGATCCTCGAGGGCAAGTGGTCGACCCTGGTGCTGCGCGAGCTGCTCTCCGGCCCGCTGCGCTTCACCGAGCTGCGCGCACGGCTCGGCGGCCCCAGCCCGAAGACGCTCACCGACAGGCTGCGGATGCTCGAGCACCAGGGCGTGCTCACCCGCACGGTCCACGCGGAGGTGCCGCCGCGGGTGGTCTACGAGCTGACGGCGCGCGGGCACAGCATCCGCCCGGTGCTCATGGCCATGCTCCAGTGGGGCGAGCAGGACGCTGCGGCAGACGTCGGCGGCAGGCAGGCGGGCGTCGCCGTGAGGCGCTGACAGAACCGCAGCTCGCCGTGTCCGGGTGCAGCCTCGCCGCCGGCCGCTGGGATAACGCAAGCGGCTGGCCGACGTTCGCACAGCCCTGTCGGTGGGCCCGTGGGCGGGCTGGTGAGTCCTGCTGGGACCAGCCCAGCCTCGCCACTCCGACAGAATGCGCGCATCTGAAGAGAAGCGTGAGAGGGAACCTGCGGGTCGTCGGCGCACATCTGGATCAGCAGATCGCCACCGGTGCGCGAGCTCATCAGCTGGTCACCGAGGAAGGCCGGCAATGGCTCGAGCTGGACCGACCTTGTGCGGCGCCGTTGCAGGTGCTGGCCAGGCTGTTGCAGCAGTGGACGTTGCCGGCGGCGCTCTCCCGTGGGGAGCCAGCGCCCGCCCGTCCGGGCCGGTGCCGGGTGCCCGTAGTGACTCGTGTATCGCACTACGGCTGTTTCCAGCCCGGGCTGACCGTCGCCTTCGGCTTCGGCCCCAAGCTCTTCGGAGAGCCGGCTCGGGCTTGCCGGAGCTTCCCAGCCTTAGTACTTGAAGCGGGCGACCAGCGCCTGAAGCTCCCCGGACAACGACGCGAGCCCAGTGGCTGCCCGTTGCGTCTCGCCCACGCCGTCGCTGGTCGAGGACGTGGCGGAGGCGACGGAGGCGATGTTGCTGGCGATCTCGGTCGCGCTCGCCGCGGCTTCGGACACGCTGCGGCCCATTTCCGCAGTGGTGGCCGACTGCTCCTCCACTGCGGAGGCGATGGTGGTCTGGTAGTCGTTGATGCGCGAGATGATGGCCGCGATCTCGCCGATGGCGCTGACCGCCGTGGCGGTGACCGACTGGATCTTCTCGACGCGCGAGACGATGTCACCGGTGGCGCGTGCCGTCTCCTGAGCCAGGTCCTTTACCTCTCCAGCGACGACGGCGAACCCCTTGCCGGCCTCACCGGCCCGAGCGGCCTCGATGGTGGCGTTGAGCGCCAGCAGGTTGGTCTGCTCGGCGATCGACGTGATGACCTTGACCACGTCGCTGATCTCGCGGGAGCTCTCGCCCAGCTCAGCCATGGTGGCATTGGTCTGCTCAGCGACCAGGACTGCTTGGCCGGCCACCTCGGCCGCCTGCGAGGTGCTGTGCGCGATCTCCTGGATCGACGCGCCCATCTCCTCGGCTCCAGCCGACACCGTCTGCACGCTGGCCGAGACCTGCTCGGCTGCGGCAGCCACGCCCCCGGCCTCTGCCGAAGCGAGCTCGGCCGAGGTAGCGATCGAGGCGGACGATGCGGTCAGTTCCTCGCTCGCGGAGGCGACCGCCTGGGCGGATCGGCTGGCTGCAGCCACGGTCTCCTGGATCTTCGCGACGAACCCGTTGAAGGAGCGTCCGAGGGCGCCGAACTCGTCGTTGCGGTCCGCGTCCACCCGTGAGGTCAGGTCACCGTCGCCGTCGGCGATCTGCTCGAGGCGCTCGGTGAGGCGGTTCAGGGGTCGGCCGATCGCACGGGCGATCAGCAGCCCGATCACGATGAAGGCGACGGTGCCCAGCAGGGTGCCCCCGATGACGACGGCGCGGACCGCGCTCGCAGCAGCCGCGGAAGCGTCCGCGCGCTCGGTGAGCAGAGAGCTCTCCTCGGTCGTCATCGCATCGGTCAGCTCACGGATGTCGTCCATCACCGCCTTCCCCGTGTCCGTCAGGACGACGGCCTGAGCAGCCTCGAACCCTTCGCTTCGCCGCAGCGAGATCGTCTGCTCCATCTCGGCGAACTTGGCCGTCACCAGCGGTCGAAGTGCCTCGATGCGCTGCTGCTGCTCGGCGTTGTCCGACGTGAGGCGGGCGATCTCGTCGAGGTGCTCCTCGGAGGCCGTCGTGGCGGCCTCGTACGGCTCGAGGTAGGCGTCGACACCAGTGATGAGGAAGCCTCGCTGGCCCGTCTCGGCGTTCTGGAGGTCGCCAAGGACGGCATCGATGCCGTCGAGTACCTCGTGCGTATGTTCGACCGCGGCGGCGTCTCGCTCCATCAGGCCGACGTTGCGCAAGGAGGTGCCGCCGATGACCACCAGCAGCAGCACGGCTGCGGCGAACCCTGCGGCGAGTCGGCGCCCGACAGTCCAGCGGATCTTCGACATGTGGGCCCTCGCTCACTCGGTTCCAGCAGGCCGCCCAGCTGGGAGCCATGAGTGGTGCCCGGCCGGAGGCCCTGTTCGCAGGACCATCGGTAGTCCGTGACCCGATCTGAGAGCTTCGGCGCGCCGAGCCGAGACACGGCAGACGTCACCACGAACTGAGCCGCCTCGGGTCGTATGGAGGGGGTCAATCAGGCCGAGGTCCAGAGCGGGCACAAGCCGGGCACTCGACCGACGACCGGCAGCGGATCGCCGAGGTCGAGCGTGAGGTCCATGATCTGCACCGGGCGAAGGCCCACCCGCCATCAAGCCGCATTCTGCGCGACTCGTTCATGACCAACGGCCGTCAGAGCGAATCTCTACTACCGCGTGATCCCGAGCGTTGGGTCGTGGGGCCGCAGACCGGACCGCGCTCGCCCTACAGATCACCCCGGCGGCGTATGTCAGCGGGGCGTCAGCGCGGGGCGCTGACGGGGGCTCAGGGCACCATGAACGCCCGCGCCTCCCCGTGAGCAGCACAAGGCCCCGGCCGCGTTTCCGCAGGCCAGGGCCTCGTCCTACTGTCTCGACACAGCGTGCGCCCGAAGGGACTCGAACCCCTAACCTTCTGATCCGTAGGCAGCCTGGTGCTGGTACGGCTCGTGCCGCGTAGTAGTGGCAGGGCCGTGACCTGCGGTTTCGTGCGTCCGCCTGGTGCCGATGAGCCCGCGGAGTACGGCTGGTCCGTGCAGAGCCGCGGCGTTCCCTAGCGCGCTGCCAACGCGGCGACCCTCGTTGCCGCGAAGTGCGCTTCCGGTGTGCACGGAGGGACGGCACTGTCATGCGCTCGCACGTGTGCGAGAACCCAGTGTGCGACGACCCCGCCGTCGTCGTCCTGAACGGTCGAGCCGGCGGGCGCGTCTACCTCTGCCGCCGACACTGGGAAGCCGCCCGGTACGGGGCGCGGCTTGGGGCAGGCGCAGTCCTGCTCGCCCCCGCGCCGGCTCAACCCCCCAACGCTCGCTGCCCGTCGTGCGGCTGCGCGCTTGCCCGTTCTGCGAACGCGCGGACCGGCACCGGGAGGCCAGCGTGACCGTCAGCGAGTCAGACAGGGAGCTCGGGGACGCCGGCTCGCTGTTCGTCGAGGAGCAGCGCTTCTCGATCGTCCCCGAGTGGGTGATCGACGCGGACCTGTCGGACGCTGCCTTCCGGCTTTACACGTTGCTTCTCCGCTACGGCAACAGCTCCGGCTGCCGGATGCCGTCGCGGTCCCTCCTCGCCCGCCGGCTGCACCGGTCGGTGGACTCGGTCGACCGGGCGATGCGCGAGCTCGAGACCGCCGGCGTCGTACACGTGGAGCGCCGACGGGTTGGCCGGCAGAACCTGACCAACCGCTACCAGGTACGGACCTCCGGGCCGCTGCTACAAAGCGGCAGCTCAACCAGTGACCGCACATCTGCGGCTACCCGTTCCAACGGACCTGGAGGTGGCCGTAGAACTACGGCCACCCCTGGCCGCACGCCTGCGGCGACCGTGGCCGCACCCCTGCGGCCCAACCCAGACCCATCTACCGACACTCCCCCTCCCCCGCCCCCCGCTCGAGCCCGGCGTCACCTCGACCTCGCGGACGGCCTGCTCGCCGCCTGCGGCATCGACGACCTGGCCGCCCTGGCCGCCCGATGCGCGGCCGCCCGACAAGCGCAATGCCTGCCCGTCGGGCGCTGGTCCCCCGCCGGGCTGCTGCCGGCGATCCAGCTGGCCGTGCATCACCGCGGCTGGCCGCCCCACGCGGTCCCGGCCGCGCTGCTCGCCGTCGCCGGCGATCCAGCTACCCGCTCCCCCATGCGGCTGGCCGAAGCCGGGCCGTGGTGGCAGCCGGCCAAAACCACCCCGGCCACAAACTCCCCTGACCTCACCGCGTACGAGGAACGGCTCGACGCGGTCGATGGGCTTCGTGTAACCCTGCAAGCGCGCGCCCGGCAGGCATTGAGCGCAGAGGGAGTCCCGCTTACCCGCGCCAGCGTTGTACGGCGCGCATGCGAACTGCTCGACGAGCGGCTAGACGAATGACGCTGCCACCGTTCTCCCGGCTTGGCCTCGCCCGGGGAGCGGGGTCGTGACGGCGTCCGCGGGTGCCGCTGGCACCGCCGCGGGCGCCGCGTTCGTCCTCGCCGTCGCGTCCCTCACCGTGGTCGGCACGTCGACGACCGAGGCACTGGCCTGCTTGCCGCCGTCCGTGGCGGTGTCCGGGTCCGTGCCCTCCTCCGCCGGCCTCGACGAGGCCCAAGCCCGCAACGCCACCACGATCGTGTCCGAGGTGGTGCAGCGCCGGATGCCCACCCGCGCCGCGGTCGTCGCGATCGCCACCGCGCTGCAGGAGTCGACCTTGCGCAACCTTGCCTCGTTCGCTGTGCCCGATTCGCTGAGCTTCCCCAACGACGGCGTCGCTCCGGGCGACCACGACTCGGTCGGCATCTTCCAGCAGCGCGCCGGTTGGGGCTCGATCCAGCAGCGCATGACCCCCACCTACGCGGCAGGCGAGTTCCTCGACGAGCTGGGGAACGTCGAGGGCTGGCAGGCCATGCCGATCACCGTCGCCGCCCAGGCCGTGCAGGTGTCCGCCTACCCGGACGCCTACGCCAAGTGGGAGGACCGGGCGGCCCAGATCGTCGCCGGGCTGCTCGGCCGCCCCACCGCCACCGGCACCGTCGTCGCGCAGACCGTCCTCGACGCGCCCGGACTGCTCCTGGTGGGCGACGACCTTGCCGAGGACATCCGCGACGCGCTCCCCATCACCTACCAGGGCGGCGCTGTGACCCTTTCGGTCGCCAACGGGCGCACCACCTTCCAGGGCCTGGCCGACCTGCAGGCCCGCGCCGCGGCCCTTCCGGGCACTCTCTTGGTCAGCCTCGGCGGGCAGGACGGCTTGGACAGCGACGCCGACGCGGCCGCGTTCACCAGCCGAGCGAAGAAGGTTCTCGAGGCTGGCGGCGCAAACCGCACCGTCTACTGGGTCACCCCGCCACGCTCCACCCGCGCGGCCACGGCCCTGCGTGCTCTCGCCAACGCCGACGACCGGCTACAGCTGATAGACGTCGCCGCGTTCGCCGTAGCCAACGCCGGCTGGCTCGGCCCCCATGGCGGGCTCACCGAGGCCGGCGTCAAAGGCGTGGGCAAGCTCGTCAGGAACGCCCTCGCCGAGAACGAGGAGGACGACCCGGTCAACGCCGGCGGCGCCGGGTGCGCGGACGGGCTCGGCGGCTACAGCGGCGTCCCCGTCGCTGACTGCACGTTCACGCTGCCCCGGGGCAACCCGCGCACCTGCCAGCAGGCGATCCAGTGGGCGCTAGCCCAGCAGGACGGCCCGGCCCAGTGGTACCGCCGGTGCCTCAACTTCGTGGCCCACGCCTACGGCTGGAGCTACTCCGGAGCTCCCGCACCGCACCACGCCCGCACGTTCTGGCAGGTGTCCGACCACAAGCACCCCGGCGACCTCAACCCGCCCGCCGGCGCACTCGTCTTCTGGAACGGCGGCAGCGCCGGCCACGTCGCTCTCTCCGCCGGCAACGGCATGGTCATCAGCAACGACGTCCGCGGCGCCGGGACCATTGCTCTGGTCCCGATGAGCGCCATCACCGACGGCTGGAACAGCCCCTACCTCGGCTGGACCGACCCCTACTTCCCCAACGGCGGCTGACCGGTCGAGCCACGGAGAGGGGGCGGTGCCGACTGGCGCCGCACCCTTCTGCTGTCCGCCCATGAGCAGTCACTGCGGACCCGCCGGGGCTGCCTGTGGGAGGCCGCACGTCCTCGGCCCAGCGTCCCTGGTGGCACTTCAGGCCGGCGAACTTGCTGTAGGTGACGATGGCCGCCAGCGCTCGCCCTGCCGATACCAGGAGAGGACCTGGCCGGGCCACCACTGGCCCTCGTCAAGGACCTCGCACGGCTTGGACTCGCGCACCTTCCCAGCGTCCGGCACGCGCCGAACGGGGGCTCCCGCCGGTCAGGCGGCGTACGTGACGCTCGCCGGCCACGTTCCGCGCTACGCGCTTGCGGTTGACCGGCTCGCTCAGCTCGCGGGAGGCGAGCGCGGCGATCATCCGGGTGCCGTCGAGCGGGTTCGCCTTCGCCACCTCCACGATCGCCTCGTCCCCGGGCCGCCCGGCGCCAGGGCCGGCACCGGCTGGGCGGCGGGCTCGGCGGCGGTAGAGCGCCTGACGGGACACCTTCGCGACGCGCGCCACCGCCGAAGGGCGATAGCCCTTGGCCACGAGTACGCGGGACCGGACGACGCGCTCGTTTCCTCCCAGTCCCGCGACAGTTCCCCGGCGTTCTCCAACTCGTAGGTCTTGCGCCCGAGCGCCCGCTCGAGCTGGCCGACCTTCTTCTTCAGCTCCGCGAGCTCCTGGGCCTCGGACGAGGGCTTGTCCCGCGGGGTCGCCAACGCCGTCTTGCCGCCCTCGAGCAGCCGGTCACGCCACTGGTAGTACAGCGTCTCGGCGATCTCGTACTCGCGGCACACGTCCCGCACCGACGGTCACCAAACAGCCCGGCCAGCACGAACTCGGCCTTCTGCTCCGGTGTGAACACCCGGTACTTGCGCTTCTCGCTCATCAGCCCCTCCAGGGCGGTCAGAGCGACCAACGTCCTCAAGCCCCACAGCTCAGGGAAGTGTCAACGCCATCGAGGGGTCCTCGTCACACGGCTACAGCGGTCAGATGACACCCGCCCCCCCTGCCAGCCCGCCATAGCAGCGCGGGCGCGGTCGTGCGGCTGGGTGCTTAGGCGCGAACGCGACGCGCGCCCAGAGCAGCAGGCGGCCCTGTCGCTCATCTGGCGGCTGGCCGCAGCTCCGCGGTTGTTGAAGTGCTCGCTTTGATGCGGGAGGCAAGAGCCGCGATCTGTGCCAGCAGCTCCGCGGGTGGCAGCGCGGTATCGAGCCGGTCCACAGTGAGGCTGGCCTGGGCTCCGGGCAGCTCGTGCACGCGGCGGGGCGCGCCGTCGGCGTAGATGAGCCAGCCGCTGCGCAAGCCGGCGGCGGTGATGTACGCAAGTAACTGATAGAGGTCGGAGCTGGCCCCGGCCCCGGTGTCCTGCTTGTACTTCACGTCCCCTACCCAGCGGCAGCGGGCGCCTTCCCACCAGGACAGGTCGGGGTTGAGCGGCACCTGCCTGGCGCGGTCGAGCCAGAGCGGGGTGGCGCGGCCGGGGGCGGGGAACTGCTGCTCGGTGAGCCCGAGCGCGTCGCGCAGGGCGGCGCGCACGAAGCTTTCGAAGACGCGGTTCATGTCCAGGACCAGCGCGGCGCCTGCCCCGTCCCCGCCGCGAAGCTCTGGTGCTGCGGCGCCGAGCAGCATCCGGGCGAGCTCGACGGCCGGGCGGTAGTGGGCGTTCAGGCGGGTCCACGTCACGTGGGGCACGGCGTTCGGGGGGAACCAGATGTGGCTGGTGAGCTCGAAGGCGCCGAGCAGGCGGTACAGCGACCGGCGGGTGCCGGCGGACCGGATCGGCAGCTTGCCCAGCAGGTGCGTGGCGGCGAGCAGGAGCTGGTTCTCCAGGACGTTCTCGTCGAAGCCCTGGTAGCGGACGGCGATTGGCAGATCGATGCCGGGCCGGCGGCGCAGCTGCCCGGCGAGGTTGACGCGGCCGCGGATCGTGGTGAGGTCGTCGTCCACGGTGTGGTAGCCGTGCAGCAGCCCGGCGTTGACCGCGTGGTGGGCGCGGCCGGCGAATAAGGCTGCGGCTCCTTCGAGCAGGTCCTCTTCGTGCTCGAGGCCGGTGTCCTGCTGCCAGCCGGGCGGCGCGCTGGCGTAGGCGGCGAGGAACAGGACCCGGGGCACGGGAAGCTTGGGCTCGATGCTGACTTGCCACTCTGCGGCCGCGGCTACGCCCACCCGGCTGCCGGGCAGCACGTCAAACGTTCCCGGCACGGTGGTGGAAGGCTCCACCCTCGCGCGGAAGGTGTGCCGGAGCAGCCTGATGACGGGTGCGGGTAACGCGAGGGCCGGCGCGGGCGCCCACTCACGCAGGCGCAGCTGGCTCATCGTCATCGCCGTCGCTGTTGCGGGCGAGGGCTGTGCGCAGCCCGTCGAGGCTGAACTGCGCCAGCCGGGCGGGCTGGCCGAAGAAGCGGTCCTCCAGCGCGGGCATGACGGAGTGTTCCCAAGCCCGCTGGATCTGCCGTTCGTCCAAACCTGGCCGCAGGAAGTGGCTCGGCCCGATCGCGGCGGACGGGTCGCCCAGCAGTGTGTTCGCCTGGTCGACTAGGTCTGCGACCCACAACAAGTCGGGTGCGTGGATGGCCAGATAGCGGCGCAGCAGCCCGCGCACCGGCTCTTCGTCCGGGGTGAACGCGACGAAGTAGAACCTGCGGCGCAGCGCGCTGTCCAGCAGCGCAATGGACCGGTCGGCGCTGTTCATGGTGGCCAGCAGCAGCAGGTTCTCGGGCAGGGAGAACGGCTCATTGCTGTAGAGCAGGGTGGCGTCCTCGCCGCGGTACTCCAGCAGAAAGTACAGCTCCCCGAAGACCCGGGCCACGTTGCCCCGGTTCAGCTCATCAATGACCAGGACGTAGGTATGGGCGGGGTCGGCCGCGGCCGCCCGGGCCATCTGCTTCAGCGGACCATCGGTGAGGGCGAACCCTTGTCCCTCCGGCCGCGGGCGCAGCCCCTCGACAAAGTCCTCGTAGGCATACGAGGGGTGGAACTGCACCAACTGGACACGGCCGCGGTCCCCGGCCAGCCAGGCCGCGAGCTCGCGCGCCACGAAGGTCTTGCCCGTGCCCGGAGGGCCGTAGAAGACCGCCTGCTTCTTGTCGCGCAGCAGCTCCACCGCGTCGTCGAGGAACGGCTCGTCGAGCAGCAGCTGCGCCGCGAGGTCCGCGAGCGAACGCTCCGGCCCCGGCTGGCCGGGAGGCTTCGGCCGTTCGCCCGCCGCCGGGCCCGCTGGCCCTGCCGGAGGGCCGGCCACCGGCTCGGCCGGCTTGCCCCCGCGCCAGCTGCGCAGAGCGGCCACCTGGCTGGTTGCCCAGCCCGCAGGCGCCTCGCCCTCCAACAGTGCCCGGACCAGGGCCTGGGCTGTCACCCGGTCCGGTACCGCCAGCCCGTCCTGCGCGGCGTCCTCGCGTACTTGGTCAAGGAACTTGGCCCAGTAGTCATAGACCTCCGAGGGCGGCGCCGCGCTAGCCGGCCGGTACGCCTCCCACGTGCGGTACGCGCTGTCGGCGAGAGACGCCCGCCACAGCGGATGCAGCGTCGCGGGCAGCGCGCCCAGAAGGAAAGACCCGGCGGTCAGCCGGGTGGCGGAGGTGGGCAGCAAGTCCGGCGGGGCGGCCGCTGCTGTCCCATCGAGTACCGCCTTCTCATCCGCGGACGCCCACAGGTCACGCAGAACGCTGGCCAGCGCCGCGGGGTCCCGGTCAGCCCACGCCCGCAGGGAGGCGGCAACGGCCGGCTCGAGCAAGGGAGCGCTCGTGCCCTCCCCCAGGGCCTGCATCCACGCACTGCCCCCGGCGAGCAAGTCCTCCCGTGCTGCCTGCAGCGCCGGGGCGTGCCCGGCCTCCTGAGCCGCGAGTGCCGCGAGGTCGACATGCTGGGCCAGCGCCTGTGCCCACCGGCCCGCCAGCGCCCATGCCTTGGGCCGCCCCTGCCACTTGCGGGCGTACGGCGCTGCGTACAGGTCCACGTAGCTGTCCTGCCCGCCGCCCAGAGCGGTGGCCACGCGGCTGAGCCGGGCCGACTGCGGAGCGGGCGGCCCGGCCAGCTCCGGCCAGGCGTCCAGCACCAACCCGCGGTGCTTGCGGCTAACGAGCGGGACGTAGACGTCGGGGAACAGCAAGTGCTCCAGGGCGAACCGCTGCGTGTAGGCGCCCCGCTCGGGCAGGGCTTCGGTCAGCTCGAGGAGGGCTTCAGGCTCGGCGAGGGTCCGGCGGCGCTCGGCGTCATTCTGCTCGGCTACCCGCAGCGCGAAGTCAATGAGATAGGCAAACTGCTTCCACCGCTGGGAGTGGAAGGCGGTGCCCGGGCTCACGAGGCCGCCGTCGAGCGCTGGAGCCAGGGCTTGCGGGATCGCCGGCAGGCCGTCGCGGAAGCCGAGGACGGCCTCGACGACTTCCCGCTTGCGGCTGCTGCCGACGGCGCTGGTGTGCGCCACCAGGAAGTGCACGAACAGGAGCTCGGCTGCCAGCTGCGGCACAGCGTCCGGTGCCCCGCTCAGCTGGCGCCGCAGCTTGACCAGGAAGCCGTCGCTGCTTTCGTCCGGCTGCTCGGTGAACGCCTCGCGCAGCTGCAGCAAGTCGGCGGGCCGGTACAGCGCACGGTCATCAAACAGGCCCTGCTGGCCCAGCAGGCACCGCCCGGCCCAGAGCTGTGCGGCGGCATAGGCGGGCGCGGCGCTTGGCCGCGGGACGCGTGTAGCGGACAGAGCGACCTCCGTGGGCAGGCGGGGGCTGGCGTGAAGGGCGATCCTGCCACGGCCCCGCGCCGGCCGCGCTTGCGAAACTGCCTCTCGCCCCCCCGGCCCCGTGTGGCGCAGCCCGCCAGCGCGCCGGGCAGATCTGCAGCAGTGCTTCGCGCCGCCCGGCCTGCTGCCCGCGCCATCCGCGCACGCCAGATACGGCGGCGTCCTCGACAGCGCCGGTAACCGGTACGCCAAGAGGTGCGGGGCGTTCTGGCCCGCCCACGCTCAACACCTTCGCGACCGCGCGAGAAGGGCAGGCTTTCTCAGCGACGTGGACGCCCGCCTTCAGCCAGGAACAGATCAACGCGCTCGCGTGCCTCAGCAGCCGTTACGGTGCCGGGATCCTCGAGCCGGACTCCCGGCTGCTCGGCCGGCAAGGGCCGCGCGACCGGGACGGAGACACCGCCACGTCTGACCTGCCCGACGCTGAGCATGACGTCGGCTGGATGGACCTCGCGGCGAACGCCTCCCCCCGCGTCACCGCTGCCGCCAGCCTGCTCAGGGCCGGCCAGCTGATACGACGGCTGTGGCCTAGTCCTCCGGCCTGACTCCCATGGCGAGCGCGAAGCCCCGGGTGTCCTTTGAGCTCGCTTCCTCGCGCTGGGCGCTCAGCCTGGCTGCGACGGCCTTCTGCGGGCAGGAGGGCGGGAAACGCGCGTGGTGCATCTTCGGGCAGACCCGGGCATACGTCAGCCACGGCTTCCGGAGCAACACCTCCGTGCCGTTCTGCCTCACGCAGGCCTGCGAGTGCCCGGTCAACCCCGCTGCCTACGCCAGCCACCCCGCGCAGGGGGACGGCGACACCAAGGCGCAGAAGACCGCGGTGGCTTGTCACCCCGGACTTGCGGCGGCTCTGGATCCCGGACGGTACCTGGAACTGCCTCAAGGGCGCCGGGCCGCACAGGCCCGGGCCTCCTGCAGGCGTCCACCCTGGGTCGGCTGCCCAACCAGAAGGGCAGGTAGGCCGCGATGGGCGTCGACCGGGTGCTCCGGCGCAACATGTCCCTGACGTCCGCCGACGGGCGCTACACCTTCTGGCTGCAGGGCGACGGCAACATCGTGCTGTAAGGCCCGACCGGGCGCCCCGCGTGGGCGGCGAACCCGACGGCCACCGACATGCTCGTCATGCAGGGGGACGGGAATCTGGCCGGCTACACCGACGCGCGCAAGCCGACCTGGGCGAGAGGGGCCGGCGGCCGCGGCAGCGGCACCTTTGTGGCCCAGAAGGACGGCAACCTCGTCGTGTACTCGGCCGGCCAGCAGAGCGACTTGGTCGTCCGACACTGCGGGTCGCTCCTGACCAACTCCCGCCGCCTGTCCCCCACGCAGGGCTGCCGGGGCCGCTACCAGGTAGGACACTCCCGTCAGCCCGAGCGGCTCGCCAGGCCGCGCTAGCCGCTCAAAGTAGCCCTGTCCCTGCCCTTCACGTGGCGCTGGGCACGGCTGAGCACGCGGCGATCAGAACGGTGTGGTCAGGCCCGGCATAGGGATCATCACCTGCTCCGCCAGGAGTCGGCCCGGCAGTACGAGCCCCCGCCCAGCGTCCCGCCCGGCCCGGCTTCCCCGCCGGCCTCGACTTCAGCGCTTCGCTCCCGCCCCTGCGCCCATCGACTTATGGTAGGCGCTTGTGGCAATTGCAGACATTGACCGCGACGCGGTTCTACAGGCCATCGGCGAAGCGCGGTCCCTCGGGCGGGACGCCTTCCTCGACCGCTATGGCTTCGCCCGTTCGCGTACTCATGTCGTGGTCGATGACGAGGGTAACGAGCACGACTCCAAGGCCCTGCTTGGCGCAGCGCACGGCTTTGCCGTGCCGCACGAAGGGCCGCTACTTCCCCACCAGTTCAGCGGCGGGGCCGCCACAGTAGGTCGACTGACCGCGCTCGGCTTTCAGGTCACCCAGCCCGCGCACGCCCCTGCCGTGCCCGTGCTGACCGCCGGCGACTGCGCCCTGTTCTCCCGCTACCCGGACAAGGTGCCGTTCAAGGAAGAAAACCTCGAGCCAGGAGACAAAGAGGCGTTCCAGGAGCTCCGGCTGCGCCTGCAGCGACTCGCGCAGTGGCTGGCCGCCACCGCGCCCGTGCACACCGAGCTCAAGGCCCACGCGAGCCTGTACTCGGCCAACGGGCGCACGGTCCGCGACCTGTGGTCGTGCGTCTTTCCCGAGCGGGCCGGCAACAAGTCCTACGCCCTGCAGGTCGCCATCATCGTCTCGGAGAACGGCGCCGAGGTCACCGCCTGCCTCGGCGCCGGGACGTCGGCGCTCAAGGACGAGCAGCGCCAAGCGGCTGAGCGTGAGCTCACCCGGCTCAAGGGACGCCTCGCCGGGTCCGGCGCGGCTGAGCGCGAGCAGCTCACGGCGGCGCTGCCCCCCGGCTACACGTTCCGCCACCGGTGGCGCGAGGACGCGAACGCCGACTTCGACACCCTCGATGCCTGGCTGGCGCACGCGGCCAGCCCCGAGGGCAACGGCGCTGGCATCTCGCGCAACCTCACCCCGCAGGAGCTGCAGGACGCCGGCCCGGGCATCGCAGAGGAGCTCGCTGAGCTCCTCGCCGCCGTCGCGCCGCTGTTCGACCACTGCTACCCCCCCGGCGAAGGCACTCCCGCGCTCGAGGACCCCGACGAGCCTGCACAGAACGAGAGCCCAATACCCGACGCGCCCCGGTTCGACGCAGAGACGCTTGAGCGCCGCGCGCGCGACGCCGGCCTGCTGATCGACCTGCCCGTGTACCGGGCGGTCGTCGCCGCCCTGGCCAGCGGCAAGCACCTCATCCTCACCGGGCCGCCCGGCACCGCGAAGACCACGCTCGCCGAGCTCACCGCACAGCTAGCCCAGGCAGCGGGCCTGGCCGCCGGGTATGTGCCGACCACGGCGACAGCGGACTGGACCACCTACGAGACCATCGGCGGGCTGCGCCCCCGCACCGACGGCCCCGGGCTCCAGTTCCGTGAAGGGATCCTGCTCAGCGCCCTGCGGGAGCGCCGCTGGCTCATCATCGACGAGCTCAACCGCGCGAACTTCGACCGCGCCCTCGGCCAGATGTTCACCGTACTGTCCGGCCAGTCCGTCGTGCTCCCGTACCAGGGCGCCCACTCGGGCAACCCCGTCGTCATCACCCCCGAAGCCCAGTCCGGCAGCTACGACCCGGGCGCCTACGACACCGTCGCGGTGCCCGCTGACTGGCGGATCATCGCCACGATGAACGTCTTCGACAAGTCCCTGCTGTTCGAGATGTCCTTCGCCCTCATGCGCCGCTTCGCCTTCGTCGAAGTCCCCGCCCCCCGTGACACCCACTACCGCCAGCTCTGGCAGCGCCACCTCACCGACCTGCCCGCCGAGGCGGCGGCCCAGTGCTCCACCGTGCTCGACGGGCTGCTCGGGGTCCGCACGCTGCGCGAGATCGGCCCCGCCACCTACCTCGACATGGCCCGCTTCGCCGCCCAGTACACGCGCGGCACTGCGGGAAGCGCCCAAGAGCTCACCTACCAGCTCTTCTACAGCTTCCTGCTCCCCCAGCTCGAAGGGGCCGACCGGGCCACCGTCCGTCAGCTCTACACCCTCGTCGCCCAGCTGGTCGGTAGCGAGCACAAGGGAGCCCTGCGCCGCACCCTGCACACCGTGCTTGGCGTCAACCCCGACACCGCCCCCCGTACCGGCCAGGCGGCCGACGGCCCTGCAGCCCTTGAGCTGTGAGAACGCCCCCCTGGGAGCGCCCCGACCGTATCCGGCAAGTCCGCGACCGGATCTGGTCCTACGTCTCCCCAGCGGTCGCGTACAGCGACCCCGGCGTCCTCGACGCAGCAGCCCTGCTCGGGTGGGCAGCCTCCGACATCCAGCAGCTGGGCAACCGCCATTTCCTGCTCTGCGCCGAGGCCGGGGAGCTGATCGACGCCATGCCCAGCCTCACCCGCCGCCTGCGCCCGGCCATCACCCCCGCCGAAGAGGTGTCACACGAGCGCCTCCTCGGCCCCGTCCAGTGGGGCCGCACCTACGCGCTGCGCGCAGCCTCCGGATCGGGCCAGCTCCACGTCACCGCCCCGCCGCGCCGCGCCTACCAGACCCGCGAGAATGAGCTGCTCGCGCACGTCATCGACGGCATCGTGCACGCCGGCGCCGACAGCGGCTGGCCAGCTGACGGGCGCCCGGGCACGCCCGCTGCCCGGATCGCCGAGCGGCACGCCAGCGCGGAGTACTGGCAGCAGCACCACGCGCTGCGCCAGGTGCAGCGCGTGCCGCCCACGCCCCGCACAGCCGCAGCCGTCGCGTTCGGCCGCTTCGCCGTCCGCTACGCCCCGGCAGTGCGCGCCTACGAGCGGATGCGCCAGCTGGTCGAGGACCTCGACCGCACCGCGGTACGCGAGGCCGTCGAGCAGACCGCCCTGGTCACCGCCAGCAACCCGACGCTCTTCGAGCTGCTGACCACCTTCAGCGTCCTCGAGGCCCTCGCTGCGCAAGGCTGGCGCACGGAGCCGTTCACCACCTTCCAAGGCGCCCTGCGCGTGCACGCCCGCCACGCCGACGGCCGCACGCTCACCCTGCACTACCAGTCTGTGCCGCCCGGCTTGGCTTCCTCATCCCGCTACCAGCAGACGCTGCACCAGCACGGCATCCCCGGCGCCAGCGCCCGCCGCCCCGACATCGTCCTCGAATGGGCTGGCACCGCAGGCCCTCGGCGCTGGCTGCTGATCGAGTGCAAGCTGTACCAGGACGACGCCGAGGGCGCCGCCCGGGCGGCCCTGGCGGACCTGCTGGGCTACCGGCGGGAGTTCGGGCAGGCCCTGGCCCCGAACCCGCAGCCCTACGGCCTCGGGGTCGTCTGGGGAGCGGGGCTCGAGCCGGCCGCGGGCAGCGAGGTCCTGCTCTGCACACCGGACCAGCTGGCCCCCGCCCTCCAACTCGCCCTGCACTAGCGCCAGCGCAGGCCGATCCTGCTCCGGCGGCCACACCTGACGGCGGAGACAGCGCAAGCGCCCCGCGGCCGCGCAGCCCGCTGCGCCTGCCCTCGAACGCCACGAGAAGCCCCCCCCCCCGGCAGAGGAGCCATCCAGCCGACAGAGGAGCCACCCAGCCGGCAGCCCCGGCGCAGCCCAGCCCCCGGCCGGACCAGGCCATGCCCGGCGGCCGAGCGGCTCGGGCGCCGCGGTGCGCATCGCGCGGCGGGCCCTTGTCTCGGGCAGCGCGAACGAGCCCGCTGCCCGGCTCCGTGCTCCTGCAGCCGCCTGCGGCGCGCTACACAGGCGGCCAGGTCACGCAGACCGCCGCTGCTGGCGGGACCGCACGGCTAGCCACGCGCCGAGCGCTGCAATGAGGATCAGGGCGCTGCTGATGACTGCGGCCAGCTCGTGGCCGTTGTTTTGCTGCTCGGCGCGGGTGGCACGGGTGCCGGCGGTCCGGTCCGCAGGCGCCGTGGAGCGCAGCCCGTACTTCTTCTCGGCGGCATGAGCGCCCTCGCGGAGCCGGTAGAACTCGTTGTGCGTCGCGGCGCGCTTGCCGTCCTGGCGCGCCATCGTGGCCACGACGTGCACGTGGTCGTCGGCGTGCCGGACCGCGACCCAGCGGACCGCCGCGTCGTCGCCGCGCGGCGCGAGGCCCGTGCGGTGCATCATGTCGGCCGCGATCTCGCCCCACTGCTCGTCGGTGAGGACCGGGTCGTCCGCGTGGTTGGACAGGATGATGTGCGCGACGCGCCTCGGGTGGTCCTTCGCGATCCCGGCCAGCTCGAGCGGAGCGTCCAGCGCTGCAATCAGCTCGCGGAAGTCGCGGGCACCGCTGCCCCGAGTCCTGGCCCGGCCGCGAGCAGGCACCGGGAGCACACCTTTCCGGGGCGTCCGCACCGCCTGACGCCGCGGTTCAGTGACGAGGAGCAGGCGTCGCGCGACATGCGCGCGCAGCATGAGGCCGACTTCGGCCGCTCCCGGGCCGCGTGGGCTCCGCTGCTCGGCGACCGGACGCGCGGCACCACCGACCTGCTGACGACGGGCAGGGCCTGGGCGGAGGCGCAGCGCTGGCGGCCGGACCCCGAGGCGGAGCAGGCCACGCAAGCGGCGGAGGACCGGCTGCGCCAGCTCCGGCCCGACGTCATGGGGCGGTACCACGCGCTGCGGGCGCAGGGCGCCGACCCCGTCACCGCCATGCAGCAGGTCGCGCCGCAGTTCGACCGCCCGCCGGCGCGCGAGGGCTCCCCGGCACAGGCGGGACCCGCGGCCAGCGCCGCACAGGAGCGGGCCGGTCTTCGGCCCGCGGCGACCGGCCTGCCGACCGGGGGGACGGGTGGCCCGGACCTGACGGCGCAGCTCGGGAACGCGATGGCCGCGAAGGTCGCGGACCCCGCGCGCGTCCGGGCCGCGGAGGACGCAGCCATTGACGCGGTCGCAGGGAAGGAGGACGCGCGTAGGGCGGGCCTCCCTCGGCGCGAGCAGATCCACGAGGACCTAACGCGGCGGCTCGCGGGCGTGGGCCAGATGGACGCGCGCTCGGCGCTGCAGATGTGGGACTACGCCCGGCTGCTTCCCGGCGACCAGGCCCGTCCCTACCGCGAGCAGGTCGAGCAGCGGTTGGCCGAGCTCCACCCGGGCGCGATGGCCAAGTACCGCGGCCTGCTCGCCAGCGACGGTGAGCAGGCAGCAATGCGTGCCGTCCGCGACGAGCTGTCCGGCCCGGGAACGGCCGCGCCTGCGGCGGCAGGCGGCGCGGCTCCCGCCGCGGAGCCGGTGGCCGTCCCCACCGCGCGCCCGAGAGACGAGGTGAGGCAGCCGCCGCGCCAGTGGCCGCGGCGGCCGACGGGGCGAGCCGCACGGCAGCCGAGCGCGCCGCCGAGACGTGGGCCGCCGTCCAGACCGACTCCTCCTTGCAGGGGCCGGAGGTCGCGCGAGCGGCGGAGAACATCGCAGCCAAGGCTGAGGCGCGGATGCGGGACGCGGCCCCGCAGGTCATGGGGCGGTACGACCAGCTGCGCGGCGAAGGCGCCCGGCCGGTCCCGGCCATGCGAGCCGCTGGCAAGGACACGGGCCAGGACGGCAGGGCTGCCAACCTGCGGGCCGACGCAGCGGCCGCCGCGCGCTCCGCCGGCACGCACACGACCCACGCGGTGCGCGACAGCGCCGTGCCCGACGACCCGGCCACCCCTCGTGTCGATGAGCACGCTGACGCCAGGCGAGCTGCGGCCCCGGAGCGCATCGCAGCCCGCGCGGACGCGGAACGCGCCGCAGCGATCGGCAGCCAAACGGCCAGCGCGGCCGCCCAGGGCTCGACTGCCACCGCCCCGCCGGCGGACCGGAGGGCAGCCGACACGGCCGCCACGTCCTTTCCGCACGCCGTCAACAGCGTCCCCGCCAGCGCGGCGCGCCCGGCCGCTCCTACGGCCGGCGCCCCCGCCGCAGCGGCCACTCAGCAGCCCAAGCCCGCCGTCACCGCCCGCGTCACCCGCTGATCGGAAGGAGCCCGCCATGACACCGCCGCGCGAGGACTACCTGGGCCGACTGAGCCCGGCCGAGGCGCTGTACCTGCACGACCAGCGCGCGAGGCTGGGCCGCGACGTCGAGCTCGCCAAGCCGCCGCGGCCGACCGACGGCGCGGCGGAGTTCCGCGACCTGGGCGACGGCAAGCCGTTCACGCTGCCCTTGAGTGCAGACGCCTACGAGGGCCGGGCCGTCGAGAAGGGCGCCATTGCGGCCGGCCGAGGGCTCGCGGGCCGAGCCGACGCCCAGCCCGAGGCGGTGCGCCTGGCCCGCCTCGGCGCACCCCGCCGCCCCACCAGCGCGGAGCTCACGGCGGCCGCCGGACGCGCTGGCCACTCCACCGCGGCGACCCCGTCGCCCACGGCGCCCCGGACGCGCGTCGCTGCGCGATGACCAACCCGCAAGAGCCGGTGAGGGGCGGGGCCGACACGGCACCGCCCCTCACCCCTGCCCAGCTCGCCGCGGTGTCGTTCCCCGTCCCGCTCGCCGAGGCCAACCCAGAGGACGAGCGAGGCAACCTCACTGGCAGCAGCACGACAGCGCCCAACGCCAGCGGAAGCGGCGGCGGCCGCGGCGCCCGGAGGTCCCGATGACCACGACCCAGGACCGGCTCAGCGACCTGCACGGCGCCGCCGTGCGCTACTACCGCCAGCAGCTCGCCAAGCCGGACGACGACGCCGCCCGCGCACGCGCCGTCCTCGACGAGCGCGGCATCCCGGCTGCGGCCCGCACGGCCTACGAGATCGGCTACGCCCCGCCCGGCTGGACGAACCTCACCGACCACCTACGGCGCACCGCCGGCGCCACCGACGCCGAGCTGCTGGACGCAGGCCTGGGTCTGCTCACCCAGCGGCAGACCGTCGTCGACCGCTTCCGCGACCGCGTCATGCTCCCGGTCCGCGACGCCGGCAGCCGGCACGTCATCGCCTTCCTGGGCCGCCGCATGGACGACCGCGCCCGCCCGGACGACCCCAAGTACCTCAACAGCCCGGACACCGCCCTCTGGCGCAAAGGCGAGCAGCTCTACGGCTTCGGCGCGCGCGGCGTGCCCGCCAAGCTGGCCAAAGGCGCCCCGATCGCCGTCGCCGAAGGCCCGCTGGACGCCATCGCCGCCAGCTACTCCGGCCCCTACATCGGCGTCGCCCCGTGCGGGACCGCGCTCACCGCCGCGCAGGCCCAGCTCCTCGCCCGCACCGCCGGTCCGCTCGAGGACCGCCGCATCGTCACCGCGTGGGATGCCGACGCTGGCGGCCGGGACGCCGCCGTGCGCGCGTATGACCTGCTCACCGCAGCCGGAGCCTGGCCCTACAACGCCACTCTGCCCGCCGGCGACGACCCCGCCGCGCTCCGCCAGCGCCTTGGCCCGAACGCCCTGCAGGCCGCGCTCGACGACGCCGAGCCGCTGGCCCGCGTCGTGCTGGACGCCCGCATGGAGCCCTGGCGCGACCGCCTCCAGTGGGCCGAGGGCCGCGTCAACGCCGTCCGCTCCGTGGCCCCAGTCCTGGCCGCCATGCCGATCCACCGCGTCGCCGGCGAGAGCGCGTACGTGATCCAGACCTACAGCCTCGACGCACAGCCTCTCAACGAGGCCGTGGTCGAGATCATCCTGCGCGACCTCGACAGCGGAGGCGATGCCGCGGGGCGAGCAACCGGCCCGGGACGTGAGCGCCACACGACCGGGCCGGATGTAGTCGCCGCGGCACCAGCCGCCGCGCGAACGGCGTTCCCCACACCGCTCGCGCAGACCCCGCGCCCGGCCCTCGGGCCGGCCTCGTTAGGGGCACCGCCCCGGGCGCCGGCAACCGCGCACGCGCGTCGTCGCTGACCTGCACAGGGCCCATCCCGGCGTCCGTCAACCTGGGAGAACCCGGGGCGGAAGGGTCGCCAAGCCGCTAACGTCCCGGCGACTGGCACCAACGGGGGAGAGACCATGCGCAAGCTGACCGGGACCGTCCTGGCGCTCGTCGTTGGCTGGGGCGGCGCTGCAGCCCTGCCGGCCGAGGCCGCGGCCCGCGCGTTCGACAACTGCTCGCACATGCACACCGTCTACAAGGGCGGGGTCGCGAAGAAGGGCGCCAAGGACAAGCGCCGCGGCGGCGGCCGCGCACGCTACGCACCGAAGGTGAGCGACGCCCTCTACGCCGCGAACCGGTCGATGGACAGGGACAAGGACGGCATCGCCTGCGAGAAGTAGAGCCGGGGCGACTGCAGGAGCATCAGCCGTGAGCACCGGCGGATGGGCGAGGACCCGCTATGCCCTCGCCCGATGGGGGACCCTGCCTCGTTGGGTGAGGATCGCCCTGTCCGTCGCTGTCGCCGTGGTGCTCCTGCTGCTGTGGCAGGCCCCCGCGGAGGCGGGTCGCGCGGCCAAGCAGGCCGCAGCGGCGGTAGGGCGAGAGTGGCGCTGGGGCCTCACCGTCGCGCTCGGCGCGGCGCTCGCCGCGGTCTGGCTCGGGCCGCTGGCACTGAGAGCGGCCCGACGGCCGGTGCCGTCCCGGTGGCGCGTGCCGATCGCCATCACCTCGGTTCTCGGCCTGGGCTTCCTCACCTTCCTCTGGGTCTTCCACTCCTCATCCGAGCCCGCCTCCGGCAGCCGAGTCGGGCCCTCGAGAAGCAGCCTCGCCGTCCAGTCCGGGGCCCTCGTCGCTGGCCTCGCCGGCGGCGCAATCACCGTCTGGCTCAACGACCAACGCCGCCGCCACGACGACGAGGACCTGGCCCACCGGCGCGAGCAGTCGACCGCCGAACTGGCCCAGGACCGCGAGCGGGCCGAGGAAGACCGCTTCGCGAAGGCCGTCGAGCTGCTCGGCCACAGCAACGCCTCCGTGCGCGTCGGCGCGATGCACGCCCTCGCCGGCCTCGCCCGTTCGGCCGAGCATCGCACCCAAACCATCGTCGACGTCCTCTGCGCCTACCTGCGCCAGCCCTTCCTTCACTACAGCTGGGACTCGCAGCCGCCCGCGGTCGATCCGGCAGAGTCGGACTACATCGCCTCCCTGCCTCCCGAAGTGCGAGCCTCGGCCTCACGCGAGCTCGCGCAGAAGCGCGTTGCCGCAGAGCGTGAAGAAGCGAAGGAGCGGGCTGAGCAGGACCGCGAGCGGGAGGTGCGACGTACCGCGCTCCGCCTCGTCACCGCCATGCTTCCCCGCCAGGCACCTGCGGAGGGCCAGCCTCCCATCGCCGTTGACCTCACCAGCGCCCACCTCGACGATGTCTCTTTCCGAGATCTCCACCTGCAAGCGAGGTGGGCCGGGGCGCACTTCCACGGGGTCGCGTCGCTGGTCGGGGCGCACTTCCACGCAAACGCGGACCTGGACCGTGCGCACTTCCACGTGGACGCGTCGCTGGACGGTGCGCACTTCCACGCAAACGCGTACCTGGACCGGGCGCACTTCCACGCAGACGCGTACCTGGACCGTGCGCACTTCCACGTGGACGCGTCGCTGGACGGTGCGCACTTCCACGGGGTCGCGTCGCTGGTCAGGGCGCGCTTCCACGGGGACGCGCGGCTGGACCGTGCGCACTTCCACGCAAACGCGTACCTGGACCGTGCGCACTTCCACGGGGACGCGTCGCGGGACGGGGCGCACTTCCACGGGGTCGCGTCGCTGGACGGGGCGCACTTCCACGGGGACGCGTCGCTGGACGGGGCGCACTTCCACGCAAACGCGTACCTGGACCGTGCGCACTTCCACGGGGGCGCGTCGCTGGACGAAGCGCACTTCCACGGGGACGCTTGGCTGGACGGGGCGCAGTTCCACAGGGTCGCGTCGGTGGACGGGGCGCAGTTCCACGGGGACGCGTCGCTGGACGGGGCGCACTTCCACGGGGCCGCGTCGCTGGCCGCCGCGTCGTGGGCCCACCTGAGTGTCGCGGGTGCGGACTTCTGCGGGGTTGTCTCGTTCCCGCCGTCGTTGAAGGAGGCGAAGGGCGCGACCGTCAACGCCAGAGTCGCCGTCGCGCTACCCGACGGCTGGAGGCTGCGCACCCCTGGTGGGACCAGCGAGCTTGTCGCTCCGGCGGCGCCGGATGACGACGATAATCATGACCGATAAGCGAGATTATGTATTCCGTCCAGTGCGGATGTCATCTGGTGCACCCTCCGCAGCCCTCCTCGACGTCGCCCGTGGGAGTTGGCGCCGGGCTCGCCGAGGAGGGACGCGAGCAACGGAGCCGCGTCGCCCCTGACTCCTTGACGGTGGCGTGGGACCTGAGGCCTGGTGCCTAGTTGCCGGCCTCTTGGAACAGGGCCAGCGCGCTCGCGGGGATCCGGCCCCGTGCCGAGACCTCGACCCCGTTCTCCGCGGCCCAGGCGCGGACTGCTCTTGGGTCGTAGTCCGCGCTCGATGTCGACGCCTTGCGCCGGGCTGCGGAAGCGTCCGGGGACGTCTTGGCCGCTGCAGCTCTGCGCCGGCCGCCGCCGGTTCGGCGGGCGTTGCTGGCGTAGGCGTCGAGGGCTTCGCGGAGCGCGGCTGCGTTCTCCTCGTTCAGGTCCATCTCGTAGGAGGCGCCGTCCAGCCCGAACTGCACCGTCTCGGTCGCCTCACCGCCTTCTAGGTCGTCCTCGAGCACGACCTCGACCCGCTGCACCATCCGTTGCCCTCCGGCTCCTCTAGCCCCGCTACAGAAGTGTCCGCCCCCGCCAAGGCTCAACCGAGCCCGCGCGGTGCTCGGCGAGCCGACGGATTCCTGCCAATCGTGCGGACCGGCTGCATCTCGCGTCGAGAGACGGTGTCATCAGTGTCCTCGCCTCAGCTGGTCCAACGCTGCCCGCGGGTCGCGGCCGTCGAGCTGACCGCCCAGCCGCTGCACCCCACGTCGCCGCTGTCGGCGAGCTCGTAGGGCCCTCCAGCGGGCTGAGCTGGTCGGGGATCGGGCGAGTCGTCCACGCCCGCAGAGCGGTAAGGGCCGAGGGCGTCGGAGGCCCCCTCGTTTCGTAGTCCCAATGGACTAGCCCGACTCGACGATGTATTGACACTATTAGGCCATTTCGCTCACAGTAAGAAGAAGGCACTATGGACAGATTGCAGTCTCTTGTCTTGGGAGTCTTGGGTGCCTCTGCTACGGGGGAAGATAGCGGTCGAGCGGAGTGGTGTGCTGATTGCACTCCTGTCCTTCGCCATTTGTGTTGCCACGATTGCTGCGCCTTCAGCCAAAGCCGCCCAGGCTCCTGGCCGGGTGGTGGAGTTCGGGACGTCGG
>NZ_JAANNO010000010.1:0-334 GCF_011250645.1 Motilibacter aurantiacus
ATGAGGCACGCCGGTCGGTGTGCCTTCGGGGTTGTGGGTCGTACGAGTGGGTGTGCAGTGCGGGACGTGGTGCGTGGGTCGATCAGGTGATCGCGACGCCGACCAGGACGCCGGCGGCGACGGTGCCGGCACCGGCCGCCACGCCCCACCAGAAGCCGGGGGCCTCGAGCGACTCGAGCTCCTCGATCTGGGCGATGCTCTCGTTCATGGTTCTCCTCCCTCCTACGCTCGTACGATTTGTCGTCAGATGAACTGCGGATCAGGTGATCGCGACGCCGATGAGCGCGCCGGCTGCGACGGTCCCGGCACCGGCCGCGACGCCCCACCAGAAGCC
>NZ_JAANNO010000010.1:476-94369 GCF_011250645.1 Motilibacter aurantiacus
CAGGGCAGTGGTCTCCATGGGATTTGCCTCCTCGTGCGTTGTGGATAGAGCAGTTGGACGAAGCGCGGCTCAGGTGATCGCTACGCCGATGAGCGTGCCGGCGGCGACGGTGCCGGCACCGGCCGCGACGCCCCACCAGAAGCCGGGGGCCTCGAGCGACTCGAGCTCCTCGACGAGAGCGGTGGTCTCGTTCATGGTTTTCCCTCCTTTCGGGCGTGCTGGGGGAGCTCACGGCGGGACCGCCGTGAGACGTTCTGTGGGGAGATGCCGCCGCGGGGCGGCGGGAGGTCAGGTGGCGGAGACCGTGACGTCTTCGCGGGCCACCTGACGGGCGGCGAGCACGAGCCCGAGCGCGCACCATGCGGCGAAGAGCAGGTAGCCGGCACCGGCCGACAGGTGCTCGGTCGCAGGGTCGTGCACGATCGCGGACTGGGCGCCGCCGGGGAGCCACTTGCCGATCGCGGGCAGGTACTGGATGACGGCGGCCTCGACCATGATCGAGTAGAGCGTCACAGCCGCCACGGCCACCATCTGGTTACGGATCAGCCCGCCCAGCGCGACGCCCCAGACCGCGGAGAACGCGCCGAGCGTGAGCGTTCCGAGGGTCATCTGCAGCATCGGGCCGCTCCAGAGGCCCACCGAGACCCCGTGCGAGGACAGCACCGGGACGCCGATGCCGAGGGCGACGGCCTGCCCCACGGCGGTGAACACCAGCCCGATCGGCACCGCGACGACCGCTTTCGCCAGCAGCCAGCTGCTCCGCGAGGGTGTCGCGATCAGGGACGTCCCCATCGTGCGGTAGCGGCGCTCGCTGGCGACCGACAGCACCCCCACGAGGGTGGCCATCAGCCCGGCGCTGAAGCCGAAGCTCAGCACCGTCAGCCGGCCGGCCTCGCTCGCGATCTCCTGGCCGTTCGGCTGGCCGATCGTCGCCGCGACCATCCCCGTCATCACCGCGGAGAGCAGCGCCCCGGCGAGGCCGAGCCAGAGCACCGTCCTCGTCGTGCGCACCCGGGCGACCTCCGCGGCCACCGCCAGGCGCAGCGCGCCGGGAGGCGCTCCTGCACGGCGTCGGGGCCCGGTGCGGTCGATGTCGTCCGGAGCGAGCGAGAGTGTGGTCACGAGGCCCTCCTCGAGCCGGCGGTGACGTCCTGGTAGAGCTGCTCCAGGCCGCCCTCCACGTCGAGCGTCGCGGCGCGGTCGCCGCTCCAGAGAACGGTGCGGTCGAGGACGACGACCTCGTCGACGACCTGCTCGAGCTCGCCGAGCAGGTGGCTGCTCACCAGGACGGTGGCGCCTCCCGCCGCGGCCGAGCGCAGCTGCTCGCGCAGCCACAGGATGCCGTCGGGGTCGAGCCCGTTGGTCGGCTCGTCCAGGACCAGCACAGCCGGCTCCGGCAGCAGGGCCGCGGCCAGCGCCAGGCGCTGGCGCATCCCGAACGAGTAGGTCTTGACCTTCTTGCGGCCGGCGCTGCCGAGCCCGACCTCCTCGAGCAGCGGGCGTACCCGGGCCGCGGGCGCCCCGAGCGCGGCAGCCTGCACCAGCAGGTGGCCCTCGCCGGTCCGGGCCGGGTGGGCACCCGGCTCGAGCGAGGCCCCCACCGTGCCCGGGGAGAGCTCGGTGACGGAGCGGCCGCCGATGGTGGCGTGCCCGGAGTCCGGCGCCGCCAGCCCGAGCAGGATGCGCAGGGCCGTGGTCTTGCCGGCGCCGTTGCGGCCGACGAAGCCCGTGACCTGCCCGGCCCGTGCGGTGAAGCTGACGTCCGCGAGGACGGGCCGGCCGGCGTACGCCTTGCTGACGCCGTCGAAGGCGATGTCGTGGCCGGTCACCGGGACCTCATCGACAGCGCGATCCCGACGCCGGCGCCGACGGCGAGCGCGAAGACCGCGATCACGACGACGGTCTGGGTGGCGATGGAGCCGCCGCGGACGGCGGCCAGGCTGCCACCGGCGACGACCACCAGGAGCATCGAGCAGATCGTCGCGAGCGCGGTGCTGGTTGTCGAGCTCATGGGGTCTCCCTTCGAGGTTCTCGTGCAGCTCCGGTCGGCCCGGTCTTGCGAGGCCTTCTCGTCGTCGGCCCCGCTTGCTGCACGAGAAGACTCCCCCGGCCCCGACAGCCCTGTCGATGGGTTCGACCTGTCACCAAGGTGCCTGGCAGCGAGTGTCCAGGGGATGCCCTTCCCGGCCTGCCGGCGCTACGCTCGGGCCATGACGCGCACGCAGCAGCAGTGGTGGTGCCGCCTCTAGGCGGCCTGCGCGTCCTCGTCCCAGCAGACCGCCCCGTCCGGGCGTCGTCCGCTGTGCCTTCCCCGTCGCCCGGGCCTTCCTCCCCCGGAGCCCGCCGTGACCGCTCTCGCCGACCACTTGGTCAGCGCTCGCACGCTCGACGAGTACCTCGCCATGTTCGCCCTGTCACCCGCCGACCTTCCCGGCCGGCACGTCCTCGACTGCCCCGGTGGCGCGGCGAGCTTCACCGCCGAGGCGTCCGCGCTCGGTGCGCACGCCGTGGCGGCCGACCCCGCCTATGTGATGCCGCCCGGCGACCTCGCGGTGCGCGCACTGGACGACGCCAGGCGGGGCGCGGACCACGTGGCGGCGAGCTCGTCGCGCTACGACTGGGAGCAGCTCCGGTCCCCGGAAGCCCACTTCGCCTCCCGGGTGGCCGCCGTCGGGCGCTTCGCCTGGGACCGGCGCACGCACCCGACGCGCTACGTGCCGGGCACCCTTCCCGAACTTCAGTTCCCCGATTCCTCGTTCGACCTCGTGCTGAGCTCCCACCTGCTCTTCACCTACGGCGACAGGCTCTCCCCCGACTTCCACGCCTCCTCCCTGCGCGAGCTGCTGCGGGTCTGCCGACCGGGCGGGAGCGTCCGTGTCTACCCGCTGCTCGAGCACTCCGGCGCACCGATGGCCGCGACGCCCGGGCTGCTGGACTGGCTGGGCGCCGTCGGCGTCGACGTGTCGCTGGTGCCGGTGCCGTACCGGTTCCTGCGCGGCGCGGACCGTGCGCTGGTGCTGCGGACGAAGTGACGTCCGCAGCCTACGCTCGTACCGTGGACACGTCCGGCCTGCCCGCCGCCTGGAGGGACGTGGTGCGCGCGCTCGGCGCGACGGCACCCGATGCGTACGTCGAGGCGGCCGGGCAGCGACTGCTGTCGGCGTACGCGGAGCCGCACCGGGCCTATCACGACACCGTGCACCTGGCCGAGGTCCTCACCCGCCTCGACGAGCTGGCGGTCGAGGCGGGCGACGCCGACGTCGTGCGGCTGGCCGCGTGGCTCCACGACGCGGTCTACGACCTGGAGCCCGGCGCGGAGGAGCGCAGCGCCCTGCTCGCGGAGGAGATGCTGCCCGGCCTGGGGCTCCCCGGGACGACCGTTGCCGAGGTGGCGCGGCTCGTCCGGCTGACCACCTCGCACGAGCCCGCACCCGACGACCTCGACGGCAGCGCGCTGGCCGACGCGGATCTGGCCGTCCTCGCGGCGCCCGATGCGCGTTACAGGCAATACGTTGCTGGTGTCCGTGCGGAGTACTCGCGGTACGACGACGTGGCCTTCGCCCACGGGCGTGCCGAGGTGCTGCGCGCCCTGCTCGCACGGCCCGCGCTCTTCCGGACCCGTACGGGCCGGCAGTGGGAGCAGGCTGCCCGGGCCAACGTCGATCGGGAGCTGCGGGAGCTGGCCGCCGGGGGGTAGGCGACCCGAGCCGGCTACGACCGCGACTGCCCGCGCTGCCGGCCGCGCTCGGCCAACGGCTTGCGCAGCCCGGAAGCGCGCAGCCGGACGATCAGCTCCCGCCCGCTCACCGGCTCCGCCCCGAGCTCGATCGCGCGCTCGCGCAGCTCGGCCGGGACGTCGTAGTGGTCGCCCTGGAACGCGCGCCGCGGGATCTCGAGCCGCTCGGCGAAGGCGTGCAGCTCCTCGTACGACTCGTCACTCACCAGGTGCGCCCAGAGCCGGTCCCTCCAGGGCCAGTTCGCGGGGTCGACGAGCACGGACACCCCCCCAGCGTAGAAGGCAGAATGTGCCGGTGACCGACCCGCTGCTCGCCGCCCGGGCGCTCCTGCTGCACGACCTCGCCGCCCGCGGCACCGCGGAGGAGGACGTTCTCGCCCTCGTCGAGGACGTGATCGAGGGACGGCGCTGGTGGGTCGGGACCTGGCCGCAGGGGGCCGAGTTCGTGGCCGGCCAGCTCGCGCAGGACCTGCAGGACCGGCTGCTCGACGAGGCCGGGCGGCGCTGGCCCGGCTGCCCGCTGCACGAGGAGGAGCACGAGCTGCGGGTGGAGCCCGAGCTCGGTCCCGACCCGCACTGGGTGTGCGCGGACGCGGGCGCGGTCGTCGCCCCGCTCGGCGCCCTCTGACGCGCCGCCCTGCCCCGCCCCGCAGCCGGGCCCCGTCCCTCACCCGCTTCCGTGCTCAGCGGGGGTGTGCGTGGGCGGCGCTGTGAGGCGCGTGGGCAGCGCGCCGCGGAAGGGGCGTACGGGCGGCCCTCCGACGCCCACGTCGACGGCGAACACGCGCCCCGCGTCCGGCTCGGCCGCGAGCTGCTCCGGTGACAGGCCCTGGCGGGTCGTGGTGACGAAGAGCGTCGTCCCTGGCCCGAAGCACGGCGCCGTCGGCTGGGACACGGGCATGGCCACCACCGCGAGCACGCGCCCGGACGGGTCGTAGCGACGGACCTCGCCGCCGCCGTACAACGCCGCCCAGACCGTCCCCTCGTCGTCGACCGTGATGCCGTCGGCCGGCGGGCCGTCCCCGAAGTCCACCACGACGCGCGGGTCGCCCAGGCTGCCGCCCTCGACGTCGAACGGGTACGCCCGCAGCACCTTGTGCCCGCTGTCGGCGTGGTACATCGTCCTGCCGTCCGGGCTCCAGCCGAAGCCGTTCGGGACGGTGAAGCCGTCCCCGACGATCTGCACCGACCCGTCCAGGTCGCAGCGGGCCAGCCGGCCCGCCCCGGCCCGCTCGTCGTACGCCATCGTCCCGGCCCAGAGCCGGCCGGCGGGGTCGCAGGCCGCGTCGTTCATGCGCACGTCGCGCCCGGCCTCGGGTTGGGCCAGCTCGCGTACGCCTCCCTCCGCCGACAGCCAGCTGAGCCCCGTCCCGGCCGCCAGCAGCCAGCCGCCGTCGGGCGACTCCGCCGGGGCCGCCGCGCCGAGCGGCACGTCCAGCCGGTGCTCGGCGAGCGTACGCAGCCGGCCGCCCTCCCAGCCGGCCCGCCGCAGCGTTCCCGCCGGGATGTCCACCCAGAGCAGCTCGCTGCGGGCCGCGTCCCAGCGCGGCCCCTCTCCCAGCTCGGCCACCTCGGCAGAGACGGGGTCGGGCCGCGTTGAGGCCGGCGGGGGCGCGTCGGTCGTCATGCCCACCAGCGTCCCCTTCCGTGGGCGAGGTAGTCGGCCCTGGAGCCACCGGGCCGGGACGGCGTGCCCCGCCCGCATGCCCGCTCCACCCCGTGCACCGGTGATCTAGAAGGTGAGGCATCCTGTCCTGCACCCGGCGGAGGGAGGAACCGCACAAATGACGCGCGGAGCTCTGGTCCCTGCGCGGCCGCACGGCTGAGCAGCGGCTCGCGATGCCCCACCGGAAGCGCCACGGCGACGACCCCGTCGAGCGTGCGGCCAGGGCCGCCCTCTGCGACGCCCTGCTCGCCGGCGACGAGCCGCAGGCAGAGGCGGCGGCGATGCTCCTGCTGCGGCGCGGCTGCCCCCTCGCGAGCCTCTACTCCGAGGTCGTGCAGCCGCTGCTCGAGGAGATCGGGGAGGGGTGGGCCAGGGGGGAGGTGTCCGTCGCCGAGGAGCACCGCGCCAGCACGACGGTCCGGGGCCTCGTCATCCGGCTGCGGGCCCACACCACCGCGGCGGCGCCGACCCGCGCGGGTCGGGCGGTGCTGCTGCCCGCGCCGGCCGAGACGCACCTGCTCGGCCTGTCGATGCTCGAGCACGTCCTGCTGGACGCGGGGTGGCGGGTCGACGTGCTCGACCCGCTGCCCGCGCACGAGCTCGGCGCCTACGTCCGCGCCCGAGGAGACGTCAAGGTCGTCGGGCTGGGCGCCTCGACACGGCGGGACAGCCGCGAGCTGACCCGGCTCGTCCTGCAGGTGCGCGGCGAGCTTCCGGACGTCCCGGTCCTGCTCGGCGGCGGCGCGGTCCGCGCGGACCCAGGGCTGCCGGCGCGGGTCGGCGCCGACGGTGGCGCCCGCACCCTGACCGACGCGGTTCAGGTCGTCGAGAAGCTGACCAACCCGCTGACGCCGCGCGAGCTCGACGTGCTCGCCGGAGTGAGCGCGGGCTGCTCGAACAACGAGATCGCCGCCGACATGGGGATCGCGCCGAGCACCGTCAAGTCACACCTGGAGCGGGTCTACACGAAGACCGGGTCCCGCGACCGCGCGGCCGCCGTCGCCACGGCGATGCGCCGGGGCTGGCTGAGGTGACGGCGCCGGTCGGCAGGCGACCGTCAGTCCTCGTCCTCATGCATCCTCCGGTCCGCGGCGTCGAGGAGGGCCGACGGGGTGTCACCGTCGTCGGGGAAGGTGGCGATGCCGGCCGCGGCACCGATCCTGACGCTTCCTGCGCCCGGCAGCTGGATCTCGCGGTCGAGCGCCGAGGTGATCTGGTCGGCGGCCCGGCGGGCGGGAGCAGCGTCGTGCAGCGGCAGGCGAGCCAGGACCGCGACGAACTCGTCGCCGCTGATGCGCGCCAACAGGTCCCCGGCCCGCAGGGTGGCCCGCATGCGACGTGCGGCCTCACGGAGCACGCGGTCACCGGCCGCGTGCCCGCGCGAGTCGTTGACCTGCTTGAACCCGTCGAGGTCCACGAACAGGACGGCCACGCCGTCGCCACGGCGCCGGGCGCGGGCCAGCTCGTGCTCCAGGTGGTCCAGGAGCTGGACCCGGTTGGCGAGCCCGGTGAGCGGGTCGTGGTAGGCGAGGTACGCCGCCCGCTCCTCGCGCTCGACCCGCTCGCTCACGTCGACCTGGTTGCCGATGAAGTGGGTGAGGGCCCCGTCCGGGTCGCGCACCGGCGAGATCGTGATCTCGTTCCAGAACGTCGATCCGTCGCGGCGGTAGTTCAGCAACGTGGCTCGGACCGGGCGGCCGGCAGCGAGCTGGCGGGCGATGGGGCGCACCTGGGTGCGGTCCGTGAGCGGCCCCTGCAGGATGCGGCAGTTGCGGCCGAGCACCTCCTCCGGGACGTAGCCCGTCATGGCCAGGAAGGCGGAGTTCACGTACACGAGCGGCAGGTCGCGCTGACGCGCGTCGGCGATGACGATGCCGTTGGACGCGGTGTCGATGGCGCGCAGCAACAGGCCCGGCAGGTCCTGCGGTGGGACACGCGCGGGGGCGCCGGGCACCGTCCGCGGCCGTGACGGCACGGGCTTGGGCACGGCAGCGGGGCTGCTGCGCACCTTGGCGAGCAGCAGCGCCGCGGCGTCGAGGACCCGCGCCCGATCGTGCGTGAGCACGAAGGCGAACCGCCGCTCCCCGTCCGGGCCCGGGTCGAGCTCGCGGGCGGCGATCGAGGCCGCGTAGTGCGGCGCAACGATCGCCACGACCCACTCCTCGGCCAGCGGGTCCCCCGGGGACAGCGCCGTCCCGCGCACGCCCGGCATCGGCTCGTCCGGCATGCCCGGCCCGAGCAGTGCGGTGAACGCCGTCACGTGGGCGACGGCCTCGTACCGTCGGCGCGTACCGTTCGTCAGCGCGGCCGCATGCTGGAACGACGCGAGCACCACCGTGAGGTCGTCCAGCAGCAGGGCCTGCCGCTCGAGCTGGCGGGAGATCGCCGCGAGCAGCGGGATCCCGGCCACTCCCGCCGTGCTCGTCGCGCTCAGCAGCCCGAAGGGGGTCCCCGTCGGGAGGCGGTGCGTGCCGACCGGGAGCGGCAACGGGTGGTCCGCCGCGGCCGGCTCGGCGGCGGGCCGACCGAACCGCCACCCCTGGCCCAGGCGTGCGCTCGTGGCCAGTGCCCGCTCGAGATGGCCCTCGGTCTCGATGCCCTCGGCCAGGATGAGGGCACCGGTGCGCTCGGCCTGCGCGTGCACCGCGTTGATCGTGGCGGCGAAGCCGAGCGAGGGCTGCTGCCGCACCAGGGCCAGGTCGAGCTTGATGACGTCCGGGGCGAGGAACGGCATGAGCGCAAGGGCCGCGGGCTCGGCCCCCACGTCGTCCAGGGCCACACCCCAGCCGCAGTCGCGCGCCCTGCGCACGCCCGCGAGCAGCTGCCCCGGGCGTTCCAGCAGGTCTCGCTCGGTCACCTCGACCACGACGCGGACGGTGGGCGGGACCAGCTCGGCGAGCTCGGTCAGGCAGGCGGCGCTCAGCTCGGCGAGGGTCCCGGGCTCCACGTTGACGAACAGGCTCAGCGGCTGCGGCACCAGCCGGGTCGCCGCGAGCGCGGCGCGCAGGCAGCGCTCGTCGAGCTCGCGTACCGCTGCAGGACCGATCGCCGCCGCTCGGGCGAACATCGCCTGCGGCGCGACCAGCCCCCCTTCGGCCCGGCCCCGGGCCAGGGCCTCGACCGCGACGACCCGGTTGTCCCGCAGGTCGACGATGGGCTGGAAGACCGGCACGACATCGAGGAGCGCGTCCTGTGGCCCGCTCTGCTCGTCGCCGCGGTGCATGAGCTGTGGCTCCCCCCCGCCGGCCCGCGCAAAACGCCGGACCCCGCCGGGACAGGACAGGCGTGCCGGCGAGGGGCCGTCAGGCAGTGGCTCGGGCACCACCACCCGATCGGCCGAGGGCGCCTACACCAGCACTGAAGTCCCGGGCCCGCCGAACGGCGGAGGCCGCGCTCCCGGCCGCAAGCGGCGCCTACCCCGTAGACCGCACCTTAAGAGGCCCCGTACGGCGGGTGCACCACCGCCGTTGTTGTCGGGCTGTCGAGAAATCCGCCTACATCGCGGGTTTGAGGCGTCGATCCCTCTTCTGCCGCGCCCGACAGGAGCGCGCCCCAGCCCCGGGGACCCACTCCCGCGGCTCGTCACGTCGAAGGAGTAGGGATGCCCCTCACCAAGAACAGTGCGTCGACCGGGGTCCCGGCACCGCGCTCGGCCCCCGTGGCCACCCGCAAGGACGCGCGCGAGTCCGAGGACGCCCGTCGCCGCGCCCGCTCCGTCGCCAAGCAGCAGCAGGCCGCCGAGCGGATCGCCGCGGCGACCACCGAGCTCGCCGCCCAGACCGCGCAGTCGACCGAGGCGTCGCGGCAGCTGCGCGAGGCCATGCAGCAGATCGCCGCGGGCGCCGAGGAGGCCTCGGGCGCGACGCAGGAGTCGCTCGCGGCGACGAACCAGGTCGTCGGCCGCATCCGCACGCAGCAGACCACCAGCAAGCTGGTGCAGGACACCACGACGAAGCTCCAGTCGCTGCTCGAGGACACCGCGGGGGGGATCGCCGGCCTCGTGAGCAACGTGGGCGAGGCCTCCCAGCGGCAGACCGCCTCCGTCGCCATGATCAGCGAGCTGGAGAAGCAGGCCGAGGAGATCGGCCAGATCGTGTCGGCCGTGGCCCGGATCGCGGACCAGACCAACCTGCTCGCGCTCAACGCCGCGATCGAGGCGGCCCGCGCCCGTCAGCACGGCAAGGGCTTCGCCGTGGTGGCGGACGAGGTGCGCACCCTTGCCGAGACCTCCGAGCGCAGCGCGAGCGAGATCCGTGAGCTCATCGACGCCATCCGCACCGGCGTGAACAGCGTCGCCGAGGGCGTCCAGGCGTCCGCGGAGACGTCGCGCGGCGAGGTCGAGAAGGGCAAGGAGATCACGGCGCAGCTCGCGCAGATCGCCGCGGACATGACCGTCATCCTCGAGGGCGCGACCGAGATCGCGACCGCGGCCGGGCAGGCCGAGCGTGCCTCGCAGGACGCCCAGCTGCGCGCGGAGGAGATCGCCGCCGCCGCCGAGCAGCAGTCCGCCGCCGCGGAGGAGTCCCTGCAGACCGTCGAGCAGCAGGGTGCCGCCCTGCAGCAGAGCGAGAAGGCCTCCGAGGAGCTCTCCGAGGTCGCGGACGAGCTGCGCACCAGCGCCGACATCGGCAAGAGCGCCGAGGAGGTGGCCTCCACCGCGGAGGAGCTGTCGGCCGCCGTCGAGGAGATCAACCGCGCAGCTGCTCAGATCTCCACCGCGATCGGGCAGATCAGCACCGGCGCGCAGACCGCCGCGGCCAAGTCGCAGGAGGCCGCCAGCGCGCTCAACCAGATCGAGCAGGGCGCACAGCTCGCCGAGTCGCGTGCCGGCACGTCCGTCGAGAAGGCGAGCACGATGATCGAGCTGCTCGCCGCCAACAAGAGCGCGGTCGACGCCATGATCGAGGCCATCAGCACCGCCGCCGCCTCGGCGAAGGACAGCGTGAAGCAGGTCGTCGAGCTCGAGGTGGTCAGCCGGAAGATCGACAAGATCGTCGACGCGATCGGCAACGTCGCGATCCAGACCAACATGCTGGCCGTCAACGGGTCGGTGGAGTCGGCCCGCGCCGGGGAGTACGGCAAGGGCTTCGCGGTCGTCAGCACCGACATCCGCAACCTGGCCCGGGACTCGGCCGACAACGCCGAGCGCATCAAGGACCTCGTGAAGGAGGTCCAGGACCGGATCACGGCCGTCCGCAACGACCTCGAGGACACGTCGCGGTCCGCCCTCGCCGAGGTCGAGCGGGCGAAGGCGACGACCGCCCGGCTCGTCGAGATCGAGCGTGACATGGGCCTGGTGCGCAACGGCAACGAGGAGGTCCGCGCAGCCTCGCAGGAGATCGCCTCCGCCCTCGCGCAGGTCAAGACCGCTCTCGACCAGATCGCGGCCGCGGCCAACCAGGCCGACTCGCTCACGGGCCAGGCGGCCGCCGCCGCCCGCCAGCAGAGCACCGGCGCCGAGGAGCTCGCGGTCGCCATCGAGGAGATCGCCGCGCTGGCCGACGAGCTGCAGAACGCCTGACCACGCTGAACTACGACGAAGGGCTGGTGCCATGAGCATCACCGAAGTGGGCTTCGTGGTCGAAGACACGGTGCCCGGCTCGCCCGTCGCCGCTCCTTCCGAGGACGCCGACGGCGAGCCGGACACCGGCCGGGACTACGTGACGTTCGAGATGCAGGGCGAGATGTACGCCCTGGAGATGGAGCGCGTCCAGGAGATCATCCGGATGCCGGAGCTGGTCCGGGTGCCGCTGGGCCCGTCCGCGTTGGAGGGACTCGCGAACCTGCGCGGCCGGGTGCTCCCGGTCGTGAGCCTGCGCAGCTGCTGCGGGCTCCAGGGCAGCGATCACACCGAGGCCACGCGCGTGGTCGTCGTGGAGTCGGCCGGCGCGACGCTCGGCTTCGTGGTCGACCGGGTCGCCGCGGTCATCTCCGTCGAGGACGAGCAGGTCGAGAGCGCGGAGGCCGTCCAGTCGACGCTCCGCTCGGACCTCTTGGCTGCGGTCCTCAAGGCCGGTGACGGCCGCATGACGACAGTGCTGGACGTCGAGCACCTCGTCGCGACCGAGTTCGCGGCTCTCGGCCGGCACACGTCCGCCGCGTCCACGAGCGCGGGCGCCTGGTCCCCGGGCGAGACCGCTGGGGAGGAGGAGTCGACCGACACCCTCGAGCTGGTGAGCTTCGCCGTCGACGGGCAGGAGTACGCGCTGCCCATCGACCGCGTGCAGGAGATCGTGCAGGCTCCGGAGCGGGTGACGGCCGTGCCGAACGCGGTGCGCCGCGTGCTCGGGGTCATGGACCTGCGCGGCGGGCTGCTGCCCGTGGTCAGCCTGCGCAGCGTGTTCGGGCTTCCCGTCACCGAGCTCGAGCCGCACAACCGCATCGTGGTCATCACGGTGGAGCGGGAGGGCCGCGAGTCCCTCGTCGGCGTGGTGATGGACACGGTCCGCGAGGTGCTCCGCGTCCCGATGGAGCTCGTCGGCGCCCTGCCGCACGTGGTCTCCGGCGGTGGGCGGCGTACCGAGGTGCAGGCGGTGTGCCGGCTGGAGGAGGGGCGCCGCCTGGTGTCCGTCCTGTCGGCCGACGCGCTCGTCGACGACCGCGCGATGCAGGCCGTGGACGAGCTGGCCGGTGACGCCGCGCAGATCCGTGAGAGGGAGGACCAGATGGCCGACGACGGCCGCGGCGACGACGAGCTCCTCGTCGTCTTCCGCCTCGAGGGCGAGGAGTACTGCGTCGACGTCGACGCGGTGCAGGAGATCATCCGCGTCCCGGAGACGCTCGTGCGGGTGCCGAAGACGCTCGACTTCGTCGAGGGCCTGGTGAACCTGCGCGGTGCCGTGCTCCCCGTGGTCGACCTGCGCACCCGGCTCGGGCTGCACAGGCTGCCCCGCGACGAGCGGCAGCGCATCGTCGTGCTCATCATCGGCGGCGTCCGCACCGGCTTCGTGGTCGACTCGGTCGCCGAGGTGGCGAAGGTCGGCGGCGGGCAGCTGGAGCCCGCTCCCGAGCTCTCCGACGAGCAGGCCCGCGTCGTGACCCGTGTCGCCAACCTCCCCGGCCAGGGGCGCATGCTCCTCGTCCTCGAGCCAGACGAGCTGCTCGGGGCGGAGCAGGTCGCACTCCTGGCCGAGGAGGTGCCGGCAGCCGGAGCTGCGGCATGAGCGCCGGCACCAAGGTGCTCGTCGTCGACGACTCGGCGCTGATGCGCAAGGCGCTCAAGTCGATGCTCGCGGACGCCGGCGGCTTCGAGGTGCACCTGGCCCGCAACGGCGAGGACGCCCTCGAGCAGATCCCGCGCCTCGAGCCCGACGTGGTGACGCTCGACGTCAACATGCCGGTCATGGACGGGCTCACGTGCCTTGCCGAGATCATGCGCGAGCACCCGCTGCCCGTCGTCATGGTCTCCTCGCTCACCGAGCGCGGGGCCCTCGTGACGCTCGAGGCCCTCGAGCTCGGCGCGGTGGACTACGTCGAGAAGCCCGGCGGCACCGTCTCGCTCAACATGCGGGACGCGGCGGACGAGCTGGTCGACAAGGTCCGGCGGGCGGCCCGGGCGCGCATGCGGGCGGGCGGCCTGGCCGCCCGCCTGCGTCGGGCCCGGGAGGAGTCGTACGCAGCGGCCTCCGCCCCGCGCGCGGCACCGGGGCGTGGGGCGGGCGTCGCGTCGGCTGCGGGAGCGGCCGACCTGGTCGTGATCGGGGCGAGCACGGGCGGGCCCGCACTGCTCTCCGAGCTGCTCGCGCAGCTGCCGGCGAGCTGTGCGGCGCCGGTCCTGGTGGCACAGCACATGCCGCAGTCGTTCACCGGGCCGCTCGCCCGGCGCATCGACCAGTCCTGCCCGCTCCCGGTGCAGGAGGTCACCGGGCTGACCGAGGTCCGCCCCGGGCACGTGTACGTCGCCCGGGGCGACGCGGACATGGTGCTCACCAGGCGCTCCGGCGGCCTGGCCGCGCGCCCCGCGCCGGCGGGGCCGAGCTACCGCTGGCACCCGAGCGTGGACCGCCTCGTGCAGTCCGCGATGGACGTGGTCGACCCGCGCCGCACGGTGGGCGTCCTGCTCACCGGCATGGGCGACGACGGCGCGGAGCAGATGGCCGCACTGCACGCCCGGGGCGGTCGCACGATCGCCGAGTCGGAGGAGTCGGCGGTGGTCTGGGGCATGCCCGGCCAGCTCGTCGCCCGTGGCGGGGCCTCGCGCGTGCTGCATGCCGACGACATCCCGGCCCAGCTGGCGGCCTGGCTCTGACGAGCCGACACACGAAGAGCGATTCGCACTACACGACTGGGAAGGCACGACGATGGGGCTGGTACGACGTACGGCGCAGGCGCCCGCGGCCGAGGAGCAGCGGGCGGCCCGCCGTGACTCGGCGGGGCTGCAGCAGCAGCTGCGTGCCGGGGACGCCGAGCAGCGCCGGCGGGCCGCCCTCGACCTGGAGGGCGATGCAGCGGCCGTCCCGGCCCTGCTCGCCGCGCTGCAGGAGGAGCGGGACGTCCCGGCTCGGGAGGCGCTCCTGACGACGCTCGCCGGGCACGACGTGGCCGAGGTGGGGCTCGCCCTCTCGGGAGAGCTGCGCAGCGAGGACGCCACACGCCGCAACGCCGCGGTGAACGCCTTGCAGGCCATGCCCCTCGCCGTCGAGTCGCTCGTCGGCCAGGGCATCCTGCAGGACGAGGACGCCGACGTCCGGGTGCTCGCCGTGATGGTGCTGTCCGCCGTCGCCCACCCGGGCGTCCCCGAGTGGCTGCGCCCGGTGGTGGCTGCCGACCCCGAGCCGAACGTCGTGGCGGCGGCGGTCGACGTGGCCGTCACCATCGGCAGCGGGATCGCCCACGAGCTGTCCACCGTGGCCACCGGCCGCTTCCCGCAGAACCCCTACCTGCACTTCCTGGCCCGGCAGGCGGCCCGCACATGAGCGTCAGCACGACCGGCACCGAGCCAGGTCTGAGCGAAGCTCAGTTCAGCCGTGTGCGCGAGTGGGTCTATCGCCGCACGGGGATCCAGTTCGCGGACAACAAGCGCTACTTCGTCGACAAGCGCGTCCAGGCCTGCGTGCGGGAGCACGGCGGCGGGTTCGACGCGTGGTTCGCCGGGCTGCGCCTCGGTGCCAACGCCGCGCTCGCCCAGGAGCTCATCAACGAGCTCACCGTCAACGAGACGTACTTCCTGCGGGAGGACCACCAGTTCGACGCGCTCGTGAAGAGCGTCCTGCCGCGCGTCGCCGCGGAGCGCAGGGCGACCGGGAGCACCGACCCGATCCGCATCCTGAGCCTGCCGTGCTCGACCGGTGAGGAGCCGTACTCCATCGGGCTCCGGCTGCTCGAGGACTGGGGCGACATCGAGGACTTCGACGTCGAGATCGTCGCCGGCGACATCGACACCCGGGTCCTGCAGTTCGCCCAACGGGGCGAGTACGGGCCGCGTTCGATGCAGCGGGTGCCGCTCGCCGTGCGGACGCGGTGGTTCGACCGGGTGAAGGCCGACACGCACCGCGTCAAGCCCGACCTGCGCGACGCCATCGACTTCCGCATCGTGAACGTCTGCGACACCGAGTCGATGCGCGCCTACCGGGACTTCGACGTCGTCTTCTGCCGCAACCTGCTCATCTACTTCGACGAGATCTCCTCGCGCCGAGCGGCCGAGAACCTGTTCGGTGCCCTACGGCCCGGTGGCCACCTGTTCCTCGGCCACTCGGAGTCGATGAGCCGCATCTCCCCCATCTTCACGCCCGTCCGTCTGCCGGAGGGCATCGTCTACCAGCGCCCGCCGATCGGAGCAGCACCGTGACCGTCGAGACCTCCAACGACCGCCGTGCCCTCGTCGTCGACGACGCGCCCACGGTGCGCCTGTACCACGGGGAGATCCTGCGCTCGGCGGGCTTCTCCGTCGACGAGGCGGGCAACGGGCTCGAGGCGCTCGAGCTGGCGCTGTCGGCGCGCTACGACCTTCTCGTCGTGGACGTGAACATGCCGCAGATGGACGGCTACGAGCTGGTCCGCCGGCTGCGTGCCGAGGAGCCGGGGCTCGACTGCCCGATCGTCACGATCAGCACCGAGGCCGACGACAGCGACGCCGAGACGGCTTACCGGGCCGGCGCCAACCTCTACCTGGTCAAGCCCGTGGCACCGGGCCTGCTCGAGCAGGTCGCTTCCCTGCTCACCACGCCTCTTCCCGCCCCGTGGAGCCTGACGTGAACAACCCACTCCTCGCCCAGTTCATCGCCGAGGCGGCGGACCTGCTCGCCGAGGTGGACCAGGGCCTGCTCCGCCTGGAGCAGGACCCGGGCGACGGCGACCTCGTCAACGCGGTCTTCCGGGCTGCCCACACGTTCAAGGGCTCGTCCGGCCTGTTCGACCTGCCGGAGCTGACGCGGCTGACCCACGCCGCCGAGGACCTGCTCGACGCGGTACGCAGCGGCGCGCTGGCGCTGAACGGCGACATGGTGGACGACCTGCTCGCCGCGTTCGACGCCGTACGCGCCTGGATCCCGGTCATCGAGGCCACCGGCAGCGCGCCCGCGGGTGCCGCCGCGACCGGCGAGAGCCTGGCCCGTCGGCTGCGCGCCCCGCTCGGCCCGTCCGGCGACAGCACGCCGGGTGGCGCGGTCCCCGGCACGGCGGCCCCCACCAGGCCGTCCGAGCTGCCGTCCGAGCTGCCCTCGGAGCTGCCGGCCTGGGTGCTGGGCCTGGGCGAGGAGAGGCTGCGCGGCCTGCTGCCGTGGCTGGAGGCCACCGGGGCGAGCATCCGCGCGCTCGACTACCGCCCCGACGCGGGCTGCTTCTTCCGCGGGGAGGACCCGCTGCACCTGGTCCGCCAGGTGCCCGCCCTGGAGCTGCTGGAGGTCGGCGTCCCCGCCGACCTGCCGCCCGTGGCCGACCTCGACGAGTACGAGAGCGTGCTGCGCTTCACTGCGCTCACCCGAGCCGCGATGCAGGAAGTTCGTTACGTCTTCCGCTACGTCCCCGACCAGGTCGAGGTCGTGGAGGTCACCGCCGAAGGCCTCGCCGGGCTGCTGGACCCTGCAGCCGTCAGGCCTTCGGAGCAGGGTGAGGAGGCGAGGGACACCGCACCGGCGACCGGTGACGCATCGGTCGCCGGTGCGGTCCTCACCGCGCAGCGGAAGGCCCTGAGCGGGGCGTTCACCCCCGCGACCAGGGCCTCCGCCGTCGCCGCCGCCGTCCGTGCCGCGGCCGCCGCCGGTCTCGACGCCGGGCCGCCGGACGAAGGGCTGGGCGACGCCGAGCTGCTGTCCTGGCTGGACGGGCTGGTGCAGGTGCAGGGTGACGCGACGTCCGCCGCTGTTCCCGCCCAGCGCACCGCGCCGCCCGGGGAGCAGAGCGCTCCGGCCGCCACGGCCGGTGACCCGGTCCCGGACGAGGCCGGCTCCGGGAGCCGCGTGCTGAAGATCGAGCAGGCCAAGGTGGACCGGCTGCTCGACCTGGTCGGCGAGCTCGTGGTGGCCAAGAACTCCCTGCCCTTCGTCGCTGCGGCGGCGGAGGAGGAGGGCCATCGGGCGCTCGCCCGGCGCATCAAGGACGAGTACGCCGTCGTCAGCCGGGTCAGCGAGGAGCTGCAGCAGGCCGTGATGGACGTCCGGATGCTCCCGGTGGCCACGGCGTTCGCCAGGGCGCCCCGGCTCGTCCGGGACCTGTCGCGCAAGCTCGGCAAGCAGGTGCGCCTGGTCCAGGAGGGCGAGGACACCGCGGCCGACAAGGACGTCATCGAGATGCTCGCCGAGCCGCTCGTGCACCTCGTCCGCAACAGCCTGGACCACGGCATCGAGTCGCCGGCCGACCGGGAGGCCGCCGGCAAGCCGGCGGAAGCGACCCTCGTCCTGCGTGCGGTGCCGGACGGCGACGCCGTCGTGGTGGAGGTGATCGACGACGGGCGAGGGATCGACGTCGACAAGGTCCGCCGCAAGGCGTACGAGCGCGGCATCGTGGAGGAGGCCGCCCTGGAGTCGATGAGCGATGCACAGATCGCTGATCTCATCTTCGCCCCGGGATTCTCCACCGCAGATGCGATCTCCGACGTCTCCGGGCGCGGCGTGGGTATGGACGCCGTGCGCAGTGCCATCGAGCGGCTGGGTGGAAGCGTGGCGACGGACTCGCGCCCCGGCGAGGGCCTGACGATCCGGCTCCGGCTCCCGCTGACGATGGCGGTGTCCCGGGTCCTGCTGCTCACGGCCGGTGGTCAGCGCTTCGGCGTCCCGATCGACGACGTGGTCGAGACGGTCCGGGTCCCGTGGAGCGAGGTGACCCGCGTCGCGGGACGGCAGGTGCTCGTGCTGCGCGACGAGGTCGTGCCGCTCGCGTCCCTCGCGGGCCTGCTCGACCTGCCCGCCGGGGAGCGTCGGGACGAGGTCAGCGTGCTCGTCGTCCGCACGACGACGGGCCCGCTGGGGATCCTCGTGGACCGGTTCCACCAGAACACCGACGTCATCCTCAAGCCGCTCGATGGGCTGCTGGCCGGCACTCCCGGCTACTGCGGCACGGCCTTGCTCGGTGACGGCCTCGTACTGCTCGTGCTCGACGTGAAGGAGTTGAACAACCGTGCCGCTGCAGCTGGGTAGCCGTACCGCCGTCCTGGAGGGCGTTCTCACCGTCGAGGAGGCCGAGCCGTTGGCGGCCTGGCTCCGCGAGACCCCCGGGGCGCGCGTGAACCTGCGGAACTGCACGCATCTGCACACGGCCGGGCTCCAGGCATTGCTGGCTGCGCGCGTAAAGGTGAGCGTCCCGCCGGTCGATGAATTCCTCAGGGCCTGGGTCGCGCCGCTGCTCGAGCGTTCTGCCACCTCCCCGGACACCCCGAAGCCCCGCGACGACTCTGCGAAGGAAACACCATGAAGACCGTCATGCTCGTCGACGACTCCCCCACGATGCTCATGAGCATCAAGTCCGTGCTCACGAAGGCCGGCCTGTCCGTCGAGACGGCGAAGGACGGCCAGGACGCGCTGGACCAGATCAAGAAGGGCCTCAAGCCCAACCTCGTGATCAGTGACGTCAACATGCCGCGCCTCGACGGCATCTCCTTCGTCCGGGAGGCACGCAAGGCCGGGCTGCGCTTCGTCCCGATCCTCATGCTGACGACCGAGTCCGAGCAGTCCAAGCGCGAGGAGGCCAAGAAGGCCGGCGCCACCGGATGGCTCGTCAAGCCCGTGCAGCCGGACGCCCTGCTCGGCGTCGTCCGCCAGGTCCTTCCCGGAGCGTGAGCGATGCGCTGGCCATGGCAGGAGCCCCAGGGCGCCCGGTCCCCGGACCTCCCCGACACCACTGAGGTGGCGCGCGTCCTCGAAGCCGCGCAGCCGCTGATCGACGTCGTCTCCGCGCAGCTGCGCGACGTCGTGACCCACACCGAGGACGCCGCCTTCGGCGTCATGAACGGGGCGCAGGACGCCGACAGCGAGGCCGAGGCACTCTCGGCCTTCGCCCGCGATCTCGCGCAGCGGACCGGCGAGGACGCCGAGCGGGTCGCCACGGCCACGCGGACCAACGCCGAGTCGGTCGAACAGCTCGTGGCGCTCGTCAGCGAGCGGGACCGCGCGCTCCTGGGCCTGGTCGAGGAGGTGCGCGGGCTCGACCGGTACGTGGCGGCCATCGCCGAGGTCGCGCGGGCCACCACGATCCTGGCCCTCAACGCGAAGATCGAGGCGGTGCGGGCCGGCGCGGCAGGGCAGGGCTTCTCCGTCGTCGCCGACGAGGTGCGCGAGCTCTCGCGCGAGTCGGCGGCGGCGGCCGAGGACATCCGGCAGGGCATCTCCCGGGTGACGGGCCTCATCGAGCAGCGCCTGGGCAGCGACGCGGCGAGCGCGTCGAGCTCGGCGGCGATCAACGCCCGGCTGGAGGCGATCGCGGAGGCCCAGCACGACATGGCCTCGATGCTCACCGAGACCGTGGCCGGGACCCGGTCGGCCGTGGAGCAGGTGGAGGCGTCGGCCGAGTCCCTCAGCGCGCGGACGAACGGCATCCTCGCGCAGACCCAGTTCCAGGACATCACCCGGCAGACGGTCGAGGCCGTGATCGGGGCCCTGACCGGGCTCGGCGGGCGCGTGACCACGGTGGTCGGGCACCTGCGGGGAGAAGCGGACGCGGCCGCGGTGCGCGGCCTGGAGGACGCGGTGGACGCCCTCTCCACGACGTACGTGTCGCAGCGGCAGCGCGCGGTGCACGCGTCGGCCTCCGGAGCCGCGTCCGGCACGGCGAGCGCGCCGGCGATCGAGCTCTTCTGAGCCGCCGGGCCGGCGAGCCGCGCTCCTCGTTGTCCAGGCGGGAACAAAGTCGCTCACGCAAAGTGCTCAGCAAGTTACTAGAATGGTCGACCTGGGGTTGCGGGCACCGGCTGACGGTGCTCGATCGGGGCGGGCGGGCAGGACTGCTGCGGGGGCTCCGACCGCCCCCGCCAAGCGCGGCCGTGGCCTACGCGAAGAGATGGGGAGAGCATGCCGCCGAGCAGCGTGACCGACCCGGACGCCACCTCGAGCGCGCCCGCGCGGCCGACGCGGGAGGCCGCTGCGCCGCTGCACGCGCTGCTCGAGTGCGCCGAACGCAGTGCGGCGGTGGAGCGGGCGCTGCTGCACGCGGGCAGCCGCAGCGCTGACCTCGACGCCTTCGCCCGGCTCGCCGCCGAGGTGGGCGGCACCGAGATCGGGCTGGTCAGCCTGATCTCCTCGCGCGGACAGGCCTACGTGGGGCGCAGCGACCGAGCGCTGCCGGAGAGCCTCGCGGTGCCCGCCGCGCTCGTCCAGTGCACCGCGGTGGTGTCCTCGGGCGACACCGTGGTCGTGCCGGACGTGCCGGCCCACCCCACCTTCGGCGCCCATCCCGCGGCCCGGGCCGGCCTGCTCGGCTACTACGCCGGCGCCCCCGTCGTGGACGAGGACGGGCAGGTGCTCGGCGCGGTGTGCGCCATCGACCCCTCGCCGCGCGCAGGGGCCAGCCCGCGCCAGCTCGCGGCGCTGCGGGACGTCGCGGCCGAGGTGTCGGCGCTGCTCACGCTCGCCCGCCGCGAGGCCGAGCAGGCCGCCCAGGCACGGGTGCTCGCGGCTGTGGCGGCCGACGAGCCGCTGGCCACGAGCCTCACCCTGCTCGCCTCCGAGCTCGAGCAGTTGATCGCGGGCGGTGTGGCCTGCTCGGTGATGCTGGTGGACGACGACCGCGCGGTGCTGCGCGTCGGGGCCGCCCCCACCTTCCCGGCCGACGTCGTCGAGCTCCTCGACGGGCTGCCCATCGGCCCGGGCAACGGCGCGTGCGGGGAGGCGGCGTACACCGGGCAGTCGGCGTCGATCGTCGACGGGGTCGACTACCCGGACGACTTCGTCCGCAGCCTGCTCGCCCAGGTCGGCATGCGCGCCGTCGCCTCGATGCCCGTGCTGACCTCGGACGGCTCGGCCGTGCTCGGCGCCTTCGCGGTCTACCGCCGCCACCCCGGCGTGCCGAGCCGCTACGAGTGGTCCCTGCTGAGCAGCTTCCGCGACCTCACCCGGCTCGTCGTGGAGCAGTCGCGCGCCCGGGACCGGCTGACCGAGCTGGCCACCCGTGACACCGTCACCGGCCTGCTCAATCGCAGCGCGTTCCTGCAGCAGGCCGAGCAGGCGCTGCGCACGCCCCCGGTCCCGGGGCGCGAGCACGTGCTGCTGTTCTGCGACATCGACCACTTCAAGCTCGTCAACGACACCCGCGGGCACGCGGCGGGTGACGCCTACCTGCGGGCCGCCGCCGACGCGCTGTCGGAACGGCTGCGGCCGGGTGACCTCGCCTGCCGGTACGCCGGCGACGCCTTCACCATCCTCGCCCGGGACGTGCCCAGCGGGGCGGTCCAGGCCCTCGCCGACCGCGCCGTCTCGGCGTTCGCGGTCCCGGTCACGGTCGCCGGCCACGACCTGCGGCTCACGGCGAGCGTGGGCGCCGCCGGCAGCGCGGTGACCGGCACCTCCGTCGGCGCGCTGCTCATCGACTCCGACCTGGCGATGCACGAGGCCAAGGCCGCCGGCCGCTCCCGGGCGATCGTCTGCGACGCCTCGCTGCGCGACCGGTCGCACGCCGACAACGACCTGGCGCTCGCCCTGCGCGACGCCATCGCGGCCGGGGAGCTCGAGGTGGCGTACCAGCCCGAGATCGACATCGCCACCGGCCGGCTGATCGGGCTCGAGGCGCTCGCCCGGTGGAACCGGCCAGGCCACGGCTTCGTGAGCCCCGGCGTCTTCATCCCGCTGGCCGAGCAGTCAGGGCTCATCGAGCAGCTGGGCCGGTCGGTCCTGACCCGCGCGCTGCTCGACCTCGCCGCCTGGCGGGAGGAGTTCTGGGCCGCGCGGGACCTGAGGGTCTGGGTCAACGTCTCGGCCCGGCAGCTGGACGGGGCGCACTTCGCGCACGAGGTCGACCGGCTGCTCCGGCGGGCGGGCCTGCCGGCGTCGGCGCTGGGGCTCGAGGTCACCGAGAGCGCGGTCCTCGGGGACGGGACCGCGACCCTGGAGGCGTTGCGTGCACGTGGCCTGCGGGTCGCCATCGACGACTTCGGCACGGGCTACTCGAGCCTCGGGGCGCTCAGCGAGCTTCCCGTCGACGTGCTGAAGGTCGACCGCTCGTTCGTCATGCGGCTCGACACCGAGAACTCGGGGCTGCAGATCGTCACGGCCATCCTCGCGATGGCGAGGGCGCTCGGCCTGTCCGTCGTGGCCGAGGGCATCGAGACCGACGCGCAGCTGGCCGCCCTCGCGTCGCTGGGGTGCGAGGTCGGTCAGGGCTACCTGCTCGGCCGGCCGCAGCCGGCCGCGGCGATCGCAGCCCTGCTCGGGGACCGGCAGCAGGCTGCCCTGGCCGGCTGACGAGGCCTGCCATGCTCGGTGTCGTGGCCGCCCACGACACCGCTCACCCCGCCGCAAGCCCCCCGGCCGACAGCGTCCCCCCGACGGCACCGGAGCTCGCAGGGGTGCTCGCCGAGCTACGGGACCGCGAGCCGCTCTTCCACCGGCCCGAGCTCGGCGTCGCCGAGCAGGACCTCGAGCGCCAGCTCGCGCCCGACTTCTTCGAGGTCGGGGCCTCGGGCCGGCGCTACGGACGTCAGCACGTCAAGCGGGCCCTGCTCGAGCGGTACGCCGCGGGCGGGGACGACCCGTGGGAGACGTCCGGGTTCCACTGCCGCGAGCTCGGCCCGGGCACCTACCTGCTGACGTACACCCTGCGTCAGGGCGACCGCGTCACCCGGCGGTCGACGGTCTGGCGACGCGCCGGGGGCAGCTGGCAGGTGCTCTACCACCAGGGCACGCCGGTCAGCGGCTGAGCGCTAGCCGACGAAGATGCAGAACGGGTGGCCCGCCGGGTCGGCGTAGACGTACAGCGGCTCGTCGATGTCGGCCGCCCGGTCGAGCAGCAGGCGGGCGCCCAGGGTCAGGGCCCGCTTGTGCTGCACGAGCAGCTCCGAGCCGGACGGCACGGTGAGGTCGAGGTGGAGCTGCTGCGGCACCTCGCCCTCGGGCCACGTGGCGCGGGGCAGGCGCGGCACCTGTTGGAAGGCGAGCCGGACGCCGGCCCCGACGAGGACGAGCCAGTCCGCGTCGTCGGGCTCCCCCTCCGCCGGTGGCTCGTCCCCGGGCCGGTAGCGCAGCCCCAGCAGCTGGCGGTAGAACTCGGCGAGCGCCCGGGCGTCCTCGCAGTCGAGGACGGTCGACTGCAGGGTCGGGACGCTCTGCTCGGGGGTCGGCTGCGCGCTCACTCGGCACCTCCACGTCGTCGTCGACAGGGCCATGCTGGCGTACGCACCCCGCCGGCGTCACGGGCTGCCGGCCGACAGGGCGCGGCCGGTCAGCGGGCTGCCTCGTAGACGAGCTTGGTGACGCCGTTCCCGTAGGTCTCGGACTCGCGCACCCGGAGCAGCTGCTTGTCCTTGTCCGCGGTGCTGAACAGCCGCTTGCCGGCGCCGAGAAGCACCGGGAAGACGAGCAGGTGGTAGCGGTCGACGAGGCCCGCGTCGGTCAGCGAGCGGGCCAGGGTCGCGCTGCCGTGCACTGCGATCGGGCCGCCCTCGGTCTCCTTGAGCGCCGCCACGTCGTCGAGCGAGCGCAGGATCGTCGCCGGCCAGCGCTCGTCATCCTCGTCCAGCGTGGTCGAGACGACGTAGCGCGGCATCGCGTTGTAGCCGGCGAACTCCTCGGTCATCGTCGGCCACACCGGCGCGAACGCCTCGTAGCTCACCCGGCCGAGGAGCAGTGCGGTCGTCTCCTCCTGTTCGCGTCCCTTGATCTCGTACGCCGCCTCGTCGAACTCGATGTCCTGGAAGGTCCAGCCGCTGTTCCGGTATCCGGGCTCACCGCCGGGGGCCTCGACGACGCCGTCGAGCGACATGAAAGCGGTGACGATGAGGGTTCGCACGGTTCTCCTCCGCATTCTGCGTCCGCGCAATCGGCGCGCGGCTCCGGGAGGCACTGTCTCGCATTCGCCCCTGGCGCCGCACCCGCCGGCCCCCGGTCGGCGCGCGTGCGCGGGAGACGCGCTCGCAGCGCACCCCGGCACGGCACCGAAAGATTTGCGTAAGGACCGAGCCCGGTGACCGCGCACCTGGCGACCACTAGCGTTCGGGTCCTGAGGGCCGATACGGCCCGAGGAGCGGGAGGCCGGCCGGGGCCTGCGCATTGCGCGGGAATTCTCCGGTCGCACAACCGAGGTTGAGCCACGCCGAGGGGGCGGCGTGTGCCTGCCGGGCCGACCGGCTCGATCGTGAGCTTCCCGCTGCGGATGCGCTATCGCTCACCGGAAGGCAGAGATCGATGTCCAGAATTCTGACGCGAACGGCAGCCCTGGGGTCGGCCGCCGCACTGGCCGGTGCGGCCGTGGTGGGGTCGGCAGCACCGGCCCATGCTGCGCCGGACGTCATGGGAACGACGCTCACGGCGAAGGCGGGGGTGATGTTCGGGGCGTCCCTGGCGACCGTCTCGTCCTACTCCGGCCCCCGCGCCGGGATGTCGGCGCTGATCCACTGGGGCGACGACACGATGACGACGGCCGGCACCCTCGCGGGCCCGGCTGGCGCGCCGGGCGTGTTCGGGGCCCACCGCTACACCGCGCCCGGCACGTACACGGTGTCGGTCCTCGTCGCCGACGCGTCCGGCGTACGGGCGGTGACGTCCACGGTCACGGTCGGCTGACCCCCCTCAGCCCACCGCCGAGCAGGCCGTGGAGGCTCTCCCCGCCGAGAGCCGCGAGGGGCGGCTCTCCCGTCCGGGAGAGCCGCCCCTCGCTGAAGGTCGTGCTGGAGCTGGGCTTCTCAGAAGTCCATCTCGCCGCCACCGGGGGCAGCCGCGGCAGCGGCCTTCTCCGGCTTGTCGGCGATGACGGCCTCGGTCGTGAGGAACAGGCCCGCGATCGAGGCGGCGTTCTGCAGCGCCGAGCGCGTCACCTTGGCCGGGTCGATGATGCCCTCGGCGACCAGGTCGACGTACTCGCCGGTCGCGGCGTTGAGGCCGTGGCCCGACTCGAGGTTGCGCACCTTCTCCGCCACGACGCCGCCCTCGAGGCCGGCGTTGACCGCGATCTGCTTCAGCGGGGCCTCGAGTGCCGACTTGACGATGAGCGCGCCCGTGAGCTCGTCACCCTCGAGGTCGAGCTTCTCGAACGCGACGACACCGGCCTGGATGAGGGCCACGCCACCACCGGCGACGATGCCCTCCTCGACGGCGGCCTTGGCGTTGCGGACCGCGTCCTCGATGCGGTGCTTGCGCTCCTTGAGCTCGACCTCGGTGGCCGCGCCCGCCTTGATGACGGCGACGCCGCCCGCGAGCTTGGCGAGGCGCTCCTGGAGCTTCTCGCGGTCGTAGTCGGAGTCGCTGCGCTCGATCTCCTGGCGGATCTGGTTGACCCGGCCGGCGATCTGGTCGGCGTCGCCCGCACCCTCGACGATCGTGGTCTCGTCCTTGGTGACGACGACCTTGCGCGCGCGGCCGAGCAGCTCGATGCCGGCGTTCTCCAGCTTGAGGCCGACCTCCTCGCTGATGACCTCGCCACCGGTGAGGATCGCGATGTCGGCGAGCATCGCCTTGCGCCGGTCACCGAAGCCCGGCGCCTTGACGGCGACGGAGCGGAACGTGCCGCGGATCTTGTTGACGACGAGCGTCGCGAGGGCCTCGCCCTCGACGTCCTCGGCGATGATCGCGAGCGGCTTGCCGCCCTGCATGACCTTCTCCAGCAGCGGGAGCAGGTCCTTGACCGCCGAGATCTTCGAGTTGACGACGAGCACGTACGGGTCGTCGAGGACGGCCTCCATGCGCTCGGGGTCCGTCACGAAGTACGGGGAGATGTAGCCCTTGTCGAAGCGCATGCCCTCGGTGAGCTCGAGCTCGAGCCCGAAGGTGTTGCTCTCCTCGACGGTGATGACACCTTCCTTGCCGACCTTGTCCATCGCCTCGGCGATGAGCTCGCCGATCTGCGGGTCGGCGGCCGAGATGGAGGCCGTGGAAGCGATCTGCTCCTTGGTCTCGACGTCCTTGGCCTGGTTCAGCAGCTGCTCGCTGACGAGGCCGACGGCCTTGTCGATGCCGCGCTTGAGGGCGATCGGGTTGGAGCCCGCGGCGACGTTGCGCAGGCCCTCGCGGACGAGAGCCTGAGCGAGGACGGTCGCCGTCGTCGTGCCGTCACCGGCGACGTCGTCGGTCTTCTTCGCGACCTCCTTGACGAGCTCGGCCCCGATCTTCTCGTACGGGTCCTCGAGCTCGATCTCCTTGGCGATCGAGACACCGTCGTTCGTGATCGTGGGGGCGCCCCACTTCTTCTCGAGGACGACGTTGCGGCCCTTGGGGCCGAGCGTCACCTTGACCGCGTCGGCGAGCTGGTTCATGCCCCGCTCGAGCCCGCGGCGAGCCTCTTCGTTGAAAGAGATGATCTTGGCCATGCGGTACAGGTCCTCCCGGATGAGGGTGGGTGCCCGCGGCGAGACGATGCCCGCGACGGAGGGCTTCGCGCGCTAGCGCTCGGCCTCATCGCCTCTGAGCCGCGTGATGTTCGGTTCTGTCACTCACTACTGCAGAGTGCTAACGACATGATTAGCACTCTGCCCGCCCGAGTGCAAGCCTGCCGGGCCCCGGCACCTCCCCCGGGAGCAGGCCACGGGCGTCGTGCTCGTCCCGCCCGGGGTGCACCCGAGGGTTGGCCGCGGCACCGGAAGGCACACTGGAGGCGATGTCGCAGTACAGCAGCCCCGACCACGGCCCGCAGCAGCCGGCGAACCGGCCGCACCGGCCGCTGCCCTTGCCCGCCCCCGGCCTCTGGCTGCCCGCGCCCGACGCCGACCCGGTGGCCAAGCGCGAGCGGGCGTACGCGACGGCGAGCGCGCTGCTCGCCGCCGGCCGCGACGACCCGGGCCTGGCTGCGGAGCTGGTCCGGCTCGACGAGACGCTCGGGCTGGACGCGCTGCGCGAGCTGTGGGCCGAGCCGGAGGAGGACGGCCTGCCGGCCGCGCTCTGGTCGCTCTACCTGCTGCGCGCCTGGCTGACCCGCCAGTCGGCCGAGGCGGCCCGCATCTACCGCTCCGGGCGCGGCCACGCCCCCGTGGCGGACGCGGTGTCGGGCGTGCCGGAGACGCCGACGGCCGAGGACCTGGCCGCGGTCGGGGACGCCGTCGTGACCACCGCGCTGCGGGGCGACCCGCCGGCCGCCATGGAGCGCGCGGCCGCCGTGCACCGGGTCGTGGCGTGCGGCCGGTTCGCGGTGAGCGAGGTGGGCGACGACGAGGAGGCCCGCAAGCACGAGGCGCGGCTCGCCGAGGGCAACCTGCGCGCGGCCGCCCGGCTGGAGACCGCCGCGGCGGCCTGGCGGGCGGGTGCCCACCCGGGGGCGGCGACGGGCCCGGAGGACGCCGACGGCGCCGGCGCCCCTCGGCCCTAGGGACGCGCGCAGGCCGGGCCCGCGCGCCCTAGTCGATCAGCCCGCGCCGCCGCGCGAGGTAGGCCGCTTCGTTGCGCGTCGCGGCCTGCAGCTTCGCCATGGCGTTCGAGACGTGCACGCTGACGGTCTTGGCGCTGATGAACAGCCGCTGCCCGACCTCCCGGTTGGTGAGCCCCCGGCCGACCAGCGCGAGCACCTCGACCTCGCGGGCGGTCAGCCGCTCCGGGTCGTCCGCGGCCTGGGCCACGGCCCCGGCCGCCTCCAGCTCGCGGCGCAGCGGCTCCGCGCCCAGCCGGCGGGCGACGGCGAGCGCGTCGGAGGCGCAGGCCGCCGCCTCCTCGATACGCCCGTCGGCGCGCAGGGCTAGGGCCAGGCGGGCACGCGCCCGCGCCGTCTCCGGCACGTGCCCGAAGGCCGCGAGCGCGTCGACCGCCTCCTGCCAGGACGCCACGAGGGCGCCTGCCCCGGCCTCGGGGCGACCCGCGGCGTGCTGCAGCCGCTGGTGCTCGGCGCGCGCCCGGGCGAGCCAGGCGACGCTCTCGGGGCCGAACCGGGTCGCGGCAGCGGCGGCCTCCTCCACCTGCGCGAGCACGTCCCGCCCGGCGCGCGCCAGCCGCTCGCGCTCCCGGGGCGTGGCCGCCGCGGCCGCGGCGTACTGGCCGAGCAGCAGGGCCCCGAGGCGGATGCGGGCGCTGAAGAGCCGGGTGCCGATCATGGGCTCCACGGCGTCGACGAACTCCTCGTGCAGTGCGGTCGCCGCGTCCGGCCCGGCGGCGGGCCCCACCAGGTCGATTCCGGCAGCGGCGAGGTTGATGCCGGTGAGGATGTCGGTGTGCCACCACGGGCGCAGCCGGTCCAGGACCGCCGGCCCCGCCGGGTCTCCCCGTCCCGCGAGCACCATGAGCGAGACCGACTCCAGGACCGCTCGGGCCAGCGCCGGAGGCTGCTCGTCCTCGACGTCGGTGACCCGCAGCACGGCGTCCCAGTCCCCGCGGGCGTAGGCGACCAGCCCGGCCATGACACGGCTGTCGAGGCCGTACGGCGCCCACGGCCGGTGCATCTCGCGCGCGCGCCCGGCCGCCAGCAGGTACGCCTCCTGCGCCTCGTCCAGCCGCCCGCTCTCGTAGAGCACCAGCCCCAGGCTGTGGGCGCTGCGCAGCTCCGCGACCGCGTCACCGGCGTCGCGCCCCTCCGCGACGCTGCGGCGCAGCGCCGCCTCGACCTGGGCCCCGGCGGGCAGCTGGGCGAGGCGGGCGAGCGTGGTCGTCGCGTCGGCGAGGACGGCCGGCAGCCGCAGCCGGACCGCCAGGTCCGCCGCCTCGCGGGCCCACCGCGCGCCGTCCTCGTCCCGGCCCCAGTCCACGGCGGCGATCGCGTGCGTGGCGAGCAGGCGGGCCCGCAGCTCCCCCGGCTCGGCGGCCGGCGCGAGCCGGAGGGCGCGGCTGGTGACGCTGAGCGCGTCGAAGGGCGCGTCGAGCATCAGCGCGGTGCGGGCCGTGGCGTGCAGGAGCAGGGCGAGGCGCTCGTCGTCGAGGCCGGCCCGCGGCGCGGCGACCGCGTCCTGCAGGAGTGCGACGGCGCGGTGCAGCAGTCCGGCGGCGACGGCGCTCTCGGCGGTCCGCAGCACCAGGTCGGCCCAGACGGCCGGCGACTCGCGCTCCGGGTGCTCGGCGAGCAGCTGCAGGACGTTCTCGAAGTGGCGCGTCGCCTCGGCCGGGCCTCCGGCGGCCATCGCCTCGTCGCCCGCGCGCGTCCCCGCCTCGATCGCCGTGGCCGCATCGCCCGCCCCGTGGGCGTGCCGGGCCAGCTCGGCCGCGGCCCCCGGCCCGGTGCGCTCGCGCAGTACCGCGACGTAGCCCCGGTGCCAGCGCACCCGCTCGCCCGGCAGCAGGTCCTCGTAGACGGCCTCGGCGAGGAGCGCGTGCCGGAAGGCGTAGCCGTCGCGCTCGGCGACCACGAGGTTGGCGTCCAGCGCCTGCCGGAGCGCGGCCTCGAGCGCCGGCCCGTCGCCCCCCGGCGTCGCACCGCTCGCGGTCAGAGCAGCGGCCAGCAGCGCGTGGCCCACGTGCGGGCCGCCGACGGACATGGCCCGCAGCACGGTGCGGGTCGCCTCGTCGAGCTGGTCCAGCCGGAGCAGGAGCAGGTCGACGAGGTCCGCTGACAGGTCGCGCTCGCCCGCCCGCGCGGCCGCGACCAGCTCCTCGACGAAGAACGGGTTGCCCTCGGCCCGCGCGACGATGCGCTCCACGAGCTCGGCGTCGGCCGCCCCGGGCGCCAGCTCGTGCACGAGGCGCCGGGCCGCGGCGGCCGGCAGCGGGCGCAGCACGAAGCGGGCCACCCGGTCCAGCCGCGACCACTGGAGCACGTCCTGGCGCAGCGGGTGCCGGCGGTGCAGGTCGTCCGTGCGGTAGGTCACCAGCACCGTCACGCGGGCGTACGCGGTGCGCGGCAGCAGGTAGCTGAGCAGCTCACGCGTGGAGGTGTCGGCCCAGTGGGCGTCCTCGACGACCAGCAGCAGGGGGGCCTCGGCCGACAGCTGCTCGAGCGCTGACCACACCGCCTCGAAGAGCTCGGCTCGTGCATCGGCTCCCGAGGGCGCGCGCGCCGGGCCGGCCGCGTGCCCGGGCAGCAGGCGGCCGAGCACCGGCCAGCGCTCGAGCAGGCCCCCGACGGCGGCGGCCGGCAGCCGCCCCAGAGCCTCCGAGACCGGCAGGTAGGGCAGGGCGTTGCCGCCGAGATCGATGCAGTGGCCCTGGAGCACGGTCCGGCCGGCGTGCAGGGCCGCGCTGCGCAGCTCGGCCGTGAGCCGGGTCTTGCCGACTCCGGCCTCCCCGCCGAGCAGGACGGCGGCCCCGGGCTCCCGGCGGTCCGCCGCCCCCGCGGCGTGCGTGGCCGCTTCGGGCCCGGTGGCCTCGACGGCCTGCGTGGGCCGCGTCGCCCGAGCAGCCTCCGGGCCGAGGCCGAGCAGGGCGGACAGCTCGGCCAGCTCGGCGTCGCGGCCCACCAGCGGGGCCGGGCCGCGCGCGCCGGCAGGCGTCCGGGGGCCGTTCAGCACAGGCACGGCCTCATCCTGCCCAGAGGCAGCGACGAGCCGCGGCCCCTGCCCGCCACCGGGTCGGGCCGCAGCCCCTGGCCCTGCCGTCCGGGGCGGGCCGGGGCGGGCGGCACGCAGCGCGGCCCGGCAGTCCACGAGGACGTGCCGGGCCGGGCCTGGGTGGTGCGGAGGGGGTCGGCTCCCCGTGGCTCCCGACCTGCCCGGCGAGCTCGGGTGACCGGTCGGGGACCACGGACGGTTGCGCCTGCTCGCGCAGGAGCCGCCACGGCAGGTCAGACCACGCGGACCTTGTCGGCCTGCGGGCCCTTGCTGCCCTGGGTGATCTCGAACTCGACGCGCGCGTTCTCCTCGAGCGTCTTGAAGCCGGGCATGTCGATCGCGCTGTAATGCACGAAAACGTCCGCTCCACCGTCGACGGCGATGAAGCCGTAGCCCTTCTCGCCGTTGAACCACTTGACGGTGCCCTGAGGCATTGCCACTCCCTGTGCTGTGCCTTCACAGGACCCGCGGTGTTGCGAGCCCCGGGTCGACACTTCCGCTGACCGCTGGCGCAGGGCTGGACGAGGTGGACGACCGGCGCGAACTCTAGTGACGTTACGACCCCGTGACCATCCCTCTAGAGCAACGTCTACAAGCTGTCACGCGCGCGCAACGAGCGGCTAGCAGCCTCCGGCAACGGCCGGGATGACGGAGACCGAAGCGCCCGCAGGAGTGGGCGTCGCAAGACCTTCCGCAAATCGGACATCCTCGTCACCGACGTAGACGTTGACGAAGCGCCGGAGGTTGCCCGCGTCATCGAGCACGCGGCCCTTGAGGCCCGGGTAGCTCTTGTCCAGCGTCTCGAGCAGGTCGGCCAGCGTGGCGCCCTCGCCCGGGTCCGCGGTCACCTCGGCCGCACCGTCGGTGTAGGTGCGCAGGATGGTCGGGATACGGACACTCACGCTCATGCGAGGCCTGCCTTCTGGAACGCGTCGTAGGACGGGGCGATGGTCGCGGTCGGGCCGACCACGGGGGCGACGGCGTCGAGGGTCTTCAGCCCGTCGCCGGTGTTGAGCAGGACGGTCTCGGCGTCGGGGTCGAGCAGGCCCTCGGCCAGCAGCTTCTTGGCCACCGCGAGGGTGACGCCGCCCGCGGTCTCGGCGAAGATGCCCTCGGTGCGCGCGAGCTGGCGGATGCCCTCCACGACCTCCTCGTCGCTGACGTCCGCGATGGCCCCGCCGGTGCGGCGGACGACGTCGAGCGCGTAGGGGCCGTCGGCCGGGTTGCCGATGGCGAGGGACTTGGCGATGGTGTCGGGGCGGACCGGCTTGACGATGTCGGCCCCGGCGCGGAAGGCCTGGGCGACCGGCGAGCACCCCGTCGCCTGGGCACCGAAGACCTTGTACGGCGTGGGCTCCACGAGCCCGGCCTTGCCCAGCTCGGTGAAGCCCTTGTCCACCTTGGTCAGCAGCGAGCCGGACGCCACCGGTGCCACGACCTGCTCGGGCAGGTGCCAGCCGAGCTGCTCGGCGACCTCGTAGCCGACCGTCTTCGAGCCCTCCGCGTAGTACGGCCGGAGGTTGATGTTGACGAAGCCCCAGGGCTGGTCGCCCGCGACCTCGCTGCAGAGCCGGTTGACGTCGTCGTAGTTGCCCTCGACCGCGACGAGCGTGCCGCCGTAGACGGCCGTGGTCACGGTCTTGCCGGCCTCGAGGTTGGACGGGACGAAGACCACCGAGCGCAGCCCCGCCCGAGCGGCGGCCGCCGCGACGGCGTTCGCCAGGTTGCCGGTGGAGGCGCAGCCGACCGTGGTGAAGCCCAGCTGGCGGGCGGCCGACAGGGCGACCGCGACGACCCGGTCCTTGAACGAGTGGGTCGGGTTGCCCGAGTCGTCCTTCACCCACAGCGAGCGGACGCCGAGCTCCCGGGCGAGGTTGTCGGCCTTGACGAGCTTGGTCCAACCGGGCTGGAGGCCGGGGTGCGCGGCGACGTCGGCCGGGACCGGCAGCAGGTCGCGGTAGCGCCAGATCGACTGCGGGCCGGACTCGATGCGCTCGCGGGTCAGCCGAGGCACGTCGTAGAGCACCTCGAGCGGGCCGAAGCACTCCTCGCAGGCGTAGGCAGCGCCGAGCTCGAAGCGGGTGCCGCACTCGCGACAGGACAGCGCGACGGCGTTGCCGAAAGCGGTGGCGCTGGGCGCAGGGGCGTTCAGGAGCGTCATGAAGCGAGGCCTCTCCTCATCTTCGCCTGGCGGACGTTCCGCAGGCCGGAGTTGGCACCTACTGCGCAGCGGGCCTCGCGATCACGAGACGCTGCCAGGGTTGCCGGGACGTCGACGGGCCGTTCCCTCAGTCCCTCTGGATGAGCTGTGTTCAGTTGTTGTGCGGCAGCCATCGTAGACGATCGCCGACGACCCCGGCAGGCGGGTGAGCGGCATCACGCGCCGCTCACGCGGTCCCGAAGTACGTCTCCTCCACCCCGGCGCCCTGCCGGACCACCCGGACCGCGGTGGCTCCGAGGGCCGTCCAGGTCTTGGGGCCGACAACTCCATCGGCCACGAGGCCGCGCTCCTTCTGGAAACCGCGCACCTTCTTCTCCAGGGCTGCGTTGAAGTTGCCCGAGACCGGCACGCCGAGCCGGCGCTGCAGGGCGCTGACCCCCGCGCCGCGGTCGCCACGGCCGAGGACCAGCCCGCGGTACGGCGCGAGGTCGCTCGCCGCGACCGTGACCGCCCCGTGCATGCGGGCGCAGGTGACGTCGGAGTCACGGACGCTGTCGTACCACTGGGCGATCATGACCGGGCCGCCGGAGAAGGACGGGGTGTCGCACATCGCCTCGGCGGCGGCCCGGCCACGGCGGCCGGCCGTCGCCCACACCGGCAGCGCCGAGCGCATGCCGCCGGTGATCTCCCTCCAGCCGTTGGCGTAGGAGTAGAACCCGACGCCGTACCCGGCGTCCTGCAGCGCCTTGACCGCGCCCGCGATCACCGCCCGGTTGCCGGCCTGGTCCGTGCGCGGCCAGTTCTGCACCCGGCGCGGCTCGATGTCCAGCCAGACGAACGGGACCTGCGCGCTGCGCTTGCCCAGCGTCGCCGCCGACCACTTGCCCTGCGCGTACCCGGCGTTGGAGAGCCGGCCGAGCCGGGTCGACGCGTCGTACGGCCCGCTCCCCCCGCTCGCGGCCAGCTGCCCCTTGGTGGGGTAGGCGGCGAAGGAGTAGACGGCCAGCCGGGCCGACAGCCGTGCCACGTGGGCCAGCTGGGCGTCCAGGCACGGGTTCTCCTGGAACGGCAGCCCCTTCGTCAGGCCCACGACGACGAAGCCGGCCCCGCGCGAGGGCAGCGGGAGGTCGTACCCGCCCTGCTTCCTCGAGCACTGCGGCCAGGAGACGTCGCCCCCGGTGAGGGTGCCGGCGGCCGTCGCGGCGGGGCGCGCCGGGGACGCGGACGGCCGTGCCTTCTCGGCCTTCTCGGCCTGCTCGGCCTGCTCGGCCTGCTCGGCCTGGGCGTTCGGCAGCGCCACCAGCCCACCGACGACGGCGGAGACCAGAAGCAGCGGGGTCAGGGTCGACAGCCGGCAGGGCAGGCGCACGAGGCGAGCTCCTCGAAGGTGCGGTGGACGCGGGGCTGCCGCGTGCTTCGGCGCGGCGGCGCCCGCTCTTGAGCGGCGTGCGGCCCCTGGTCGGCTCGCGGCCTGGGAACCGTAGCCGACGCGGTGCCCGGTCTGCCCGGCTCGCGCGACGATCGGTCGTAGGCTCGGGCGGTGCCAGCATCGCTGCTCGTCGCCTCCAACCGCGGGCCGCTGTCCTTCGTCCACGACGAGGACGGTGGACTGACCGGACGCCGGGGCGGAGGCGGCCTGGTCTCGGCCTTCACCGGCATCGGGAGCGACGCGCACGCGCTCTGGGTCTGCTGCGCCCTGGGCGACGCCGACCGCCAGGCCGCGACGGCCGCGCCCGGCGGCCGGCTGGACCTCGCCGGCCACGACACGGACGGGCTGCAGGTGCGGATGCTGGCGGACGCCGACGGGATCGACGCCTTCACCTTCGGCCGGGCCTACAACGCCGTCGCCAACTCCACCTTGTGGTTCCTGCACCACCTGCTCTACGCGACCGCGACCACGCCCTGCTTCGACACGGCGTTCACCCGCGAGTGGGAGTCGTTCACGGCGTACAACCGTGCCTTCGCCGCGGCTCTGGCCGAGGACGCCGCGCCGGGGGCGAAGGTCCTCGTGCAGGACTACCACCTCACGCTGACCCCGCGGCAGCTGCGCGAGCTCCGGCCGGACCTGCGCATCGCACACTTCTCGCACACCCCGTGGGCGCCGGTGGACTACTTCCGGCTGCTGCCGGACGCGATCGCCCGGGAGGTGCTGCTCGGCGTGCTCGGTGCCGACCACGCCGGGTTCCTCGCGCCGCGCTGGGTGAGCGCGTTCCTCGACTGCTGCGAGCAGGTCCTGGGGGCCACGGTCGACCGTGGCGGGTGCACCGTGACCTACGCCGGGCGCACCACGCGGGTCGCGGTGCACGCGCTCGGCATCGACCCGGCGGAGCTGCGGCAGCGCTCCCAGCGCCCGGACGTCGCCACCAAGGAGCAGGCGTTGCGGGCGCAGATCGGCGCGTGCAAGGTCGTCGCCCGGGTCGACCGGACCGAGCTGTCGAAGAACATCGTCCGCGGCCTGCTGGCCTACCGTGAGCTGCTTCGTCGGCACCCGGAGTGGCGGCGCCGGGTCGTGCACATCGCGGGGGCGTACCCCTCGCGGCACGACCTGCCCGAGTACCGCGAGTACACGGCCCACGTGCTCCGACTCGCGGACGAGATCGAGGAGGAGTTCGGTGAGCCGGGATGGTCGCCGCTGCTCGTCTCGGTCGAGGACGACTTCGCCCGCTCGCTCGCGACGTACCGCGTGGCGGACGTGCTGCTCGTCAACCCGGTCCGCGACGGGATGAACCTCGTCGCCAAGGAGGGCCCGGCCCTCTCGGACCAGGCCTGCGCGCTCATCCTCTCGACCGAGGCCGGCGCGGCCCACGAGCTCTCCGAGCACGCGCTCATGGTCAACCCGTACGACGTGTCGGCCACCGCCGACGCCCTCCACCGGGCGCTGTCCATGACCCCGGACGAGCGCCGCGAGCGGGCGCGCGGACTGGTCGCCGCCGCGTGCGCGCTGCCGCCGCAGCGGTGGTTCGGCGACCAGGTCGACGCCCTCGACGCCTGACGCGGGAGCCGGCTGGGGCCATCAGCCCAGGGCGAGCGCCAGCCCCTCGAGCCACTGCACGACCCCCGCCGGCCCGTCCACCACGACGTCGGCCCGCCGCGCCAGCTCGACGACCTCGTCGGAGCCGCTGCAGACGAGCAGCCCGGGAACGCCCTCGGCGCGCAGCGCGTCGACCGCGTCGTAGGCCGCCAGGTCGCCGAGGTCGTCGCCGACGAACACCACCGCGGACGGGCCGGGGGCCGCAGCCTCCGCGGCGAGCGTGCGGAGCGCGCCGCCCTTGTCCACGCCGGGGGGCCGCAGCTCGAGCACGTGCCGCCCCGGCTCGACGACCAGCGCGTTGGCCCCCGCGAGCGCGCCGAGCGGCTCGCGCAGCCGGTCCATCGCCGCGGCCGGGTCGGGCGACCGGCGGGTGTGGACGGCGACCGCGCTGCCCTTGTCCTCGAGGTACGCCCCCACCACTCCCAGCTCGGCGAGGAGGGCGGGCAGCGCCGCGCGGGCCACGGCCACTCCGGGCGCCGGCTCGGGGGCCGTCAGCTCGTCGGTCTCCGCGTCCCAGCGCTCGCGCCCGTAGTGGCCGAGCACGGACATCCGCTCGAGCCCCGCCCGGCCCCGGATGCCGGAGTACTCGACCGCGCGCGCGGCCGGCCGGCCCGTGACGATCGCGAGCCGGCCGAGGCGGGGCGCGACGAGCGCGAGCCCGCGCACCGCGCCCGGATGGGCACGGGCGTCCTCCGGGTCCGGGACGATGGGCGCGAGCGTCCCGTCGAAGTCGAGCCCGATCACCGCACGCTCGGGCGCGGCGAGCAGGGCGGCGAGACCCTCCCGGCCGGCGGTCGTGGTGGGGGCCCCGGTGGGTGCGGGCCAGAGGTCAGCGGTCATGGGGCGCTTCCCCTGCGGTCAGGAGGCGAGGACGACGGTCAGCTTGGACGAGGAGAGCGTGCTGAAGCGCGGCCGGACCCGGTCGGGGCCGTCGAGGTCCGCGGCGAGGGCACGAGCCGCGGCCTCGGCGCCGTCGGGGTAGTAGACGGTCGTGGAGGGCACCGTGCCGCGGAAGTTGCCGACGCCGGTGACCGACCAGCCGGCCGCGCGCAGCCGCGCAGCCGTGCCCGCGGCCAGGCCGTTGCGGCCGGTCTGGTTGAGCACGATGACCTGCAGGTCCTGCGGGTCCGCAGCCGACGGCTCCGGCGTCGGTGTGGCCGCGGGCGTGGGCGCGGGCGTGGGCGTGGCGGTGCGCGCCGGGGTCGCGCGGGGCGTACGGGGCGCCCGCGGCGGCGCCGTCCCGGTGCTCGCCTCGCTCGTCGGCTCCGCGTCGGCCGCCTCGTACGTGGAGCCGGCGGACACCGAGTCGTCGGCGCTGCTGGTGTCGACCGCGTCGCGCCCGAGCAACGCCCAGAGCCCGCCGACGATGGCGACGACGGCGAGGACGGCCACGAGCGAGCCGAGCGCGGCGCGCGCGGCCGCGCCGCCACCGCGGTGCGCGCCGTGGCGCGGGCGGGCCAGGGCGTCGGGCTGCTCTCGCGAGGAGGACCTGCTCATGTCGGGTACGAGGCTATGCCGGAGCTGGCCGGCCGGCCGCTACGCCTCGAAGCCGAGCCGGCGCGCCGAGCGCTGCCGCTGCCGGGCCGAGCGCAGCCGGCGCAGGCGCTTGACGAGCATGGGGTCGTGCACGAGCGCCTCGGGGCGGTCGAGCAGCGCGTTGAGCAGCTGGTAGTAGCGGGTGGCCGACATGTCGAACAGCTCGCGGATCGCCTGCTCCTTGGCCCCCGCGTACTTCCACCACTGCCGCTCGAAGGCGAGGATCTCGCACTCGCGCTCGGTGAGCCCCTCGGCCCCGACGGACGTGGCGGCGGACCGACTCGTTGCCCTCGCGGCGTCCATGCGCACTCCCTCGGATACGGCGTCGTCTCCGGGCAGTCTAGCCAGCGAATGACAACGGTGTGGTTCAGCGCCGCGCGCCCCTTTCGGGGGACCCGAGGTCCCGCCGCCGCCCGCCGAGCGCTCCGCTCAGGGCGCGCCCAGCCAGGCCAGCACCGCAAGCACCCGGCGCGAGTCCGCCGCGTCCGGCTGCAGGCCGAGCTTCGTGAACAAGCTGGTCACGTGCTTCTCGACCGCGCCCTCGGAGACGACGAGCCGGTCGGCGATCGCGACGTTGGACCGCCCCTCGGCCATCAACGCGAGCACGTCGCGCTCGCGCGGGGTCAGGGCGGCCAGCCGGTCGACCGAGCGCCGGCGGACCAGCACCTGGGCGACGACCTCGGGGTCGAGCACGGCCTCGCCCGCCGCGACCCGGCGCAGCGCGTCGAGGAAGTCCCCCACGTCCGCGACCCGGTCCTTGAGCAGGTAGCCGACGCCGCGCCCGTCCCCCGACGCCAACAGCTCGGCGGCGTACGTGTCCTCGACGTACTGGGAGAGCACGAGCACCGGCTGCCCCGCGACCCGCTCACGGGCCGCGACGGCGGCACGCAGCCCTTCGTCGGTGTGGGTCGGGGGCATGCGCACGTCGACCACCGCCACGTCCGGGCGGTGCTCCTCGACGGCGGGGACGAGGGAGTCGCCGTCCCCCACCGCCGCCACGACCCGGTGCCCTCCGTCCTCGAGCAGCCGGGTGAGCCCCTCGCGCAGGAGCACGCTGTCCTCGGCGATCACGATGCGCACGGCCCCGGAGCCTAGGGCCACGGCCTTCTGCGTACGCGCCGGCGCTCCCGGACGTGCACGCTCGCTCGAGGGGGGTCAGCCCGCGGAGTACGCGACGAACGACACGGCGATGTAGTGGACGACGAAGGCCACGAGCGTGAAGGCGTGGAAGACCTCGTGGAACCCGAACCAGCGCGGCGAGGGGTCGGGGCGCTTCGCCGCGTAGACCAGGCCACCGACGGTGTAGAAGAGGCCGCCCACGATGAGCAGGACGAGCACCGCGACGCCGCCGTGGCGGAGGATCTCCGGCAGGTAGAACACCGCCACCCAGCCGAGCGCGAGGTAGACCGGGGTGTAGAGCCAGCGCGGCGCGTCGGACCAGAAGACACGGAACACGACGCCGGCCAGCGCGCCCAGCCAGACGATCCAGAGCAGCGTCCTGCCCCCGCCACCGTCGAGCAGCAGCGCCGCGAAGGGCGTGTACGTGCCGGCGATGATCAGGAAGATGTTGGAGTGGTCGAGCCGCTTGAGCACCGCGTGGGCACGCGGCCCCCAGCTCCCGCGGTGGTACGTCGCGCTGACGCCGAACAGCAGGATGGCCGTCAGCGCGAAGACCGAGGTCGCGAGCCGGGCCTCCAGGGTCGGGGAGAAGGCGACGAGGACGAAGCCGGCGACGATCGAGGCCGGGAACGTCCCCAGGTGGAGCCAGCCACGCAGCTTCGGCTTGACGCTGTCGACCGTCTCCCGGACGTTGTCGCGGACCGTGTCGACGGTCTCCCGCACGTTGTCCCGGACGGAGTCGACGGTCTCGCGGACGTTCTCGCGCACGTCGGCCGCCCGGCTCGGGGGGCGCTCGACCGCGCGGGCCTCGACCTGCTTCTGACGCCTGCGCACCCCCTCACTGTAGGAGCAGGAGCCAAGCGAGGGCGAGAGCGGCGGACGCGCCCGGCCGCGTGGGCGGGCCGGGTGCCGATGGCGCCGATGACCGGCCGATCGACGCGTGAGCCTCCACCAGGCGGGCACCAGGGCGGGGACGCAGGCACGCACGGACGGCGAGGAGTGTGACGTGGCGCAGTACGCGTACGACGACGACATCAAGGCAGCCCTGAACGACGTCGACTTCCCCGCGGGCAAGGACGACATCGTGCGCCACGCCGAGCAGGCGGGGGCCACGCAGGAGGTGCTCGCCTCGCTGCGCACGCTGCCGCTCGCCGACTACCGCAGCCTCGACGAGGTGCTCCGGTCCACCCCGGACCGCTGAGCGATGCGCGTGTTCGGGCCGGGCACGGCGCGGGTAGACGCGGCCTCATGACCGAGACACCGTTCTCCCCTGACGAGGCGCCCGACACCGTCGGCCCCGGGGCCGGGTCGGCGCCCGACAACCCCGAGCAGGGGTCGGGCACCGCCCCGGCCGCCCCCGACACCGGCGGCGGCGCGGAGGTCTCCGCAGCGGGCGCACCGGTCGGGTTCACCGCCACCGTCGGCGACGCCGCCCCCGGCACCACGAGCGACCCGGAGGAGGCCCGCGACCTCGCCGCCGGCCCGGGCGCCGGCCCGCCGGACGACTAGGGCCGCTACCTCAGCGGGCCCGCGGTCGACCGACCGCGGGCCCGCTGCGCTCTGCGAGGCCGGCCCTGGGGACGGCGCGGCCGCGCCGTCGGTGCCCTGGGGCAGGCTGGCCCCGTGCCGAACACCGCAGCTCTCGCCCCCGAGTCGCTCGACGCCGCCGCTCGCGAGGTGGTCGGGCGGCTCGCCGGGCCGGCCGCGACGCCGCGCCCCGACCAGGTCGCTGCGGCGTCCGCCCTCGTGGTCGACCGGCGTCGGGCCCTGGTGGTGCAGGCGACCGGCTGGGGCAAGTCCGCGGTCTACCTCATGGCGACGGTCGCCGAGCGGCAGGCGGGCGGGGGCCTCACGCTCGTCGTCTGCCCGCTGCTGTCGTTGATGCGCGACCAGGAGGCGGCCGCGCGGCGGGCGGGTGTCCGCGCTGCCGCGCTGCACTCGGGCAACGTGGACGACTGGCCGGCGATCGAGGCGGCGCTCGCACGCGACGAGGTCGACCTGCTGCTCGTCTCGCCGGAGCGGCTCGCCAACCCCCGTTTCGCCGAGTCGGTCCTGCCCGGGCTGCTGGCCCGCGTCGGGCTCGTCGTGGTCGACGAGGCGCACTGCCTGTCCAGCTGGGGGCACGACTTCCGGCCGGACTACCTGCGCCTGAGCCGTGAGCTGCTCGACCGGGTCCCCGCGGTGCCGGTGCTGGCCACCACCGCGACCGCCAACTCGCGGGTGGTCGACGACGTGGCCGCGCAGCTCGGCGCCGGCACGGTGACCTTCCGCGGCCCGCTGGCGAGGGCGTCGCTGCGGCTGGCCGTCGTCCCCGGGCTCGGGGCGCTGGAGCGCTACGCCTGGGCCGCCGCGGCGCTCGCCGCGCTGCCCGGCTCGGGCATCGTCTACGCGCTCACGGTGGCCGAGACCGAGCGACTGGCCGGGTTCCTGCGGGCGCAGGGCTTCGAGGTGGCGGCGTACTCCTCGAAGCTCGACCCCGACGAGCGCCAGCAGGTGGAGCAGGCGCTGCGCGACAACGCCCTCAAGGCGGTGATCGCGACGTCCGCGCTCGGGATGGGCTTCGACAAGCCTGACCTGGCGTTCGTGCTTCACGTCGGGTCCCCCGCCAGCCCCGTCGACTACTACCAGCAGGTCGGGCGGGCGGGCCGGGGCATCGACGACGCCGTCGCCGTGCTGCTGCCGGCGGCCGAGTCCGACCCGCGCATCTGGGAGCACTTCGCGACCGCGACGATCCCGGACCCGCAGGTCGCCGACCGGGTGCTGGCCGAGCTCGCCGCGACGCAGGACGCGCTCACCGTCCCCGCGCTGGAGGCCTCGACCGGCGTGCGCCGGGGCCGGCTGGAGGCGCTGCTCAAGCTGCTCGCGGTGGACGGCGCGGTGGCGCGCGTCGGCTCCGGCTGGCGGGCCACGGGGGCGGGATGGTCCTTCGACGCCGAGCGCTTCGCCCGGCTGCGCGCCGCCCGTGCGGCCGAGGCCGAGCTCATGAGCCGCTACGCCGCGGGCGCGGGCTGCCTGATGGCGTTCCTGCAGGAGGCGCTGGACGACCCGGGACCGGAGCCCTGCGGGCGGTGCTCGGTGTGCACGGGGACGCTGCCGCCGCCGGGTGCCGACGCCCCCGCCGAGCTGGTGGACGCGGCCCGCCGCCACCTGCGCGGGCGCGACGTCGTCCTCGAGCCGCGCAAGATGTGGCCCTCGCTGCCGGGGCGACGAGGCCGCATCCCGCGGGGGTCGCAGGCCGAGCCCGGCCGAGCCCTGGCGTACGCCGACGACCCGGCGTGGGCGGACGCCCTCGCCGCCCTCGGCGCCGGCGACGGCCCGGTGCCCGCCGAGCTCGCGGACGCGGCGGTGAGCGTGCTGTCGCGCTGGCGGCGCGAGTGGGGCGAGCGCCCCGTCGCGGTCGTGCCGGTGCCGTCGCGGTCGAGGCCGCAGCTGGTCGCCTCGCTGGCCGCGCACATCGGGGCGGTCGGGCGGCTGCCGGTCCTCGACCTGCTCGAGGCGCAGGGGCAGCCGGCTCCGCGTGACGTCGCGTCGGGCGCGCGCGCCGCCGGGGTGCTTGCCGGGCTGCGGCTGCGCCCGGGCGCGGAGCCGCCGGGCGCGCCCGTCCTGCTCGTGGACGACGTGTGGCAGTCCGGGTGGACCGCCACGGTCGCCGCGGCACTGCTGCGGGAGGCGGGCGGCGGCCCCGTCCTGCCCTTGGTGCTTCACCAGCGCCCGTGACCGCGGGGAGCCTGCGGGCGCTGGGAGTCGAGGATGCGGGCGGTGCGGCCGGAGCGCGCTCGCAGGTGCGCGCTCCGGCCCACCGCTTCCGGAGGCGTCCGGCTTCTGGGGGAGGGCCGGCCGCCGATGGCGCCGCGGCGGTCGGACGGGGGTCAGCCGCTGCTGCGCCCCCACCGGGCGGGGTGCCCGCTTCTGACGGGCCCCCGCGGCCCTCGCGCCGACCTGCTGGGGGACGGGGCGGGCGAGCCGGCGGAGTAGACAGGCACGAGGATCTCCTGGGATTGCGGGGTGTTCAGGTCGGCACCCGCTCCGGGCGCCGGTCAGAACTCTGCTCCGGCGGGGGCACGGGATCGACCGTGCTTCCCGGCAGGTCGCAGGTGGGGTCACCACCCCTGTCGGGTGCGGGTGCCTCCCGCCCCGCCGCTCATCCGTGTGCGGGAACCTCGGGGGCTGCGCTGCCGAGGCGGGGAACGGGACGGAAGGGCTGGGCGGGGCGGGGAGCGGGCTTGCGGGTCGCGCGGCCTGCGGAGTAGCTGGGCATGGCTACACAGTGCAGGACCCGGCTTGTCGTCCCCTTGCAACGGGCTTGCGCCCGGCTACCGCGCTCGGCAGCGTCACTTGCGGGCCGCTGCAACACCGCCCACCCACCGCGCGGGCGCCGCTCAGGCTGCGCCCGCAGGCACCGGGCGCGCCCAGGCCTGCGCGATCAGCTCCAGGCTGCGCGCCCGGTCCTCGGCCGAGTGCGCCGACGTGGCGAGCATCAGCTCGTCGGCACCGGTGCGGTCGACCAGCGCGTCCAGCTCGTCGACGACGTGCTCCGCCGTGCCCACCACCGGCTGGCTGGGCCAGCGGGCCAGCAGATCGCGCTCCGCGTCGGTCCAGGGGTACGCCGCGGCCTCCTCCGGGGTCGCGATCGGCCCGGGCCGGCCCGTGCGCAGCTGCAGCAGCATGAGCCGGCCGGGCAGCGCCAGCCGCTCGGCCTCGGCGGCCGTGGGGGCGGCCAGGGCCGAGGCCACCACCATCGCGTGCGGCTGCTGCAGCGCCCGCGAGGGGGTGAACGCGTCGCGGTACAGCGCCAGGGCGGGCTCCGTGTTCTGGGCGGAGAAGTGGTGGGCGAAGGCGAACGGCAGCCCGAGCGCCGCGGCGACCTGGGCGCTGTAGCCGCTCGACCCGAGCAGACACACCTGGGGCGAGGACGTCGCGGCCGGCGTGGCGCTCAAGCGGGTCTGCCGGGGCTCGGCGCGTGTCGGGTCGCCGAGCAGCGCCAGGAGCGTGTCGAGCTCCTGCGGGAAGTCCTCGGCACCGAGGCCTTCGGGCGTGCGCCGCAGCGCCGCCGCGGTCACCGGGTCGGTCCCGGGCGCCCGGCCGATGCCCAGGTCGACCCGGCCAGGGTGCAGCGCCTCGAGGATCGCGAACTGCTCCGCCACCACGAGCGGGGCGTGGTTGGGCAGCATGACACCCCCCGAGCCCAGCCGGATGCGCTCGGTAGCGGCCGCCAGGTGGGCCAGCAGGACCGCCGGGCTGGTGCTCGCCACGCTCGGCGTGTTGTGGTGCTCGGCGACCCAGAAGCGGGCGTACCCCAGCTGCTCGGCCCGCCCCGCCAGCTGCGCGGAGGCGAGGAGGGCGTCGCGGGAGGTCTGCCCGCTGCCGACCGGCGAGAGCTCGAGGACGGAGAGGGGTACGCGGCGCACGGTGCTCACGAACGTGGTGAACGCCCGGGAGAGGGGCTCCGCTTCCTCCGCCGATCGCCGATCTCGGGCTTCCGGGGGATCGGGGCCGTGACTCGGGGGAGAATGTCTCCTGTGACGAACCCCGCGCCGCGGCGCGTACTTCCGGGAAGCCCGTTCAACGTCCCCGCTCCCCCGCCTGCCCCCAAGGTCCTCTTCGAGCCGGGCAACCTCGTGAGCCACGACCGGCACGGCCTCGGCCGCGTCTGCAGCATCGAGAGCGAGGACTCGGTCACCGTCGACTTCGGCGAGGGCCCTCGGCGGGTGACGAACCCGTCCACGCGGCTGACCAGGCTGTGAGACCTCTAGACTGACCGCCGTCGCGCGCCCGCAGGAGCCCCGCCCGGAATTCCTGCGAGCGTCGGTGGTGCGCCCTCGTAGCTCAGGGGATAGAGCAACGGTTTCCTAAACCGTGTGTCGGAGGTTCGAATCCTCTCGGGGGCACAAGCGCGGCAGCGCCGACCGTGCCCTGCTCACCGGCACACGCTGCTCACGGGGACGCCCGGTACCTCGCCTCCACCTCGGCCCGCAGCACCTGCGGGACGGGCTCCAGATGCGGCAGGCCGCCGGCGTCAGGCACCCCTCGGCCGGACATGGCGAACGCCTGCTCCGTGTCGTACGCGCCCCGGGAGTGCTGCGGGTCGCCGAGCAGGCCGGCGTCGGCCAGGTGCTCGAGCTCGTCGAGCGCCGCGCCGACGGCCGCGGCGTAGTGCTCGGCCCGGGTGCGCGCAGCGGCCACGGCGAGCGCCCTGGCCCGGGCCCAGCCCGAGTTGTCCTCGTCAACCTGCCAGGTCAGGCCGTCCAGGGACGCCCCCTCGACCTCGGCCAGCAGGCCGGTGACGACCGGCAGCAGCGCCCAGTCGCGGACGACGACCTCGAGCAGCAGCTCGGCGGTCACCGGGCCGTACGCGATCTCCTGCCCCTGCTGCTCGTCCCAGCGCATGGGCCGGCGCAGGGTGAGCTGTCCGCGGGTGAAGCCGAGCGCCGGCCGCGCTTCCGGCTCGAGCGGCACGCCGCCCCCGGCCCGCAGCAGCTCGACGGCACGCTCGGAGGAGGCGCGCACGGTGGTCAGCGCCGCGCCGTTGTCCGGGCCCTTCCCGGACATCCCCAGCAGGAGACGGGCGGCGTCGGGCGGCACCGCGAGGCGTGCAGAGCCCCGGACGGAGAGCAACGGCATGCGGGCAGCGTAAGGGCCGAAAGGGCCGGGAGGCGGCCACCATGCACATCTGCCATTCGGTACCGGCGAATGTCCGGTGACGCTCGCTGGACAAAGGCTTTCTCTTGACCCCCCGTCCGGTCCACGCCTAGGGTCCGGACGTCGGCGTGCCCGCCCCTTCCGGCACGCGGCACCCCCTCAACGACGAGGAGACGCACGCTGTGAATCACACTCCCGGCTTCCTGCCGGTCGAGCCCAGCACCTCCGCGGCACGCCCGCCGCACGTGCCGTGGAGCCCTCCTCGCGTCGGCCACCGCCGCCGGCACGCGAGCTAGCCGCCCACCCTCGCGTACCCATCTCTCGGCAGCCGGGCCACGTGCCCGATCCCAGGCTGCCGTGCAGCGTCACCGCTTCCGAGTCTCCCCACGAGAACAGGATGATCCTGATGGCTCAGTCTCCGTTCGGCCGCCGCGGCTTCCTCGGCCTGGCCGGTGGCACCGCGCTCGGCGTCGCCTCGACGGCCGCCCTCGGCCCGCTCGCGGGCACGGCCAACGCCGCGCTGGGCGTCGCGGCGCCCGACACCCCCTCCCCCGCGCTGGGCCTTCAGCTCTACAGCGTCCGCAACCTCATCAACAGCCTCGGGTTCCGCGTGGTGTTCGAGGAGCTGGCCCGGCTGGGATTCAAGGAAGTCGAGTTCGCTGGTTACACCCAGGGCAACGCCGGCCCGATCACGATCCCGCAGCTCAAGCAGCTCCTCGAGGACAACGGGCTCAAGGGCGTAGGGAGCCACATCGGCACGAACGCGCTCGTCAACGCGGGGCAGCGCGAGCAGCAGTACGAGACCGCCCGCCAGCTCGGCCTGCCCTACCTCGGCACCGCCGACGACATCCCCGGCGGCAACACGACCGCCGGCATCCAGGCGGCCGCCGACCGCTACAACCAGGCCGCGGAGGTCGCGGCGACGTACGGGCTGAAGATCTACCAGCACAACCACAGCAACGAGTTCGCCTTCACCTCGGACCAGCCGACGGTGCGCCGCTACGACGTGTGGATCAACAGCCTTGACTTCAGCAAGGCCGTCTTCCTCGAGATGGACATCCTCTGGGCCTTCGGCGGCGCCCGGAAGTTCGCGCAGCCCGGCGGCACCAACGGCGTCCCGCTCCCCAACGGCGCCTTCGGGTTCGACCCGGCCGACTACGTCGCGGCCCACCCCGAGCGCTACCACCTGTTCCACGTGAAGGACGGCCGGCCCAACGCGAACCCCGCCCAGGGCAACTCGTACGCCGACGTCGAGATCGGGCTCGGGAACATCCCCTTCCGCGCCTTCTTCGACAAGGTGGGCGCGAAGGCGATGCACCACCCGCTGTGGGAGCAGGACGCGGCCCCCAACACCCCGGCTTCCGCGGGCGGCGCCATGGGCGCGGCGATGCGCAGCTACGAGAACCTGTTCGTGATCCGCACGCTGACGTGGCTCGACGAGCTGCGCGACCAGGTCGATGCGATGGTCGCCGCCGGCCGGGTGAAGGCGGCGGTCGGCGAGGACCTGCAGGGGCGCCTCGCGAACGCCGTCAAGCGCTACGAGGGCGGCCACGAGCAGTCCGCGATGGGCTACCTGGGCCAGTTCATCGCCAAGGTGAACAACCAGGTGCGTGGGGACGAGGAGGCCAAGATGCTCCTCATGGCCAACGCCCAGGTCGTCCTCAACTGGCTGCAGGAGTCCGAGGACAAGGAGAACGGGGTCGACTGACCTCGCGCTGGGGGACCCGGCTCAGGCGTCGGGCTCGTCGCTGAACAAGGTCAGCTGCAGCCCGCCCGGCGCCGCGAGCCGGGCGTTGAGCGAGCCCCACGGCGTACGCGTCGGCCCGGCGATCACGTCCGCGCCGCCCGCTGCCAGCGCCTGCGTCGCCGCTGCGGAGTCCGGTACCTCGAGCGCGACCCGGACGTGCCCTGCCACCCGGCGCCCGACCTCGACCCGGTCGATGTGCTCGGCCTGACGGGCATCGAAGAGCTCGAGGCGGGCTCGCCCGACGTCGAGCAGCACGGCGCGGCCGTCGTCGGAGCTGTAGTCGGCGACGACGGGGAGCCCGAGCACGGTCCGGTAGAACTCGAGCGCGGCGTCGTAGTCCTCCGCGGTGACGACCAGGCGCAGCTCGCTCACGTGCATGTCTCATCCCTCGTGCCGACGACCGGAGAAAGGGGCAGGCCCCGCCCCCGCACCGTAGTGCGGGGACGGGGCCTGCAGCTCGCCGACTACTTGTTCAGGCCCCACGTCGCCTCGTACGCCTCACGGGCCGTGAGGTACGCGAGCCGGGCGGTCGCCTCGTTCACCAGCATGTCGCGGGCCTCCACGTCGCGGGCGTCGCCCTTGACCTGGTTCCTGACCTTGTCCACGAACGTCTGCAGGTAGCCGATCGCGCGGGCCTCGCTGCCGAGGTAGTTCTGCTCGACCGCCTTCTGCAGCGCGGCGCCGATGTTCGCGGTCGTCTTGTCGGAGACCGTCCCGTCGGCGTTGAACCGCTCGACCATCGACTCCAGCTCGAAGAGCGAGATCAACGGGTCACCGGGGTTGCACAGCTCCGCGGTGAAGAAGGTGCTGCCCGGGACGCACCGCCACATCGAGGGGTTGGTCCAGCTCGGTGCCTTGCGGACGTTCGTCGCCTGCTCGAAGGCGTAGCCCGCGGCGAGCAGCTTCGCCTCGCTGAAGGCCGAGCCGATGAACGTCACGCCGATCGGGTTGCGGCCCGCGCTGCCCGTGCCGTAGCCGGCCGGGACGGTGAGGACCGGGTAGCCCGCGCGGTCGGCGACGTTGACCAGCGCGCTGCCCGCGGGAGCCATCACGACGTCGAAGTCGTCGCTCGGGTCGCCCGGCGTGCCGTTGTCGAGCACCGTGTCGATGACGGCCTTGTTCGACGCCAGGCCCGCGGCCTTGTCCGCCTCGTACGCCGCGGCCGTGGCCGGGTCGGTCAGGTCGACCGCCTGGGCGGCGAGAAGGTCGCGCTGCTGGTACTTCAGGCCCTCGACCGGGTTCGCCGAGTTGTAGGCGACGACCTCCGCCAGCGACTTCGCACCCGTGCCGGCGGTGTCGGCGAGGTAGGCATCGAGGTCGCGCTCGAGCTCGCGGGTGACGATGCTCGCGGGGTTGGGGCTCGGGGTCCCGGCGGTCTTGGTGACCGTCGTGGCGCCGAGGCCCTGGACGGTCGTGACCGCCGCGGGGAACGGCGCTGCCGTGCTGCTGACGACGGCGACCCGCTTGCCGGAGAGCGCCGTCGGCGTGAGCCCGGACAGGTAGTCCGCAGCAACCGGGGCACCTGCCGTCGCGGGGTCCGCCGCGTCGGCGCCGGCCATGGCCTGCAGTGACAGGGCGGCGTCGTAGACGGTCTTCGTGATCGGGCCCGGCGAGTCCTGCGTCCTGGACACGGGAAGGACGCCGTCCCGGCTGACCCGGCCGACGGTGGGCTTGAGGCCGACGACGCCGGCCGCGTTCGCCGGGGCGATGAGCTGCGCAGTGTCCGTCGAGGACTCCAGGCCGACCGTGAAGGCGGCGAGCCCGGCGGCCGTCGCCGCGGCCGAGCCCGCGGAGGAGCCGGCCGGGGTCTTGTCAGTGTCGGAGGGCAGGAGCACCTGGCCGCCGAGCGAGGAGTAGCCCTCCGGCATGTTGGCGTCGACGACGCCGTTCAGCTCCGAGACGTTGGTCTTGCCGAGGACGATCGCGCCCGCCGCCTCGAGCTTCGCCACGACCGCCGAGTCGTTCTTGGGCATGGAGCCCTGCAGCGCGATCGAGCCACCCGTGGTGGGCAGGCCGGTCGCGTCGATCGTGTCGTCGAGCAGCACGGGGATGCCGTGCAGCGGTCCGCGCGTGCGGCCGGCGGCGCGCTCGCCGTCCAACGCCCTCGCCTCGGTGAGTGCCGCGGTGTTGAGCGACCGGACCGCCTGCACCGCGGGGCCCGCGGCGTTGACGGAGGCGATGCGGGCGAGGTACGCCTTGGTCAGCGTCTCCGCGGTGAGCGTCCCGGCGGTCATGCGCGCCTGCAGGCTCTGCGCCGACTCGGTCTCGAGGCTGAAGCCGAGATCAGGCATTGCGTATCCGGTGAGCGTCATGGCGTCGGTGTAGTCGGGGTTGCAGCTGCCCCGGTCACCGTACGGCTGCGGCGTCGCGGTGTCCGCGCAGCGGTACATGCTGGGGTTGACGTCGGAGACGCCCTGGGCCAGCTTCGTGGCCTGCTCGATGACGTACGCGACACCGATCAGGTTGCGCTCGCTCATGTTGTTGCCGTGGATGGACACGGCCTGCGTGCGGCGGGTCGTGGCGTTGTAGCCCATGGGGATGGTGATCTGCGGCGTGCCCGCGGTCGGGCCGCTCGGCACGGTGCCCAGGATGGCCAGGACGTCGTCGCTCGGGTCGTCCGGCGTGCCACCATTGATCATGGTGTCCATGGCTTTCCACTGCGCCGCGCGCCGGATCGGCATCGCCTCGCGGTAGGCCGTCTCGTTCGGGCCGCCCGGCGTCGTCTCCGCGGCCAGCGCGTTCACGTGGTTCTGGTTGCCGAACTTCAGCGCCTGGTGCTCGTTGGCGTGGTTGTCCGCGACCTCCTCGGCCAGGCTCTTGATGGGCGCGTTCGGGCCGAGGTTCTTGTAGTACTCGTCGATCGCCTTGTGCTGCTGGTAGGCGCTCGGGATCGCCGGCACGGTGCCGACCGCGACGGTCGGGCGCTCGACCATGACGGCGCCCGCCGCGACCAGGGCGTCGTACGCGATCCTCGCGGGGGTGCCCTCGGCGAACGTGCCGTTGTAGCCGATCTTCTTGCCCCGCACGAAGTTCAGGTCGAGCGCGGACATGTAGTCGGGCACGGCCTCCGGCGCGCGCTGGATCGACTGCTGCCAGTTCGGGCCGAAGACGGCGGCGTAGCCCGCCTCGTTCTTCGGGTCACGCCCGGCCATCGACTGCAGGTTCATCGCGGCGTTGGCGACCGTGCGGTCCATCGGACCCGCGGTGTCCTGCGAGGAGGAGATCGGGCCGATGCCGTACGCCGGCACGAGGCCGACCGTCGGGCGCAGGCCGACGAGCCCCTGCGTGCTCGACGGGCTGATGATCGAGCCGGAGGTCTCCGTGCCGACGACGAGCATCGAGAGCGCGGCCGCGCCCGCCGCGCCGCTGCCCGAGGACGAGCCGCTCGGGTTCTGGTCCGCGTCGACCGCGTTGAGCACCTGGCCGGTCAGGTTGGAGAAGCCCGACGGCTGGCTGCCGAAGCTGTTGGCGAACTCGGACAGGCCGAGCTTGCCGAGGATGACCACACCACGGGCCTTGAGCTTCTTGACGATCCCCGCGTCGTCCGCCGGGTAGGAGTGGCGCAGCGAGTAGTTGCCGTTCGACGTGTACATGCCCTTCACGTCGATCAGGTCCTTGAGCAGCACGGGAAGGCCGTGCGCAGGCCCGCGCACGATGCCCTGCGCGCGCTCCGCGTCGGCCTTCGCGGCCTCCCTGAGCGCGTTCTCGTTGAGCTGGGTGACGGCGTTCAGGCCGGGGCCGCGCTTGTTCAGCGCCTCGATGCGGTCGATGTACGCCTGCACCAGCTGGACCGAGGTCAGCTGGCCGGCCGCCATCATGCGCTCGGCGGTCACGCCGTCGAGCGTCTCGAGGTCGAGGACGGGAGCGGGCGCGGCGGCGGCGATGGCGGCACTGGTGGTTGCGGCGGTGGAGATGGGCACCGCGAGCGCGGCGGTGACGGCCATGGCCGCCACGAGAGAGCGGACGACGGGTCTGGGCACTACGGCTCCTCAGCAAGGGCGGGAAAGCGGCCCGATCGTGCCGAGGCGCTGTTTCGCCCGCGTGAAGCCGCGAATTCCGTCCCGTGAAGCCGTTGGCGAGTCTCAGGCCACGAGCAACGAGCCGGCATGCCGGCGCATCAGCAGGCGCGGGACGCTCGGGGCGAGCAGGTGCACCAGGCGCCGCCGGAGCGTACGCCGCGGGCAGCCGACGACGATGACCGCGGCGTTCAACTGGGCGGCCAGCTCGTCGAGCGCGGCTCCGACCGGGCCGGACAGGACGACGAAGCGCCAGCGCACCTCCTCGAGCTCGAAGAGGGCGGCGAGCTGCTGCTCCATCTCGCGGACCTGGAGCTCCTCGGCCTCCTGCAGCACGAACCCGGCCCCCATGAGGCCGGCGAACGAGTGCACGGGGGAGGGTGTCGGGACGTGCGCCGCGACGACGGTCGCCCCGAGCTCGCGAGCGGTGCCGGCGGCTGCCAGCGCGGCGCAGCGCGACGACCGGCTGCCGTCGACCCCCACCACGACCACCGGGCCGTACGGCCCGTTGCCGGCCAGGCCGTCGTCCTCGCTGCGACGCTGCAGCCACTCGCTCATCGCGCCCTCCTGGAAGGGACATCCCACGTGCCTTGCCAGGCTATGCGCACGATCGCGCGCAGCACGTCGCGTGACGCGATCGTGACCTCGACGGCGCCCGCCGGGCTGCCCGCCGGCGCCGGTGGGGCTACTCCTGCACCGGTGTGCCGCCGTCCGCGGGCTGCATGCGCCGCACGTACGCGTCGAGCAGCGTCGAGTCGGCCAGCAGCCCCTGGGTGTAGAGCTCGAGCGCGGGCAGCGCGAACGTCCGGTAGTAGGCCTGCAGCGCTCCGGCGAGGTCGCCGTCGACGGGCGGGTGACGGCGCAGGTGGACGAGGAGGGCGCCGATGCCGACGTAGCCGAGGTACTGCGCCCGCGCGGCCTCGTCCCGGCTCCTGCGCAGCCGCCCCTCGGCCACGCCCTCGCGCAGGTATGCCTGGGCGTCCTCGACCATGCGGTCGAAGAGCCGGGCGGCGAGGTCGCCACCGGCGAGCAGCGCGTGGACGACGTAGCCGACGACGGGGACGTACTCCTCGATCGAGGCCAGCGCGGAGAGCAGGCTCGTGGGGTCCCCGCGGGTGAGGGTGGTCGTCCGGGCCTCGCGGACGATCCGCAGCACCTCGTCGTCGCACTCGGCACGAAGGCCAGCCTTGCTACCGAAGTGGTGGATCACCAGTGCCGGGCTTACGCCTGCGGCTGCTGCGATGGCGCGCAGCGACGCGTCGAACCCCTCGCGCCCGAACTGCCGAATAGCGATGTCACGTATCCGCGCCCGGGCCGACGCGTCCGTGCCTTTCACCGGGTCAACTTGCACAGTCGCGGCCGCTGCCGTCAAGCCGGGTCAGTGGTGGACGGCGTCCTCGTGGGCACGGTGGCCCGCCGGCTCGAGCTGGAACGTGCTGTGCTCGACGTCGAAGTGCTCGGCCAGGCAGTCGCGCAGCGTGTCGAGGATGCTGGCCTCGCACCCCTGGGCTGCTCCCGCGCAGTCGGGCGTGGACCGCCCCGGCTCCACCACGATGTGGGCGCTCATGACCGGCAGGCCGCTGGTGATGGTCCAGACGTGCAGGTCGTGCACGTCGAGCACCCCCGGCGTCCGCAGGATGTGGTCGCGCACGTGGCCCACGTCGACGCCGCGCGGAGTCGCCTCCAGCAGCACGTCGATCGCCTCGCGCAGCAGCGACCACGTGCGCGGGAGGATCATCAGCGCCACCGCGACCGAGGCCACCGCGTCCGCCCGGCGCAAGCCGGTGGTGAGCAGGACGACGGCGGCCACGATGACCGCGGCCGAGCCGAGCAGGTCCCCGAGCACCTCGAGGTAGGCGCCGCGGACGTTCAGGCTCTCCTTGGCCCCGCGCGACAGCAGCAGCAGGCCGACGGCGTTGGCCACCAGGCCGACCAGCGCGAACGCGAGCATCGTGCCGCCCGCGACCTCGGGCGGGTCGGACCAGCGCCGCCCGGCCTCGATCAGCACGAAGACGGCGACCACCGCGAGCAGCGTCGCGTTGACCACGGCGGCGAGGATCTCCAGCCGCAGGTAGCCGAAGGTGCGCTGGGTCGTGGCCGGCATGGACGCGAAGGTGACGGCGAGCACGGCGATGAGCAGCCCGGCGGCGTCGGTGAAGGCGTGCCCGGCGTCCGCGAGCAGCGCGAGGCTGCCCGAGAGCACGCCCCCGATGACCTGGACGACCACGACCGTGGCCGTGATCGCCAGGACGACGAGCAGCCGCGCGCGGTGCGCCTGCGCCGAGCCGTGGCCGTGGCCGTGGCCGTGCGAGTGCCCCGCGCCCACGTCAGGCGCTCTCGCAGTCGACGGCGATGACGACCTCGAGCAGGTCGGCCAGCGCGTGGGTGAGGTGGCCGTCGACGAGCTCGTAGCGGACCTGGCGTCCCTCCGGCGTGCCGACCACCAGGCCGCAGCCGCGCAGGCAGGTCAGGTGGTTGGAGACGTTGGATCGGCTGAGGCCGAGCTCGGCCGCCAGCTGCGCCGGGTACGCCGGCCCGTCGGCCAGCGCGACGAGGATCCGCGACCGGGTGGGGTCGGCCAGGGCACGCCCCAGCCGGGTCAGCACGGCGGTCCGGGTCTCGAGCGTCAGCACGGTCAGAAGATACAGCCGTCGCTGAACCGTGCGCCAACCCTGCCGCACGGCCCGCCACACCTCGACAGGGGCGCTCAGGCCGGGCGCTCCTCGCCCTCGCGCACGGCCGGCGCGGCGTTCCGCCGTGCCCTCCGGCCGCGCGCCACCTCGGTGGCGAGGGCGTCGAGCGGCTGGTCGAAGCCCCCCAGCGGATCGGCGAGCGCGGCGAGCCACGCCTGCGCGGCGCACAGGCCCTCCGGCTCGAGTGAGTAGAGGCGTCGCGTGCCCTCGGCCCGCACCGCGACCAGCCCGGCCTCGCGGAGCACCCGCAGGTGCTGGGAGACGCTGGGCTGAGTGATGGGTGCCTGCGCCTGCAGCGAGGACACGATGGCCCCCGCCGGCTGCTCGCCGGCGGCCAGCAGGCCGAGGATGCGCCGCCGCGTGCCGTCCCCGAGGGCCTCGAACACGGCGTCCACTCAGCTGCCGGACGTGTCCTCGGGCACGGTCGTGTAGAAGGCGAGGGTGCGCACGGCCGCCTCGTGCGCCGGGCCGGGCTCGTCCCCGTCGGCGACGGCGGCGTGCGCCCACCCCGTGGCGGCGGCCCGGACGTACTCGATGCCCTCCGGCGAGGTGGCGAAGGCGGCCGCCTCCGCAGGGTCCACCGCAGCGCCGGTCTCGAGGTGCAACCCCAGGCCCATGAGCGCGAGGTCCCAGCCGACGCCCACCGCGCCCGGCCCGAACTGCTCCCAGAACACCGGGTCCACCGGCGACTCGTGGGTCAGCTCGAGCAGCGTCCCCTCGCCCGTCTCCGACAGCGAGACCGCGAGCCAGGACACGACGTCGCCGAACTCCCACGTCACGTCGAAGCGCTCCGGCGCCACGCAGCTCTCGATGCTGCCGCTCGCATTGCCCTCCGTGCGGTACGTGCCGCCGACCCGGAGGTCCCCGCTCACCGGCAGGAACCACCGCACGATGCGCTCGGGCTGCGTGAGGGCCTGCCACAGGTCCTCGCGGCCGGTGGGGTAGGTGCGCCGGGCCACGGCGACCCTCGTCGGCGCTCCGTCGCGGGTGCCGCTGCGGACCTCGCGGGCGACGAGGCCGGCGGTGGCGACCGGGTCCTTCAGCATGCGCGCTCCTTGTATAGGTGATGGCCTATGGAAGACCCTGGCACGGCAGGGCGGGCGACGCAAGGGGCCTGCCGACCCCGACGACCACCCGCGCCGTCATGCTGACGGGAGAGGCACCGGAGTCGGTGGTCGTCGTGTCGCAGGCTTGTCGTGTCGGGGGCTTGTCGTGTCGGAGGCTGTCGTGTCGGAGGCTGTCGTGTCGGAGATCGCGTCGGTCAGCCAGGCGTTCCACTGGGGCCTGCTGGAGCTCAGCGACGCGGACTCCCTCGACGAGCTCCCGGACTGGGACAGTGACTCGGGCTGGGTGGTCGGGCGTCACGGGTTCCTCCTGCGGGTGCGACACGCCGACGACATCGAGGTCCCGGACGACCTCGAGGTTCCCGAGGACCTCGGGGACGACGAGGACCTGCCCGAGTTCCTGGTCGAGCTCACGTTCCTCCGTGGCGGCGCGCCCGGCGCTGCCGTCACGAGGGACGTGTCCCTCGAGGTCCCCTCGGGCCGGCTGCTCATCGGGGACTCCGACGGCGGGACGGAGATCGAGCTGCCGGCTCCGGGCCGGTGGCGGGTGCAGGTCCAGGCCGTGCCCGAGGACGTCCCGGAGCAGGTCAGGTTCTACATAGCTCCGGACGACGGAGAAGCTGCTTCCTAGAGCTCAGTAGCGGCATCGACGTGCGAACCTCAGGCGCGCCGCCGTCGCCGGGACCGGGGACCTCGCGTCGTCTTCTCCGCCTGGCCCGCGCTGGCTGAGCGGTCCGGAGCCATGTGGCCCGTGGCGCCGGACAGGCCCGGCCGAGACCTGGTCGCGCTGGACATCGCTCACGCAGCCGCCGCTCGGGACGGCCGGCTCGCCTGGCTCGAAGAGGCCGCCGACTCGGCGGACCACGACGGTTGCCGTCGCCCGCCCGGACGGGACGCAGCGTCGCGCGATGGCCGCTGTGCGCTCCGGCGGGGAGAACCCGATGTCACCTGCTCCAGCGTCACCTGGGTGCCCGACGGTTCAGCTCTGCTCCTCCTACGGTCGTTCGGGGAGCTCGGGGGGGTAGCCCCGCGGCTGTCGGACGTCCATCGCATCGCCGTTGACGGCTCGTCACGACCTGAGCGGCTGACGGCGAGGTCGGACACCTACGCGACGCCGGTGGCGGACCCGAGCGATCCCACCCGGGCCTACGCCGGGCTGTCCACCGGTGTGGTGGCCCTGGTCGCGGGTGCAGCACCACGACGCATTCCAGGGACCGAAAGCCTTCGTCCGTTCGATCTTGCCGTCACGCCGGACGGTGATCATCTGGTGGTCGGGCACCGCTCGGAGGTCGACCCGGACACGTTTCAACAGGGTTCCCGGATGTTCACCGTCAACGCCGACGGGACCGAGGTGAACATTCTCTACAACCCTCCCGGCACCGCTTCTCGCGCCGAACACGGCCTCGCGCAGCTCCGCGTCGGGCAGGCAGGACGCCCCGCCCAGGGCGACGAGCCACGGCGCGGTGGCGGGGTCGTTCGACGGAAAGGTGCCCGTCCGCGACAGCCGGCGGAGCGCGCCACGCCCGGTCCACGTGGGCACGTAGGCCGCCTGCGGACCCGGAGGCCGGCGCAGGCTCCTGCGCAGCAGGCCGTCGCGGCAGAGGCGGCCGGCGAGCCCGGCGACGCGCTCGTCGAGCGCCACGTCCCACCACAGCTGCTCCACCCGGCGCCCGGGGGCCAGGTCGAGGGCGTCCACGAGGGCGGCCTCGACGTCGTGCCGCGGGCGCGGGTCGACCGGGTCGAGCTCCCCGGTCGTGCGGGCACGCACGTCCCCGCGCAGGACGAGCGCCGCGACCGCCGTGTCCACGACCCGGCGCGGCCCCCCGGCGACGTACGCCGCCTCGTACGAGCCCAGTTCCTGCGTCTCGGCCATCGGCTCCTCCGCGGACGGTTCGGCCCCACCATCCTTGTCGATGCAGCCCCTGCCCGCACGGACACGCGGCAGGCCGCGCCTGCGACGATTCCCGCCGTGAACCCGGCACCACCCTCCTCCCGCAGCCCGCTCGCGGCCCTCTGGCACCACCACCGGCGCTACCGCCGGCGCGTCGTGGCCGCCGTGGCCTGCACGAGCGTCAACACCGCGATGGACGTCGCGCCCGAGATCCTGCTGGGTGCCGCGGTCGACGTCGTGGTGCGCGGCGACGACTCGTTCGTGGCGTCGACCCTCGGCATCGACGGCCGCTTCAGCCAGCTGCTCGTGATCGCCGCCCTGAACGCCCTCGTGTGGGCGTTGGAGTCGCTGTCGGACTACGTCGCCTCCCTGCTCTGGCGGGGGCTGGCGCAGACCGTCCAGCACGACCTGCGGGTGGAGGCGTACGCCAACGTGCAGCGGCTCGACGTCGCGTGGCACGAGCGGACCCCGCCGGGCAAGGTGCTCTCGATCCTCAACGACGACGTCAACCAGCTGGAGCGGTTCCTGGACGTCGGGGCCCGCACGATCCTGCACACGGCCTGGACGGTCGTGCTCGTCGGCGCCGTGTTCGCCGCCACCTCCTGGCAGCTGACCCTGCTGGCGTTCCTGCCCGTCCCGGTCATCGTGCTGGGGTCGATCCGCTTCCAGCGCCGGCTCGAGCCGTTGTACGCCGCGGTCCGCGAGGCCGCGGGCGAGGTGAGCGCCACCCTGTCGGCGAACCTCGGCGGCCTGGCGACGATCAAGGCGTTCACCGCCGAGGACCGCGAGACCGCCCGGGTGGCCCGCGTGTCGCAGGACTACCGCGCGGCCAACCGGCGGGCCATCGCGTCGTCGTCGGCCTTCGTGCCGCTGATCCGGATGGCGATCCTCGCCGGGTTCACCTCGACCCTGCTGCTCGGCGGCTGGCTCGTCTTCGAGGGCCGGCTCGAGGTGGGTCTCTACTCCGTGCTCGTCTTCCTCACCCAGCGGCTGCTCTGGCCGCTCACCGACCTGGGGCAGACGCTCGACCTCTACCAGCGGGCCATGGCGTCCACCCGGCGGATCTTCGCGCTGCTCGAGGAGGAGCCGCACGGCGTCGACGGCAGTCTCGTCCTGCCCGTCCCGGCGCGGGGGGCGCTGGAGCTGCGGGGCGTGCGGTTCGGGTACGACGACGGCCCGGACGTGCTGCGCGGCATCGACCTCGTGGTCCCCGCCGGCGAGACCCACGCGGTCGTCGGCTCGACCGGCGCCGGCAAGTCCAGCCTGCTCCGGCTCGTGCTGCGCTTCTCCGACCCGCGGGCGGGCCAGGTGCTGCTCGACGGCGTCGACGTGCGCGACCTCGCGTGGGAGTCGCTGCGCGGCGCGATCGGCTACGTCAGCCAGGACGTGTTCCTCTTCCACGGCAGCGTGCGCGACAACATCGCCTACGGCCGGCCCGACGCATCCGACGCGGAGGTCGAGGAAGCGGCCCGGCTCGCGGAGGCGCACGGCTTCATCACCGACCTGCCCGACGCGTACGCCACCATGGTCGGGGAGCGCGGGCTCACCCTCTCCGGGGGGCAGCGCCAGCGCATCGCGCTGGCCCGCGCGATCCTGCGCGACCCGGCGCTGCTCGTCCTCGACGAGGCGACCTCGGCGGTGGACAACGAGACCGAGGCGGCCATCCAGCGCTCGCTCGCGGTCGTCACCGCACAGCGCACGGCCCTCGTCGTCGCGCACCGCCTCTCGACCGTGCGCGACGCGCACCGGATCTGGGTGCTCGCGCACGGGCGCGTCGCCGAGTCCGGCACGCACGACGAGCTGGTCGCGGCGGGCGGGATCTACGCCCAGCTGTGGGCCGTGCAGACCGGGTCGGCCGTCGCCGGCCCCGCCCACCGCTGAAGGACGGCCGCGGCGCGGGTGAGAGCCCGGGATAACGGGCAACGCGCAAGGGCGGGCACGCAGGCCCGCCCGACGGCCGGAGGCCACGCATGACCGAGCCCGCTCCCGCCCTGTCCCGCCGCGGCCTGCTGACCGGCGCCGCCGTCGCAGCCGGCACCATCGCCCTGCCCGCCACCGCGTACGCCGCGCCCGCGCCGCCGCGGCCGGCCCGGCCCGTCCCCGTCGGGTTCGTGCTCTCGCACGAGCAGTTCCAGACCCAGGCCCTCGTGCAGTGGGGCGCGCAGGCCGAGGCGGCCGGGTTCGGCCTGATGTGGACCAGCGACCACCTCCAGCCCTGGCAGGACGTCCAGGGCCACTCGATGCACCCCTGGATGACCCAGGCGCTGCTCAGCGCCGCGACGAGCCGCGCGACGTTCGGCACCGGCGTCACGTGCCCGATCTACCGCTACCACCCCAGCGAGGTCGCCCAGGCGTGGGCCACGCTCGGGATCCTCGCCCCCGGGCGCGTCTTCCTCGGCGTCGGGACCGGCGAGGCGCTCAACGAGAAGGCCGGCACCGGGCAGTTCGGGCCGTACGCCGAGCGCGCCGCGCGGCTCGTCGAGGCCGTCCAGCTCATCCGCCGGCTGTGGGAGGGCGAGCGCGTCACCTGGTCCGGGACGTACTACTCCGTCGACCGCTTCCAGCTCTACGACGTCCCCGAGCGCCCGGTGCCGATCTACATGGCCGCCAGCGGGCCGAAGAGCGCGTACAACGCCGGGCTGCACGGGGACGGCTGGATCTGCAGCGCCGCCGACATCCGCAAGCCCGAGCTGCGCGACGCCTTCGCCCGTGGGGCGCGGGCGGCCGGCAAGGACCCCGACGCGATGCCCAAGTACGTCGAGGTGTTCGTGAACGTGGGCGACGGGCCCGGCCTGGAGTACGCCGCGAAGCGCTGGCGGTTCACGGTCGACCCCTGGGACCCGTCGCTGCTCTACGACCCGGACCCGGTCTCCATCCAGCAGAAGGCCAACTCCTACTGGCCGCTGCCGCAGGTCTACGGCTCCTGGCCCAAGACCGGCGACCCCGCCGACCACGTCGCGGCGCTCCAGGGAGTCCTGGACCTGGGCGGGACGCCGTTCGTCCACTCCGGACAGCGGAACCAGTCTGCGGTGATCGACTTCTACGGGCGCCACGTCCTGCCGCAGCTGAAGGTCTGAGAGCCCCCGGCACGACCGGGAGTCGCCTCGTTACGCTGCGTGGGTAGGACGGGCGAAGGAAGCAATCCGGGCGAGGAGAGGCGGGGCAGGGATGCGACTGCGGTGGAGGGGCCGTCCGACCACCGGCACGCGCACGGCGGCCTGCGCCCTTGCGCTGGCGACGGTGCTGGCCGGCTGCAGCGGTGGGAGCGGCGACGAGGACGACGCGGCCGTTCCGGACGGCGGCGGCCGGGCGGCGATCGCGCTGATCGAGCCGGCGTCGCTCACCCCGCCCAACGTCGCCGAGTCGGCCGGGCAGGAGATCGTCGACGCGCTGTTCACCGGCCTGGTCGACTACGACGAGTCCGGTGCCCCACGCCGGACGGGGCTCGCCTCCTCGATCACCACGCAGGACCGCAAGCAGTGGACGATCACCCTGGCGGAGGGGTGGACGTTCCACGACGGCACGCCCATCACGTCCTCCTCCTTCGTCGACGCCTGGAACTACGGCGCCAGCACCGGGCAGGCCAACAGCTCCTACTACTCGCTCATCGAGGGGTACGACGAGGTGGCCCCCGCCGACGACGCTCCCGCCCCCACCGCGACCGGGAGGGCGATGTCCGGGCTGAAGGTCGTCGACGAGCGCACCTTCACCGTCACGCTCTCCCAGCCCGACAACAGCTTCGAGACCCAGCTCGGGTACGCGGCCTTCTTCCCGCTGCCGCCCGAGGCGCTCGAGGACCCGAAGGCGTACGACGACGCCCCCATCGGCAACGGGCCGTTCCGCATGCAGGGCACCTGGCAGCACGAGCAGCTCATCGCCGTCGAGCGCTGGGACGACTACAAGGGCGAGAAGCCCAAGCTGCAGGGGATCGACTTCAAGCTCTTCGGCTCGATGGACACCGCGTACAACGAGCTGCTCGCCGGCGAGGTCGACGTCATGACCTCGCTGCCGGCGGCCCAGCTGGCGACGGCCCCGGAGGAGTTCGGGGACCGCTATCGGACGTTCCCGTCCTCCTACTTCGCCTACCTCGGGCTGCCCAGCGCCGACCCGGAGCTGCGCGACGTCCGCGTGCGCAGGGCGCTGTCGATGGCCATCGACCGCCAGCAGCTCAGCGACGTCGTGTTCCACGGCACCCGGGTGCCCGCCGACGCGTACGTCGGGCCCACGGTCCCGGGATACCGGTCGGGCAGCTGCGGGCAGACGTGCACCTTCGACCCGGTGCAGGCCAGGACGCTGCTCGCCGCGGGCGGCGGCCTCGACTCGATCACCGTGACCTACAACGCCGACGGCCCGCACAAGGAGTGGGTCGAGGCCCTGTGCAACCAGGTCTCCTCCAACCTGGACGTGCAGTGCGTCGCGACCCCGGTGCCCGACTTCAGCGTGCTCGTCGAGCGGCTGATGCGCGCCGCCGAGGAGGAGCAGCCGTTCGGGCCGTTCCGCATGGCGTACTCCCAGGACTGGCCGACGCTGGAGAACTACCTGACCTCGCTCTACAGCAGCGCCGGCTCGAACAACCTCTACGGCTACGCCGACGAGGAGGTGGACTCGCTGATCGCGAAGGGCCGCTCCCGGCCCGACCAGCAGGCCGCCATCCCGGACTGGCAGGCGGCGGAGGACCGGGTGGCCGAGGACGTGCCGGTCATCCCGCTCTTCTTCGGCACCACGGCGACGCTGCGCTCCGAGCGCGTGCAGGACCTGCAGGTCGACACCTTCGAGCGCATCGACAAGATCGCCCTCTCCGTCACCGAGTAGCGCCCCGGGTGCACGACGGCGGCGCCGGGCATCCGCCCGGCGCCGCCGTTCTCGCTGGCTCGCCCGTCAGGCGACGACCGTCACCACGACGCGACGGTTGGGGGCGCGGTCCTCGCGCGTCCCGCCCTTGACCACGTGGTGCGTGCCGCCGTAGCTCTTGACCGAGGTCGCGGCGTCCACGCCCTGGCGCTTGAGCTCGGCGCACACGGCCTGCGCCCGCTTCAGGCCGAGCGCCCGGTTGGCCGCGGTGTCGCCGCCGTCGGTGTAGCCGTCGCACCGCAGCCGCTTGGCGCCCTCGAGGCCCGCCGCCGCGGCCTTGACCGCGCGGAGGCCGGCCGGCGTCAGCTTGCCCGACTGGTACTGGAAGAGCGCGTCGCCGGTGAGCACGAGCGAGGACCCGGGGATCAGCACCGCCTTGTCGCCCTTGGCCATGTCGATGGCGACGGGCTTCTTCGCCGGCACGCTGAGCGTGACCTGCGCGACCGGGGAGGAGCCGGCGGCGTTGAGGGCCACGACCGAGACCTTGTAGGTCGTGCCGGCCTTGAGGCCCTTGAGCGGCACGACGCCACCCGCGGCGCCGACCTTCACGGTCCGCTGGTTGCCCTCGTCGTCGGTGAGCGTGACGACGTAGCCCGTCACGTCGGACCCACCGTCGTTCGCCGGGCCGGCGATGCGGACGGCCACCGCGGAGTCGGTCTTCGCGGCCACCGTGACCTTGGCGGTCCCGGCGACGGTCAGCGGGGTGGCGACAGCGGCCGTGCTCGTGGTCGAGACGCCCGCCGTGTTCGTCGCGGTGACGACCAGCGTGTAGGCCGTGCCGTTCTTGAGCCCGGGGATGGTCGCGGCGCCGCCCTCGGCGCCGAGCGTCACGGTGTGGTTGCCGGGCTGGGCGGTGACGGTGTAGCCGGTGACCGGCGAGCCGCCGTTGGAGGCCGGCGGGACCACGGTGACGACGAGCTTGCCGTTGCCGGTCTGGACGCCGCCGATCGCGGGCGCCGCCGGCGGGGTGACGACCGGGGCGGCCACCGGCTTCGGGGCCGGGGCCGGGACCACGACCGGGGCCAGAGCCGCGACCGGGGCCGGCGGGGCCGGCGCCACCACCGGAGCGGGGGCGGCGGTCCAGACCTGCTCGACGGTGGCCGTGCGCAGGGTGCCGCCGATCGTGCCGGTGAGCGTGACCACGTCGGTGCCGGCGCCGGAGCCGACGACCGTGAAGGTGGCCTTGCCGTCGGCGTCGGTGACGGCGGTCTGCGTGCGGCCGGCGTTCGGGCCGCTGGTGACGGTGAAGGTGACGGTCACGCCCACCCGCGGGGAGCCGCTGTTGTCCTTGAGGACGGCCGTGAAGACGCGGGTGGTGCCGGTCTCGGCCGAGGTCGGGTCGGCCTGCAGGTCGAAGTTCTTCGGCAGGCTGACCGAGCCGCCGCCGATCGAGACGGCGACCGCCGGGTCCAGCGGGTTCGGGTACGGCCAGTCGACGAGCGGGACCAGCGAGCCGGTGTCGCCGGTGAAGTAGCCGTGCCAGCAGGCCTCGACGAGCGAGTTGGTGAGCCCCGGGAACGCGGTCTGACCCGCCGTGGTCACCGCCGGGCCGCCGTTGCAGCCGCCGCTGTTGTAGCGCGCGGTGGGCAGCAGCGCGGAGAGCCAGCCGTACTGGCCCATGTTGGAGAAGAGCCCGCCACCGTTGTTCACGAAGTCGGCGATGTTGTCGGCGTTGCTGGTCAGCTTGGTCTGCACCGACGTGTTGCCCGAGACCGGGTCCGGGACCCAGACGACCGCGGGCTTGAGCGAGCCGTCCGCGATGCCGGCGAACAGGACGTCGGGGTCGGTGTAGTACGCGACCGTCGGGGTCGGCGTGATCCGCGAGAGGAACGCCGGCATCTTCGAGCCGATCGTGCCACCGCACGAGTTGCTGCTCTCGGTCATCCCGACGACGGCGATGCTGCCGTCGTTGGCGTTGCGCGCCTGGCCCTGCAGGCCCTTGAGCACCTCGGCGATGTAGCCGTCGGTGCTCTCGCCCATGGTGGCGTGGCAGACCGGGTCCATGCCGTCCAGCACGACCGGCCCGCCGGAGGCGGCGGCCGCTGCGACCGTCGAGCCACCGAACGACAGGCCCGCGGCCGTCACCAGCGAGGCACCCACGCCCACGGCCAGCCCGACGACCGTCCGAGCGCGTGCCCGTCGGGACACATCCTGTGTCTTCATCTCTCTCCCTGCAGATCCGGCGGGCGGGATCCGCCCGGGCGACACGTCGCGTGTCGCCTTCCTGATCGACGGGGTTTCGGCGGGGGTTAGCCGATCCGGCCGAGAAGCGGGCCCCATACCCTGCTCGGTAGGCGTGGGGCCCGCCCGGGGAACTGATCGCCGCGACGCCACACAGATACGGCGGGCGGGACACGTGACCGACGCGACAGGCGGTCTGCGAGCAGTGGAGCCCCCGGTCGGATTCGAACCGACGACCTACCGCTTACAAGGCGGTTGCTCTGACCAACTGAGCTACAGGGGCGCGCGACGAGGGTACCGACCCCGACGCGCTCAGGCCCCCGCGCGGATCGCTGCCTCGGCGTCCCGGGTGACGCGGCGCTCGACCACGAACGAGAGGAACGGGACGGCCCCGGCCAGCAGGACCGCGACGATCCGCGGCTTGGACCAGCGCGCCTTCATCCCCAGGTCGAACGCCACGATCAGGTAGGCGATGTAGCAGGCGCCGTGGATGGGCGAGAACGTCTCGGAGAACTCCGGGTGGCCCCCGATGTAGCGGACCGGCATCGCCACGAGGACGAGGATCAGCAGCATCACGCCGACGATGTAGGCCATGACTCGGTAGCGCTTCAGGGCAGAGCTCACGACGATGTCCTCAGGGGCTCGGCCGGCCGGTCGCCGGCGGTTGTTCCGGCCGGGATGCCGGCCTCGCTGTCGTGCCTGCTGCCCGCAGGTGGGCTGTCGTCGGCCTCGGGCAGGAAGCGCCACCACATGAAGACGGCGAAGGCGGCGAAGACCCACCACTGGATCGCGTACGCGAAGTTCTGCAGGGGGAAGCCGCCCCCCGGCCGGTGCACCCACAGCTCCACCGGCTCCGGCGCGGCCGCGACGCGCGGGGCCTCCGACGCCGCGACGACCAGCAGGTTGTAGAGCGGGGCCTGCACCGTCGCGAGCAGCTCCACGGGGCTCGCGGCGAGCACCTGGCCCGCGGGCAGGCCCTCGTCGCCGACGTCGTCGACGGGCTCGGCGGGCTGCACCCGGCCGGTCAGGGTCACCGGGCCGGACGGGAGGTCGGCGGCGGCCGCGTCAGGGCTCTCGACCCAGCCGCGCACGACCGGCACGACGTCGCCGCCGGCTGCGGCCCGCAGCGGCGCGAGCAGCCAGTAGCCCTGCCGCCCCCGCAGCTCGCGGTCGGGCAGGAGCAGCTGCCCGCCGGGGAGGTACTCGCCCTCGACGGTCACGAGCCGTCCCAGGGCGCTCTCGGACACCTCCTCCTGGCCGGGCCGGGCGAGGGCCGTCAGCGGCACGGCGGGGTCGTCGCGCACGACGACCGTCCCGCGCGCCTTGTCCAGGAAGCGCTCCAGCTGCCAGGAGCCCAGCCAGCCGAACGCGACCAGGACCACGGCCAGCAGGGCATGGAGCACCAGCGCGCTCGTTGTCCACAGCCGCCGGCTCACGCCGGAAACGCTACCCGGGACTGCGGCAGGATCCGGTGCGGTGCGCGTCACCCTCACCGTCGTCGACCCCGCCACGCGGCAGGGGTGCGACGTGATCGTGGACGCGCCCGCGGGCTCGCCCGTCGGCGAGGTGGTCGACCTGCTCGCCGCACGGCTGCGCGGGTCGGCGGCGGGCCCGGCCACCGCGTACGTCGCGGGCCGGCCGGTGGGACGGGCCGAGCCGCTCGCCGGCTCGCCGCTGCACGACGGGGCCCTGGTCGGGCTGGACGCGCCCGCGGAGTGGCCGCTGCCGCCGTCCGTGCTCGAGCTGCGGGTGGTCGGCGGAGTGGGGGCCGGCACGGTGGCCGGCCTCGCGCCCGGGCGCGTACGCGTGGGCCCTTCCGCCGCCGCCGGGGTGACGCTGCCCGGAGCCGCACCGGGCGGCCTGGAGCTCGACGTGGCGCCGGACGGCTCGTGCACGGTGCACGGGGACGGGTCCCTCGACGGCAGCCCCCTGGCCGGGGAGGCCGGATGGGCTGCGGGCGCCTTCCTGCGGTCCGGGAGCTGCCTGCTGGCGGTCGGCCCGCCGCGGTCCCCCGCGCTGGACGTCCACCCGGCTGCGGACGGCGGGCTCGAGGTGAGCCGCCCGCCGCGGCTGCTGCCGGCCGCGGGCACGACCGCGTACCGGCTGCCGCGGGCGCCCGCCGAGCCCCAGCGCCGCCCGCTGCCCGTCCTCATGGCGTTGCTGCCGCTCGCGCTGTCCGTCGTGCTCGCCTGGTCGGCGGGGAGCCCCCGCTACCTGCTGTTCGGCCTGCTCAGCCCGGTGACGCTGCTCGCCGGCGCAGTCGCGGACCGGCGCGCGGGCCGCCGGTCGCACCGTGCGCTCGTGCGCGAGCACGCGGAGCGGCGGGCGGCCGTGATGGCCGACGCGGAGGCCGCGCTGGCGGCCGAGCGCACGGCCCGGCGGGACGGCTTGCCCGACCCGGTCGCCGTCCGGGCGGCCGCGCTCGGGCCGGGGCGACGGCTGTGGGAGCGGCGGCGCGAGGACCCGGACTTCCTGCTGCTGCGGGTGGGCACCGGCGTCGTCCCCGCCGAGGTCACGCTCGAGGACCCCGACCGCGAGGAGCACCGTCGGCGGGTGCCGCTGGAGCTGGACGGCGTGCCCGTGGGCGTGGCGCTCGCCCGTCACGGCGTGATCGGGGTGGCCGGCCCGGGCGCGCGAGGCACCGCCTCCTGGCTGGCCCTGCAGGCCGCCGCCCTGCACCCTCCGGGGGACCTGCAGGTCCTCGTGCTCGCCGGCCGCGACACGGCCGCCGACTGGGAGTGGGCGCGGTGGCTGCCGCACTGCCGGCCCTCGCTGGGCCAGGACTGCGCGGTGCTGCTGGCGGTCGAGGCCGAGGACGTGGCCCGTCGGCTGGCCGAGCTGGCGGCGTTGGTCGCCCGGCGCACGCAGGCGCGAGACCCGGTGGCGGCCGCGCAGGTGCTGGACGAGCCGGCGCTGCTCGTGGTGGTCGACGGCGCGCGCCGGCTGCGCCCGCTGCCCGGGCTCGTGCAGGCCCTGCGGGACGGGCCGGGTGCCCGGGTCCACGTCGTGTGCGTCGAGGCGGAGGAGCGGCTGCTCCCGGCCGAGTGCCGGGCCGTCGTGTCACCGGGGCCGGACGGCCTGCTCCGGGTGGCCGAGCAGCACGGGCCGGACGTCGGCGCCGTCCTCCCCGACGCGGTGGCCCCGGCCTGGTGCGAGGAGGTGGCCCGGGCGCTGGCCCCGCTGCGGGAGGGGGCACGCGACGCAGCGGAGGCCGCCCTGCCGCCCGCGAGCCGGCTGCTCGAGGTGCTCGGGCTCGACCCGCCGACCCCGGAGGGGGTACGCGCGCGCTGGGCCCGTGCCGGCGCGCGCACGCTCGCCGTGCTCGGCGAGGCGCTCGACGGCCCGTTCGCCGTCGACCTGGGCCGCGACGGCCCGCACGCGCTCGTGGCCGGCACGACGGGCGCCGGCAAGTCCGAGCTGCTGCAGACCCTCGTCGCGACGCTCGCCGCGTCGTACCCGCCGGAGCGGGTGTCGTTCGTCCTCGTGGACTACAAGGGCGGCGCGGCCTTCGCCGACTGCGCCGCGCTGCCGCACACCGTCGGCATGGTCACCGACCTCGACGGCTCGCTCGTGGAGCGGGCACTGGCCTCGCTGCGGGCCGAGCTCGTACGCCGCGAGCACCTGCTGGCCGCCGCGGGCGCCAAGGACGTGGACGACCACCTCGCGCGGGGGGACGGCGCCGAGCCGCTGCCGCGGCTGCTGATCGTGATCGACGAGTTCGCGTCGCTGGCCCGTGAGCTGCCCGGCTTCGTGACCGGGCTCGTCGACATCGCCCAGCGGGGGCGCTCGCTGGGGATCTCGCTGGTGCTGGCGACACAGCGCCCGTCCGGCGCGGTGTCGCCGGAGATCCGGGCGAACACCAACGTGCGCATCGCGCTCCGCATGACCGACGGCGCCGAGAGCGGGGACGTCATCGACGCCCCGGACGCGGGGCGGATCCCCCGGCAGCTGCCGGGGCGCGCGTACGCCCGCCTCGGCCACGCCTCGCTCGTCCCGTTCCAGGCGGCCCGGGTGGGCGGCACGCCGCCGCGCGCCACGGCCGAGCAGCCGCCGCGGGTGCTCCCTTTCGACCGCGCCGCGCTGGCCCGCCCGTGGCCGGCGCCCGGGCAGCCCGCCGCGGCCGCGGCGACGGCGGTGACCGACCTGTCGGCCCTCGTGGCGGCGGTCCGGGACGCGGCGGCGCAGGCGGGGTCCCGGCCGCCGCGGCGCCCCTGGCTGCCCCCGCTGCCGGAGGCGCTCGCGCTGGACGGCCTGCCCGGCGTGGCGGGCGCGGCGGCGTACGGCCTGCTCGACCGGCCGGCTGCGCAGGCCCAGGAGCCGGCCGCCGTGGCGCTCGCGTCCTTCGGGCACCTGGGCGTGGTGGGCGCGCCGCGCTCCGGGCGCACCACCGCCCTGCGCACGCTGGCGGCCGCCCTGGCGACCGCGCACCCGTCGGCCGACCTGCACCTGTACGCGCTGGACTGCGGGGGCGGCGGGCTGCAGGGGCTCGTGGAGCTCCCGCACTGCGGAGCGGTGGTGGGACGGGCCGAGCCCGAGCGCGCGGCCCGGCTGCTCGCCCACCTGGCCGGCGAGGCCCGGCGCCGGCAGGAGGCGCTGGCGGCCGGCGGCTACGCCGACATCGGCGAGCAGCGCGCGGGCGAGCCCGCCGGCCTGCGGCTGCCGCACGTGGTGCTGCTGGTCGACCGGTGGGAGGGCCTCGTCGCGGCGCTCGGCGAGGCCGACGGCGGCCGGCTGGTCGACGAGGTCACGGCGCTGCTGCGCGAGGGCGCGAGCGTCGGGCTGCACGTCGTGGTCGCGGGCGACCGGAGCCTGCTGCTCGGGCGGGTCGGGGCAGCGATCGAGGACAAGCTGTTGCTGCGGCTCGCCGACCCCGCCGACTACGCGCTGGCCGGGGTGTCGCCGCGCTGCCTGCCGCCCGACGGGCTACCCGCGGGCCGGGCGCTGCGCTCGGACTCCGCCGAGCCGGTGCAGGTCGCGCTCCTCGACGGGGCCCTGTCCGGACGGGAGCAGGCGGCCGCCCTGCGCCGGCTGGGCGAGCGGCTGGCCCGGCGGGACGCCGCCCTTCCCGCCGCGTCGCGCCCGCCGCGGGTCGACGCTCTGCCCGCCCGGGTGTCCTTCGAGCAGGCCTGGCAGCTGCGCCCGGAGGGCTGGCTGCCGCAGCACGCGCTCGTCGGGGTCGGCGGCGACACGCTCGCGGCGCAGGGGCCGGACCTGTCCGCCGGGGCCGGGGGCTTCCTCGTCGCGGGGCCACCCCGCTCCGGGCGCTCGACGGTGCTGCTCACGATGGCCCGGTCGCTGCTGGCGGGGGGCACCGGCCTGGTGCTCGTCGCGCCGCGGGCGTCCCCGCTGCGCGCCCTCGCCGGGCGGCCGGGCGTCGTGCAGGTGCTCGAGGACGCCGCCCTCCCGGCGGCCACCCTCGCGTCCGCGCTCGGCCGGCTCGCGCCGGGGCGCGGGGCGCTGCTGCTCGACGACGCCGACCTGCTGCGCGACTGCCCCGCGCGCGAGGTGCTGCTCGACGCCGTGCGGGAGGCAGCCGACGGCGGGCGGGCCGTGGTCGCGGCCGGCTCGGTCGACGAGGGGTTCGCCGGGTTCAGCGGATGGCAGGTCGAGCTGCGCAAGGCCCGGTGCGGGGTGCTGCTCGCCCCGCAGGGCCTGGCCGACGGGGACCTCATCGGCGTACGCCTCCCCCGCGGGCTGGTCGGCGGCCCCGTCCGGCCCGGCCGGGCGCTGGCTCAGCTCGGCGACGGCCGGCTGCTCACCCTGCAGGTGCCGGCTCCCTGAGGGCACGTCCCGGGCCTGTGGACGGCGCCCGCGCGCAGGGCCCGGTTGCGGCCAGGATCGCCGTCGTCGACGCGGATGCCCTGCCCGCCCGGGCCGGGGCCGCGCGCACCGACGCGAGGAGGAGACACGGCATGGCGAACGTCAACGTCACGTACCAGGACATGCAGACCGCCGCGAAGGACCTGCGCAAGGGCCAGAGCGACATCGAGACGACGCTGCGCGCGCTGAAGCGGCAGGTGGACGCGCTCGTCACGGGCGGCTACGTCACCGACAGCTCGAGCAAGGCGTTCTCGGGGGCCTACACCGAGTTCGACACCGGCGTGACGAAGGTGATCACCGGCCTGGAGGGCATGGGCGCCTACCTCGACGCCGCCGCCCGGACCTTCCAGCAGGCCGACCAGGAGCTCGCGGCGGCCCTGGCCCGCTGAGCAGGGCGGCCGCCCGGGGCGGGTGGCGGGTGGATCGGGCGTCCGAGGCGTTCCCTGGTGGGCAGGGGGCCGGTCCGGCTCGTACGCTTCGATCAGCGCGGGCGGCCCTCGCCCGCGCCCCGCCACTCACTCGGATCGTCCGGCACGTTCCTGCCGGTGAGAGGACACCCCATGGCGCCCGTTTCCTTCCGCAAGGCCACCCGGGTCTATCCCGGGCAGGAGAAGCCAGCGGTCAACCAGCTCGAGATCGGCGACGGCGAGTTCCTCGTCCTCGTCGGCCCGTCCGGCTGCGGCAAGTCCACCTCGCTGCGCATGCTGGCCGGCCTGGAGGAGGTCAACTCCGGCAACATCTTCGTCGGCAACAAGGACGTCACCGACCTGCCGCCGAAGGACCGGGACATCGCCATGGTGTTCCAGAACTACGCGCTCTACCCGCACATGTCCGTCGCCGAGAACATGGGCTTCGCGCTCAAGATCGCCGGGGTCGGCAAGGAGGAGCGCGCCAACCGTGTCCGCGAGGCCGCCAAGCTGCTCGACCTCGAGGAGTACCTCGACCGCAAGCCGAAGGCGCTCTCCGGCGGCCAGCGCCAGCGGGTCGCGATGGGCCGCGCGATCGTCCGCCAGCCGCAGGTCTTCCTCATGGACGAGCCGCTGTCGAACCTCGACGCCAAGCTCCGGGTCCAGACCCGCACGCAGATCGCCTCGCTGCAGCGCCGCCTCGGCGTCACGACCGTCTACGTCACGCACGACCAGGTCGAGGCCATGACGATGGGCGACCGCGTCGCGGTGCTCAAGGACGGCGTGCTGCAGCAGGTGGACTCGCCCCGGCACATGTACGAGAGGCCCGCGAACGTCTTCGTCGCCGGCTTCATCGGCTCGCCCGCCATGAACCTCACGCAGTTCCCGGTGACCGCCGAGGGCGCCGACCTCGGCCACGGCGCGGTCCTGCCGCTGCCGCGCGTGGCGCTGGACCAGCTCGGCGGCGAGCGCGAGGTGACGGTCGGGTACCGGCCCGAGTCGCTCACGGTGGTGCCGCAGGGCACCCCCGGCGCCTTCCCCGTCATGGTCAACGTCGTCGAGGAGCTCGGCGCGGAGGCGCACGCCTACTGCAGCTTCCTCGACGCGCAGGGCGGCCCCACCGGCCGTACCGACGTCATCGTCCGGGTCGAGCCGCGCGCCGTGCCGGACAAGGGCTCGCAGATCTACGTGCGCATCAACCAGAACGAGGAGCACCTGTTCTCGGTGTCGAGCGGCAACCGCATCGACTTCTGAGCACACCCGCTCGCGCGGAGGGGCCGTCCCGGCAGCTGCCGGGGCGGCCCTTTCGCGTCGCCCGGGGGCGCGCACAATGGAGCCGTGGCCCTCCAGATCACGGCCGTCCGTGACGCCCAGCTCCTGCTCGACCTGCCGTGGTCGACGCCGCTCGAGGAGTGGCCGGAGAGCCTGCTCGTCCCGCTCCCCCGCGGGATCTCGCGGCACGTCGTGCGGTTCGTCCGTGTCGAGGGCACGGTGTACGCCGTCAAGGAGGTGACCGGGCGGTTCGCCGTGCGGGAGTACCGCCTGCTGCGCGACCTGCAGCGCCTCGACGTCCCGAGCGTGGAGCCGGTGGCGGTGGTCGACGGGCGTATCGGCGAGGACGGCGAGGAGCTGATGGCGGCGCTGGTCACCAAGCACCTGCAGTTCTCGCTCCCCTACCGCGCGGTCTTCTCCCAGACCCTGCGCCCCGACACCGGCAACCGGCTGCTCGACGCCCTGACCGCGCTGTTCGTCCGGCTGCACCTGGCCGGGCTCTACTGGGGCGACTGCTCGCTGTCGAACACGCTCTTCCGGCGGGACGCCGGCGCGTTCGCCGCGTACCTCGTCGACGCCGAGACCGGCGAGCTGCACGACACGCTCAGCCGCGGCCAGCGCGAGATGGACATCGAGACCGCGCGGGTCAACATCATCGGCGAGCTGATGGACCTGCAGGCCGGCGGCCTGGTCGACGAGGACGTGGACGTCGTGCACCTCGGCAACGCGATCGAGCGGCGCTACCTGCGGCTGTGGGACGAGCTGACCGGCGAGCAGACGGTCGACTTCGACGAGCGCTACCGGATCAACCAGCGGGTCGAGCGGCTCAACGAGCTCGGCTTCGACGTCGGCGAGCTGCAGATCGTGACCGACTTCGACGGAGCGACCGTCCACATCCAGCCGAAGGTCGTGGACGCCGGCCACCACTCACGGCGGCTGCTGCGGCTCACCGGCCTCGACGTCGAGGAGAACCAGGCCCGCCGGCTGCTCAACGACCTCGACCAGTACGCCGTGGAGTGCGACCGGCAGGGCGAGTCCGAGGAGATCGTGGCGCACGAGTGGCTGCTCAACGTCTACGAGCCGGTGGTGCAGGCGATCCCGCCCGACCTGAGGGGGAAGCTCGAGCCGGCCCAGGTGTTCCACGAGGTGCTCGAGCACCGGTGGTTCCTGTCGGAGAAGGCGCGGCGCGACGTCGGCCTGGACCAGGCGCTGGCCTCGTACATCCGCGACGTGCTGCCCGCCAAGCGCGACGAGCTGGCGGTCATGGAGATCGGGGACGACTTCAGCTCGTTGCTCGAGCCGGCGGTCGGGGCCGAGCCGGAGGAGTGACCCCGCGCCGGGCCCGGGGGGTCAGCCGAGCCTGGCGTGGACGTCGAACCAGCCCTCCGGGCTCAACGTCCCGCGGTCCGCATGCCCGCGGCGGAAGTGCAGCCGGTCGTACGCCGCGTCCTCCAGGCCGAGCCACGGGCCGGGGGTCTCCTCACCGAACGGCCCGGACGAGCCCTCCGGGAAGCGGCTCGTCGCCCCAGCCCCGGCTGGGGGCGGCCTGCGCGGCCCGCTCACCGCCGCCGGCAGGCTCAGCCCGCGACCACGATCTTCCCGATGGTCGCCGACGTCTCCACTGCCCGGTGCGCCTCGCGCAGGCTGGCCGCGTTGAGCGGCGACAGCTTCCGGGTGAGCGTGGTGCGCACGGCGCCGTCGTCGACCAGGCGCGCCACCTCGTCGAGCAGCTCGCGCTGGTAGGCGCTCTCCGGCTCGAACAGCGGGCGCGTGAACATCAGCTCCCAGTGCCAGGTCTGGCTCTTGGCCTTCAACGGCATGAGGTCCAGCCCGACCGGGTCGTCGATGGCGACGACCTCACCGCGCACCTTGAGCACCTCGGCGAACTTCTCCGCGTTGCCGTCCGAGAACGCCGAGAAGACCCAGTCGACGCCGTCGGGCGCGAGCCGCTTCACCTCGTCGACGAAGTCGCGGGAGTCGACGACCTCGTCGGCGCCGAGGCCGCGCACCCACTGCACGGACTCCGGCCGGGACGCCGCGGCGATGACGCGGACACCGGGGAGCCGGTGCGCGAGCTGCAGGATCATCGAGCCGACCCCGCCCGCGGCGCCGACGACGAGGAGGGTCCCGGCGCTGCCGCTGTCGAGGCCCAGCCGGTCGAAGAGCACCTCCCACGCGGTGATGCTGGTCAGCGGCAGGGCCGCGGCCTCGGCGAAGTCGAGGGTGCGCGGCTTGCGCCCGACGATGCGCTCGTCCACCAGGTGGTGAATCGAGTTCGTGCCCGGCCGGCCGATGCTGCCGGCGTAGTAGACCTCGTCCCCGGCTCGGTAGGCCGACACCTGCGAGCCCACCGCGACCACGACGCCCGCCGCGTCGTACCCGAGGACCTTGGGAGTGCCGCCGGGGTCCGAGGACGCGCGGACCTTGACGTCCACGGGGTTGACCGACACCGCGCGGACTTCGACGAGCAGGTCGTGCGGGCCTGGGGCGGGCACCTCCAGCTCGACGTCGACGAGCGAGCCGGGTGCGTCGATCGGGCCGTTGTTCAGGTAGGCGACGGCCTGGGTCGTCGTGGGGGTCTGCATGCCGGCGACGCTACGTCCGGGTGCCTGGTTACCCGCAACAGCACCTAGTTCCCTTCGGGTACTACGGTTGGCGCATGACGGTCCTCGCCTCCGCTCCCGCGCACGCCCCTACCTGCGGCCCGAAGGACGTGTACGCCGCGAACTGCCCGTGCCGCTCCGTCCTCGACCTGCTCGCGGACAAGTGGAGCGCGCTGGCGCTCGGCGCGCTGGAGGACGGGCCGCAGCGCTTCGGCGCGGTCAAGCGACGGCTCGAGGGGGTCAGCCCGAAGGTGCTCACCGCCGTGCTGCGGCGCCTCGAGGACGCCGGGCTGGTCGACCGGACCGTCTACCCGGCCGTGCCGCTGCACGTGGAGTACTCGCTCACGCCGCTCGGCGCGGACGCGTGCCGGCCGCTGGCCGCGCTCCGGGCGTGGGTGGAGGAGAACATCGACCGGTTCCCCGAGCGGTAGGCGCTACCGGCTCCTGCGCGGCTTGGCCTTCGGCCTGGGCGCCAGCGTCCACCTGAGCGAGGAGACCGCCGCGTCGTCGGTGATGTAGCGGACGTAGGCGCACAGCTGGATCCTGCGCAGTGACCCGGTGCGGTACCTCACCGTCTTGGCGAAGCGCCCGTCCGCCCCGACGTCGAGGCCGCGGGCGATGTGCGCGATGTCCCCGCCGAGGTTGATCACGTTCTGCAGCTCGTCCGCGTAGCTGCGCGGGCACGGCCCGACGACCGCGGGGTCCTGCACGAAGAGGCTGAGCGTGTAGTCGATCGGCAGGTCGGGGTCGGCCTGCGTCACCGAGCCGGACACGACGACGGTGGCCACGCTGTTGACCGTCGGCGTGCCCTTGACGGTGATCGCGAGCCTGGTGTCGGGGTACGCCGGGGCGGCCACGTACGCGGACCGGGGCTTCTTGGCCGCAGCCGGCTCGACGGGAGCGGCGGAGGCAGCCGGGGCGATGGCGAGCAGGACGGGCAGGACGGTGACGGCCGCGAGGGCACGGGCGGTGCGCATGGCCCAGGGAGTAGCACAGCAAGGTGACCGGCCGGCGAACGGCTGGGCCGCGAGCCGTCTCAGCCGAGCCGTTCCCGCAGCAGGCCCACGCCCTCCCCCTCCGCGTCTCGCAGGGCCGCCGGCCGACCGCACGCCGCCAGCACCAGGTCGATGCCGCGGCCGCGCACCAGCGCACCGCTCCCCCACGCCTGCCCCAGGTCGTGGGCGTCGAGGCGCAGCGCGGCGAGCCGGCCGCGTGGCACGAACCCGACCGGCCGGCCGGTGGCGAGGAACTCCAGGGCCGGGCGGACGTGCTCCGGCCCCGGCTCGTACGCCAGCCCGAGCGGCAGCCGGATGTCGCCCTCGTGCACGAGGACCTCGGTGAGCGGGGCGCGCGGCCCGGCGAACGGCGGCGCGAACCTGCTGTCGGCCCGCTGCCGAAGCCGGTCGGCGATCTCCCGCGCCGACCGCTGAGCGGACCGGCGGGCGAGCTCCGCGTTCGCGCGGTGAGGCCGCCCGCCGGCGCGCAGCACCGCCAGCAGCATGCCGGGCACGTTCGGAGCCGCGGACTCGGTCAGGTGGGCGGCGACCGTGCGCACGTCCCACCCCACGCAGAGGCTGGGCGTGGCGAGCTGCCGCTCGTCCAGCATCTCGACCAGGTCGGCGACCTGCCGGCGGCGATCGGCGACGAGGGCGAACACGCTGTCCGTCGTCGGGCTTGCCGTCACGGAGGCCTCCGATGCGGGTGCAGCAGTCCTCGCATACTGCCCGCCTCGCGCCGCCACCGCCAGCGGCTCGACCTCGGGCCGGCGCAGGACAAGACCGGGCACTACCGCAGGCGGCTCGACTGCGAGGACGAGGTGCAGGAGGCAGTCGCAGGCTGAGCCGGGCCCTCCTTCAGGAGTCGCGCCTGGCCAGGACCTGCTCGCGCAGGATGTCCGCGTGCCCGGCGTGCTGGGCCAGCTCGCGCAGGACCTGCAGCACGAGCGCCCACACGTCGCGGTCACCGCGCCCGCTCACCCGGGCGTCCAGCGGGAGCACGGCCAGGGCCGCCCGGGACTCCGCGCAACGCGCGCGGTACGCCGCTTGCACGGAGGCGATGGTGTCGGAGGCGTGCAGCGTGAACGAGCGGTCGGGCGTGCTCGCCACCCCGAGCTCGCGCAGCGGCCGCCCTGTGACGGCCTGGCCGAACCACACCGCCTCGACGAAGGTCACGTGCTTGAGCAGGCCGAGCAGGGTCGTCCTCGACGGCACCAGCCGGAGCCGGGCCTCCTCCTCGGTCAGGCCGTCCAGGCTGGCCAGGAGGGCCTCCCGGTAGCCGTCGAGCAGCTCCTCGAGTCGCCCCCTCAGGTCCACGGCCCAGCTGCCGGGCACGGCCTGCCCCGCCCCGCCGGGCGCCGCGCTGTCGCCGCCCACGGCTGCCACCTCCTCCGGCTCGCGCGTCCACCGGCACAATGACAGAGCTCATGGACACCGCCGACGCCACAGCCGTCCTCGACGACCCGGTGGGCGCGTCGTTGCGCGGCCGCCACGCCCACCTCGCGCGCGGCCGCGGCCGGGTGGCCGCATACGTCCCCGAGGTGGCGACGTTCGTGGCCGTCCCGCCGGACCCCCGCCCCGGCGACTGGGCCGACCTGGCCGGGCTGCTCGGCGGCGGCGGGCTGGCCGACCTCTTCAGCTGCCCGGCCACCCCGCCCGCCGGGTGGGCACCCGAGTTCGCGGTGCCCGGGGTGCAGATGGTCGCCGCCCCGGGCAGCTTCGACCGCTCAGCCGCCGACGCCGACGGCATCGCCGAGCTCGGGCCGGCGGACGTGCCCGACATGCTGGAGCTGGTGGGGCGTACCCGTCCCGGGCCCTTCTGGCCGCGCACGGTCGAGCTGGGCGGCTACCTCGGCGTCCGCGACCGCGGACGGCTGGTCGCCATGTGCGGCGAGCGGCTCCGCCCGCCCGGCTGGGCCGAGATCAGCGCCGTCTGCACCGCCCCCGAGGCGCGCGGCCGGGGGCTCGCCGCGCGGCTCGTCAGCGAGGCCGCGTCCCGCGTCGTCGCCCGGGGCGAGCGGCCGTTCCTGCACGTCGCGGGGGACAACACCGGCGCGGTCACGCTCTACCGCCGGCTCGGGTTCCGCACCCGGCGGGAGGTCACCTTCCGCGGGTTCCGCGTCTCGGCCTGAGCGACGCCCCCGGCGCCCGGCCTCAGGCCGAGCGGCGCCGGGCCACCTCGTACAGCGCGATGGACGCCGCGATGCCGGCGTTGAGCGACTCGGTCGAGGCCGCGATGGGGATGCGCACGACCAGGTCGCACGTCTCCTTGACGAGCCGCGACAGCCCCTTGCCCTCGGAGCCCACGACGAGGCAGATCGGGTCGCCGGCCACCTCGAGGTCGCCCACGTCGACCGTGCCGTTGCCGTCGAGCCCCACGACGAAGACGCCCTGCTCCTTGAGCGCGACGAGAGCCCGCGTCAGGTTGGTCGCCCGCGCCACCGGGATGCGCGCGGCGGCGCCGGCCGCGGTCTTCCAGGCGCTCGCGGTCATGCCGGCGGCGCGGCGCTCGGGGACGACGACGCCGTGCGCGCCGAACGCGCCGGCCGACCGGATGACGGCGCCGAGGTTGCGCGGGTCGGTCACGCCGTCGAGCGCGAGCAGCAGAGGGACCTCGCCCTTGTTGTGGGCACGCCGCACGAGGGCGGGCACGTCGGCGTAGTCGTAGGGCGGCACCTGCAGGGCCAGGCCCTGGTGGATCGCCCCGTCGGTCAGCCGGTCGAGCTCGGAGCGGGGTGCCTCGAGCAGCGGGATCCCGAGCTCGGCGGAGAGCTTGAGCGCCTCCTTGACCCGGTCGTCGGACTCGATGCGCTCGGCGACGTAGAGCGCCGTCGCGGGGATCGACGCCCGCAGCGCCTCGACGACGCTGTTGCGCCCGGCGACGAGCTCGTTGCCCTCCCTGCCCGCACGACGCGCGCCCGAGGGCCCCGACGGACGCTTCGGCGAGCTCGGGCTCGGCGACGCGGCCCGCCGTGCCGCCGAGGCGGCCAGGCGCGAGGCCTTGTGCCCCTTGCGCTCGGTGGCCTTCGGCGTCGGCCCCTTGCCCTCGAGCGCGCGCCGGCGCTGCCCGCCGGAGCCGACGGTCGGGCCCTTCTTCGAGCCCGTCTTGCGGACGGCGCCCTGGCGCCTGCTGTTGCCGGCCACGTCTAGCTCCCGTTCTCGCCCGGCGCGGCCAGCGTCCAGCGCGGCCCGCTCGGGGTGTCCTCGATCGCGATGCCCGCCGCGGCGAGCCGGTCGCGTACGGCGTCGGCCGACGCCCAGTCCTTGCGCGCCCGCGCGGCCTGCCGCTGCTCGAGCGCGAGCGCGACGAGCGCGTCGACGGCTGCGGTCAGCCGGCCGTCCGAGCCGCCGCTCGACGCCCACTGCTCGTCCAGCGGGTTGACGCCGAGCACGTCGAGCATCGAGACCACGGCGTCGAAGACCTCGCGCAGCCCGTCCGCGGCCCCGTCGGCGAGCAGCTTGTTGCCCTCCCGCACGGTGTCGTGCAGGACCGCCAGCGCCGCCGGGACGCCGAGGTCGTCGTCCATGGCGGCGGCGAACGCGTCCGGCACCGCCGCGACCACGACGTACGCCGCGGGCTCGGCCCCCAGCCGCTCGGCCGCACGCAGCACGAACCCCTCGAGCCGGGAGTACGCCGCCCCCGCCTCGCGCAGCGCCTCCTCGGAGAACTCCTGGTGGGAGCGGTAGTGCGCGCCCGCGAGGTAGAAGCGCAGCTCGACGGGGCGTACGCGCTTGACGACCTCGGTGACGAGCAGCGAGTTGCCGAGCGACTTGCTCATCTTCTCCCCGGCCGTCGTCACCCAGCCGTTGTGCAGCCAGTAGCGGGCGAACCCGTCACCGGCGGCCCTGGACTGGGCGATCTCGTTCTCGTGGTGCGGGAAGACGAGGTCCATGCCGCCGCAGTGGATGTCGAACTCCGCGCCGAGGTAGGCCCGGGCCATCGCCGAGCACTCCAGGTGCCAGCCGGGCCGGCCGCGGCCCCACGGCGTCGGCCAGGAGGGCTCACCGGGCTTGGCGGACTTCCAGAGCGTGAAGTCGCGGGGGTCGCGCTTGCACGTCTCGACGTCCGTGTCGGCCGCCGGCTGCACGTCGTCGAGCCGCTGGCCGGACAGCGCGCCGTAGTCGGCGTAGGAGCGGACGTCGAAGTAGACGTCCCCGCCCGCCGCGTAGGCCGATCCGCGCTCGATGAGCCGGTCCATGAGCTCGACCATCTCGGTGACGTGCCCGGTGGCACGCGGCGTCACCGTGGGCGGCAGGCAGCCGAGCAGGTCGTACGCGTCCTCGAACGCCCGCTCGTTGCGCGCGGCGACGGCCCAGAACGGGACGCCCTCCTCCGCCCCGCGGCGCAGGATCTTGTCGTCGATGTCCGTGACGTTGCGCACGAACGTGACGTCGAAGCCGGAACGCGCGAGCCAGCGCCGCAGCACGTCGAACGCGACCTGGCTGCGGACGTGCCCGACGTGCGGCGGCGCCTGGACCGTCGCGCCACAGAGGTAGATGCCCACTCGCCCGGGGACGAGCGGCTCGAAGCCACGCAGGCTCCGGGTCGCGGTGTCGAACAGACGAAGGGCCATCCCACCAGCCTAGCGAGGGCGCGCGCCCCCGCTAGCGGCTCAGACCTCGAGCGGCTCGTCGTCGATGCGGCGGAACGTGGTGCCCTCCGGGCCGAGCCCCTGCACGGTGTTGTCGAAGATGCCGTACGCCGGCGGCACGATGATCGCGTCGTGGATCGGGAACGCGACCTTCGGCTTGACCGCCCGGACGAAGTCGACGGTCTGCCCGATGTTCGACCAGGGCGCCACTATCGGGACGGCGAGGACCTCGACCTCGAAGCCGGGCACGGCCAGCGCGTCGCCGGGGTGGAACAGCCGGCCGGCAATCAGGTAGCCGGTGTTGACGATGTTCGGCGCGTCGGCGTGGAACGGCGCGTGGTCGCGCCCGAAGCCGCACACCTCGACGCCGGCGACGTCGAGCGTGTCGCCGTCGCCGAGCGTCCGGGCGCCGGGGATGCCGGCGGCCGAGAGCTGCTCGGCCGTGCCCGGGTCCACCACGAGCGTGGCGTCCGGGTTGGCCGCGAGCAGGGCGCGCAGCTTCTCCACGTCGACGTGGTCGAAGTGCTGATGGGTGACGAGGACGCCGGACAGGCCGGTCAGGCCCTCGAACGCGGAGAAGGCCCCGGGGTCGACGAGGATGCGGGCACCGCTCTCCTCGACGAGCAGGCACGAGTGGCCGAGCTTGGTGATCTTCACGTCGCCAGAACGTACCCACGCCGGGTACACGGGACACAGCCGGAGCCCGGCGCCCCGCCCCGGGCCCGGCACGGCCAGCGGTCGTGGGCGGCGCGCGCCGCTAAGGTGCCAGGTGTGCGGTGGCGTGCCGGGCGAGACCGCCGGAGCGCTTCGCGCCGGCCGCTGCGGGGCTCCCCCGTGGCACGGTTCCTCTGTTGGGCACCACGTCGCATGCACGTCTCCACGCTGCGCGGAGGCGAGTGCACGCACGGCGAGACAGGTCGCCGCACGCCGCCGCACGCTGCCGACGGCGCGGCGTGAGCCGGCGCACGACGCGGGAGGCCGGCCTCGCGAACGCCCTCGCCCTGTCCTTCCTCGCCGGGGCCTGGTCGGTCGACGGGCTCGAGCAGCGCGGCACGACGGTCCTCGGTGACCGGCCGCGCTGGCTCCGCCGGCTCGTCCGGCTGGTGACGGACGCCTATCCCCGCCCGCCGGTCGACCGTCCCCGCGAGCTCGCGGCGTACGTCCTGGCCGCGCCGCCGCTGCGCCGGGCCGCGTACTCGGCCGCCCGGCGGGGCCACCGGCTGCCCGCACCGCGGGCCTGGCTCGCGGTCCCGACCGCCATGGCTCCCACCCGCATGGCGCCGAGCCGCTGGCAGGTCCCGGCGATCGACGACGTCGGAGCGCTGGCCGACCTGCTCGACCTCGAGATGGGGCAGCTGGAGTGGCTCGCGGACGCGCGCGGCCTGCTGCGGCGCGCGCCGCAGGGCCCGCTGCACCACTACCGATACCGGTGGCAGCCCAAGGCCGGCGGGGCACGGCTGCTGGAGGCGCCCCTGCCGCGGCTGCGCCGGCTGCAGCGCACCCTGCTCGACACCGTGCTCGCCCGGGTGCCGGTGCACCCGGCCGCGCACGGGTACGTCCCCGGCCGGTCGGCGGTGACGAACGCCGCCGCCCACGTGGGCGCGGCGGTCGTGGTCTCCCTCGACCTCGAGGCGTTCTTCTCGTCCCTGTCGGCGGGGCGGGCCTACGGGGTCCTGCGCACGGCCGGCTACCCGGAGCCCGTCGCCCACCTGCTCACCGCCCTGTGCACCAACGCCGTGCCCGTCCACGTGCTGCGCGGCCTGCCCGACAGCGTCCCGGTCGACGTCCGGTTCCGGCTGCGCCGGGCGCTCGCCACACCACACCTGCCGCAGGGTGCCCCCACCTCCCCCACCCTGGCCAACCTCTGCGCCCACGCGCTGGACCGACGGCTGGCCGGCTACGCCGCGGCGGCCGGGGTGACGTACACGCGCTACGCCGACGACCTCACCTTCTCCGGCGGGCCGGGGCTGCTGCGGGCCGCCCCGGCGCTCGTCACCGCCGTCCGGCGCATCGCCGCAGCGGAGGGGCACCGGGTCAACGTGGCCAAGACACGCGTCCGGAGCAGCGCGCAGCGGCAGGTCGTGACCGGGCTGGTGGTGAACGAGCGGCTCAACCTGCCGCGGGGCGAGTACGACCGGCTCAAGGCCGTCGTCCACGACGCCGTCCGGCACGGTCCGGCGGCCGCCAACCGGCACGGCCACCGGGACTTCCGCGCGCACCTCGAGGGCCGGGTGGCGTGGCTGGAGGCGGTGCACCCCGAGCGCGGGGCACGGCTGCGGGCGCAGCTGGCCCGTGTCGCCTGGCCGGTCAGCTGACGGGCACGACCAGCGCCACCGCGAGGGCGGCGATCCCCTCACCGCGGCCGGTCAGGCCGAGCCCGTCGGTGGTGGTGCCAGACACCGTGACCGCCGCCCCCACGGCGGCCGACAGCGCCGCCTCCGCCTCGGCCCGACGGGTGCCGATCTTCGGGCGGTTGCCGACCACCTGCACCGACACGTTGCCGATCTCGAAGCCGGCAGCGCGTACGCGGCGGGCGGTCTCGCCGAGCAGCGTGATCCCGGCGGCGCCGGCCCACTGCGGCTCCGAGGTCCCGAACTGGGCGCCCAGGTCTCCCAGGCCGGCGGCGGACAGCAGCGCGTCACAGGCGGCGTGGGCGGCCACGTCGGCGTCGGAGTGGCCCGCCAGTCCGCGCTCGCCCGGCCAGTGCAGCCCGGCGACGTGCAGCTCGCGCCCGTCGGCGAACGGGTGGACGTCGACCCCCGTGCCCACGCGCGGCAGTGCGCTCACGAGCGGCCTGCCCGGGCGGCGAGGACGGCCTCGGCGAGCGCGAGGTCGAGCGGGCGGGTCACCTTGAACGCCTCCTCGGAGCCGGGCACGACCAGGACCGGCAGCCCCAACCGCTCGACCAGGCCGGCGTCGTCGGTGGCCTCGAGCCGGTCGGCGCCGGGCGCGCCGTGCGCCTGCGCGAGGACGTCCCGGCGGAACCCCTGCGGGGTCTGCACGGCCCGCAGCACCGAGCGGTCCACCGTCTGCACCACCCGCTCGGCCGCGTCCACCAGCTTCACCGTGTCCGTCACCGGCAGTGCGGGGATCACGGCGTCGGCACCGCCGTCCAGCGCCGCGAGCACGGAGCGGGCCAGGCCCGCGGGGGCCAGCGGACGCGCCGCGTCGTGCACGAGGACGCCCGTGACCTCCGCCGGCAGCACGGCGAGCGCGAGGCGCACCGACTCCTGCCGGGTGCCGCCTCCCGCGACGACCACGAGCCGGGCCGGTCCCACCACCGGCCGCAGCAGGGCGTCGACCTCCTCGGCCGCTCCGGGGGCGGGCGGGGCGGCGACGACGACGAGGTCGACGACGCTGCCGAGGGCCCGGACGGCGTGCACGAGGAGCGGCTCGCCGGCGAGCAGGCGCAGCGCCTTCGGGCCACCGGGGCCCAGGCGCTCCCCGCGGCCGGCGGCCGGGACGACGGCAGCGGTACGCACGGGCGCAGGCTAGCGGGCGGGCGACCGGCGGCGGTGACAGGAGCAGCGGCGCGGGCCGCAGCGGCGCGACCGGTCGGCCGGCAGCACGACCGCGGAACGCCGAAGGCCCGGCCCCCGTGTGGGGGTCGGGCCTTCGAGCACATCCCTGCAGCGCTTCAGGAGGCGAGCACCTCGTCGAGGACGGCCTCGGCCTTGTCCTCGTTGGTGCGCTCCGCGAGCGCGAGCTCGGAGACCAGGATCTGACGTGCCTTCGCGAGCATCCGCTTCTCACCGGCGGACAGGCCGCGGTCCTTCTCCCGCCGCCACAGGTCGCGCACGACCTCCGCGACCTTGATCACGTCGCCGCTGGCGAGCTTCTCGAGGTTCGCCTTGTAGCGCCGCGACCAGTTCGTGGGCTCCTCGGTGTGCGGCGCGCGCAGCACCTCGAAGACTCGGTCCAGCCCGTCCTGCCCCACCACGTCACGCACACCGACGAGGTCGACGTTGTCCGCCGGCACTCGTACGGTCAGGTCACCTTGGGCGACCTTCAGGACGAGGTAGGTCTTGTCCACACCCTTGATGCACCGGGTCTCGATGGCCTCAATGAGCGCCGCCCCGTGGTGGGGGTAGACGACAGTCTCGCCGACCTTGAACGTCATTCAGATCCCCTTTCCGTCATCGAGGTTAACACGCCGACGACGCCTGCGACAGGCCCAGTTTCCGCATCGTCGCAGGTCAGGGGCTTGACAAAGCCATGACAATCGTGCTGTGAGGAGGCTGTGAGCGGCCTCGCGAGGGCAGTTCCGGCGGTGTTCCCGACCCGTCCCGGGCCGCCGCCCGACGGACTCCCGCCCCTCTCCGGCCGGTCCCTCCCGGCCCCGCTCTCGACCCCGTACCGACCCCGTACCGGCCCCGTCCCCGCTCCCTGCGCGGCCCTCCTTCCCCGCCGTCCCGGCTGCCCGCCGCGGGCATCGCGGGCGCCGCGACAGGCTCCAGGCCATTCCCCAACCACTCCCTGGCCGGCGGTCGACCACTGCCTGGGCGGTCGCCGACCGGCTCCGGGACAGGGACGGGCGCGCAGCCGCCCGGGCGGCGCGCCGGCCCCGCGGATGGCAGACTTGACCGGGTGGCAGGCGGGTCGGCGGACGCCGACGGGACGTGGCCCGAACAGCCGGGCAGCCGGCCGCGCGAGGAGCCCGACGGGCTCCTCGGCAGCGGTCGCGAGGACGCCCGTGCCGATGCCGGTCCGCGTGCCGATGCGGCCTCGCGCACCGATGGGTGGGAGGGGTGGAGCCTCGAGCTCCCCGCCGGCCTGGTGGTGCCCGACGACGCCAGCGCTCTCGACAAAGACCGCCTCGAGTGGCTGCGCGAGCAGCACCGCGCGCGTTCGCGCCGGCGGTGGCTGGCCGGCGCGCCGGGAGCACGCCGCCCGACGTTGCTGCTGCTCCTCGTCATCGCCGCCCTGGTGAGCAGCCTGAGCACGGTGACGGTGATGCTCGCGCCGCGGCCGGCCCAGCGCCAGCTGCCGATCGCCGCGTCGACCGTCGCCGACGGGCAGGTGGGCGGGCTGCTGCCGGACATCCGGCTCGAGACGCCCGTCCGGATGGTGGAGGCGCGTGCCATCCGCCCGGCGGTCCTCGTCGTGCTGCCCACGGACGGCTGCACGTGCGAGGGCCTGGTCCGCGAGACGGCCCGCCGGGCCGGTGCCGCCGCGGGGATCGCCACGTGGGTCGTCCTGCCCGCCCGCACCGACGCCGGCGAGGAGCTCGCCGCCACGGCCCGCCGGTCCGGGGGGATGGCAGCCGTCGACCGCGACGCGGTCATCGCCCGGTCCCTGGCCGCGGCCGGGCCGACGCTGGCGCTGGTCCACGCCGACGGGGTGATCGACACGGTCGAGCAGGTGGACGGGGCCAGCGACGCGGAGGTCGGGGCGTGGCTGGAGCGGCACGTCGGCACGCTGCACCGGGCCGGGGGTGCCGCGACGACGAGCGCCGCCGCGGCCGCCGGCTCCTGACGCCTCGGCCCCGGCCCGGCACGCGCGGTGACGTGTAGCCCCCCGCCGCACGGGCACCTACAGCGAGCCGCCGACCGGCCCGGGGCTAGTCTTTGCCGGACGAACCCCGTCTGGACTTCCGCACTGTCGAGGAGCGCATCGCCGTGACCCGTCCGCTGTCGCGCGCCGACCAGCGCACGCCCCGTGAGCACCTTGCTGCCGACGGTGCCCGGCCGCGCCGCGGTGCGCGTGCCGCCGGGCTCGCCGTGGCCGCCGCGCTGCTCGTGCCTGCGCTCACGGCGTGCGGCGCCGGCTTCGACGCCCAGACCAACCAGGTCCGGCTGCCCGCCGACGGCCTGCGCGCGGACGTCGGCGACATCCGGGTGCTCAACGCCGTCCTCATCCAGGAGGGCGATGCCGCCAACGTGTCACTGACGATCGCCAACCGGGGCGAGGAGCCCCTCACCCTCATCGGCCTGGCCAGCGGCAGCACCGTCGCCGAGCTCTCCACGCAGCCGGAGATCGCGGCCGGGGGCACGGTGCAGATCGGCACGTCCGAGGTCAGCGCCGTGCTGCGCGGCCTCGACCCGTCGGTCCAGCCGGGGACCTATGCCCCGCTGACGCTCGCGTTCGACCCGCAGCGCGAGGTGCAGATGAACGCCGCCGTCTTCTCGGCGAACCGTTACTACGCGACGCTGGCCCCGGCCGAGCCCGAGTCGCCCGAGCCCGAGCTGCCGGAGCCGGCCCCCTCGAGCCCCGTGCCCACGCAGCCGCCGTCGACGCCGGCGACCGGCGTGGCCGAGGGCGGCCCCACCCCGGACGAGGGCTGACCGGCCCGCACACCTCACGCAGAAGGCCCGCCGCGACGTACGCGGCGGGCCTTCTGCTGTGCGGGCCGGGCTCAGGGCTCGAACTTGTAGCCCAGGCCCCGGACCGTGACCAGGTGGCGCGGCGCCGCGGGGTCGGGCTCGATCTTCGAGCGCAGCCGCTTGACGTGGACGTCCAGCGTCTTGGTGTCGCCGACGTAGTCCGAGCCCCACACGCGGTCGATGAGCTGCATGCGGGTGAGCACGCGGCCGGGGTTGCGCAGCAGCAGCTCGAGCAGCTCGAACTCCTTGAGCGGGAGCTGCACCCCGGCCCCGTCCACCGTGACGACGTGCCGCTCGACGTCCATGCGGACCGGGCCCGCCTCGAGCGCCGCCGGCAGCAGGTCCTCGGGCTCGCCGCCGCGGCGCAGCACCGCGCGGATCCGGGCGACCAGCTCGCGGGAGGAGAAGGGCTTGGTGACGTAGTCGTCGGCCCCCAGCTCGAGCCCGACGACCTTGTCCACCTCGCTGTCCTTGGCGGTCAGCATGATCACCGGGACGGCGCTGCGCTGGCGCAGCTGCCGGCAGACCTCGGTGCCCGGCAGCCCCGGGAGCATGAGGTCGAGCAGGACCAGGTCGGCGCCGCTGCGGTCGAACGTCTCGAGCGCCTCGGGACCGGTCGTGGCCACCTCCACCTCGAAGCCCTCCCGCTTGAGCATGTAGGACAACGCCTCGCTGAAGGACTCCTCGTCTTCGACGACAAGGACGCGGGTCACAGGGCCTCCCGGGAAACAGGTGCAGATCCAGAAACGGATGCGGTGGACGCAGGCCTCGGGTCCCCGGCGGCCTGGGTGTCACCGGCTGTGCCGATGGGGTCACCAGTGTCGTCCATGCCGCAGGGCAGCCGGATGGTGAACGTGGACCCCGAGCCCTCCTCGCTCCACACCGTGACGTCGCCGCCGTGGTTGTTGGCGACGTGCTTGACGATGCTCAGCCCGAGGCCGGTGCCGCCCGTGGCGCGCGAGCGGGCCTGGTCGACCCGGTAGAAGCGCTCGAAGATGCGCTCGATGTCGCGCTCGGGGATGCCGATGCCCTGGTCGGTCACGGTCAGCTCGACCAGCGAGTCCGCGCGCCGCGTCGTGACGGCGACGCGGGTGCCGGCGGGGCTGTAGGTGACGGCGTTGTCGACGAGGTTGCGGACCGCCATCACCAGCTGCGGGGCGTCGCCGAGCACGTGCAGGCCGGACTCGCCGCCGGTCACGAGGGTGATCCGCTTGGCGTCGGCCGCCGTGTGGCAGAGGTCGACCGCCTCGATGACGACGTCGTCGATGTCCACCCGGCGGGCGTGGGCGAGCGGGTCCGCGCTCTGCAGCCGGGACAGGTCGAGCAGCTCCTGGACCAGCTGGGACAGGCGCGTCGCCTCCACCTGCATGCGGGCGGAGAAGCGGCGTACGGCCTCGGGGTCGTCGCTGGCGCCCTGCACCGCCTCCGCGAGCAGGATGAGCGCGCCCACCGGCGTCTTGAGCTCGTGGCTGACGTTCGCGACGAAGTCGCGGCGGACGGCGTCGACCCGGCGGGCCTCCGTGCGGTCCTCCACGAGGAGCAGCACCACGCCGCCCTCCAGCCGCGCGACCCGGGCCGTCACCGCGAGCCGCTCGCGGCCGAGCGGGCCGCGCGGCAGCTCCAGGTCGACCTGGCGGGTCTCCCCGTCCTCACGCACGTCGCGCGCGAGGCGCAGCAGCTCCGGCGAGGAGAGCATGTCCCCGCGGACCAGGCCGAAGGCGTACGCCGCCGGGCTCGCGCGGAGCACGCCGTCGCGGCGGTCGAGCAGGATGGTGGACGAGCGCAGCACGTCGAGGACGGCCGCGAGGCTGGTCGAGACGACCGGGATGTCCGACGGCTCCTCGGCGCGCGGGGCCCTCGCCCCGCCGGGCGCCCGGTGCGCGGCGAGCAGAGCTCCGACGACCGCCGCCACAACGGCAGCGACGGCGAGCAGGAGTGCAGTCGTCGCGTCCACGGGGGGATGGTAGGCGCCGGCAGGGGGTACACCCGGGGCCGCACGCGACGCCCGCCGCTCGGTACGGCCGATGTTCACCGTACTGTCGGAGGCCGTTCACCGGGGCAGGACATCCTGACCCCGGCCCCCTGCCTACCGACGAAGAGGAGGCCCGATGCGCGACGCCTTCCACGAGGAGCTCGACGCCCTCAGCGACCAGATGGTCGAGATGACCCGGCTGGTCCACTCCGCCGTCGCCCGGGCGACGACCGCCCTGCTCGACGCAGACCTGGCCCTCGCCGAGAGCGTCATCAGCGCCGACGACCAGATCGACTCGCTGCAGCACGACCTGGAGGAGCGGGCGTACCAGCTCCTCGCCCGTCAGCAGCCGGTCGCCACCGACCTGCGCATCATCGTCGCCGGGCTCCGCATGAGCGCGGACCTCGAGCGCATGGGGGACCTCGCGCGGCACCTGGCCCTCGTGGCCCGCATGCGCTACCCCAACTCCGCGATCCCCGCCGACATCCGCGCCTCCATCGCCCAGATGGGGCAGGTCGCAGGCCGCATCGTGCTCAAGGCCGGCAGCGTCATCGCCAACAAGGACGTCCAGGTCGCCCTCGAGCTCGAGAAGGACGACGACGAGATGGACGCCCTGCACCGCCAGCTCTTCCGGCTCCTGCTGGACGACCACTGGCAGCACGGCATCGAGGCGGCGATCGACATCACGCTCATCGGGCGCTACTACGAGCGCTTCGCCGACCACGCGGTCTCCGTCGCCCGCCGCGTCGTCTATCTCGTCACCGGCGAGCACGCCCACACCGCCGACGAGCCCGAGACGGCCGTCGCGGGCTAGCGCGGACCGGACGCCACGAGGGCGCCGCCCGGGCCAGCGCCCGCCGGCGCCCTCGTCCGTTCCCGGGGGCGGGCGAACCCGGCGACGGCGAGGGCGGCCAGCCCCGCGAGCACCCCGACCGCCTTCTCGGCCTGGCCGGCCGCGAGCCAGGCCCGGGGCACTCCGACGTACGGGATCGCCAGGCGTACGACGCCGACGACGTCCGCGCGCGGCACGGCCGGCCCGTCCGCGGCGGGGTTGGCGTCGCCCTTGGTGCGCAGCGACCCGTCCGGCAGCACGGCGAGCACCCGGTGGGTCACGGTCTCCCCCGGCCGGCCCGGCCGGCGCACGACGACCACCTGCCCCGGCGCCGGCACCGCGACCGGCGCGGTCGTCACGACCACGGTCCCCGCCGGGACCGCGGGAGCCATGGACCCCGTCACCACGACGCGCACGTCGGCCCCCAGCGCCAGCGCGAGCAGCCCCCAGCCGGCGAGCGCGGCCACGAGCAGGACGGCCGCCCGGCAGGCGCCGCGGGCCGCGCTGAGCGCCGGCGTCCGGTAGGCGCTCACAGCGTCTCCGTGCGCCACACCAGCCCCGCCCCGGCCACCCCGCCCTGCGTGCTGTCGGGCGCGGCCGGCGAGTAGCTCCAGGAGACGCGGTACTCGCGCGCGCCACCGGTCGGGCCGGGCTGCCAGGGCGCGACGCCCTGCGCGTACGAGGAGTGCGTGGACAGCTCGCGCAGCGTCCCCGCCCAGGCAGTCGTCCCGCCGCTGAAGCTCGCGCAGCCCGCCGGCGCGCCGGACGGCCGTGGCGGTGCCGTCTCGACGATGAGGAGGAGATGGTCGGCCATCCCCCGGGTGTCGGCGAAGCCGTCCGCGTAGAGGCGGACCGGGCCGATCCGCGCGCCGGTGCCGGAGAACGCCACCTGGAAGCAGCGCTCTCCGGACCCCCCGGGCACCACGTCCCCGGCGGAGAACACGGCGGTGCCGGCCACGTCGGCCGTCAGCTCGATGCGCGCGGCCGACCAGCTGTTGCCCGGCGCCTCCGCGGTCGCCGTGAACGCGGCCTGGGACGTGCGCGCGACCAGCACGCCGCTGCCCAGCACGGCCACCGCGAGCGGCAGCGCCACCGGCGCGTACCGCCGGACGCGCCCGCCCTCCCCAGTCGCCACCCCGGCCTCCCCACCCGTGCGTCCCCCCGTCGCGACCAGCCTGGGGCACGAGCGCGAGTAGTGCGGGGATCAGCCCGGAAACAGGGACGAGGGCCCAACCCGTCCGGCGGGTGGGCCCTCGTGCCGCAGGGTCAGCGGCCCTGGTTCTTGACCGCCTCGATCGCGGACCTGGCGGCCTCGGGGTCGAGGTACTCCCCGCCCGGCGTGAGCGGCAGCAGGTCCTCGTCGAGCCGGTAGACCAGCGGGATGCCGGTCGGGATGTTGAGCCCGGCGATGGTCTGGTCGTCGATCGTGTCCAGGTGCTTCACGAGCGCGCGCAGCGAGTTGCCGTGCGCCGTGACCATGACGGTCTTGTTCGAGCGCAGGTCGGGGACGATCGCGTCGTACCAGTACGGCAGCATGCGCGCGACGACGTCCTTGAGGCACTCGGTGCGCGGGAGCAGCTCCGGCGGCAGGTCGGCGTAGCGCAGGTCGCCGAACTGGGAGTACTCGTCCTCGTCGGCGATCGGCGGCGGCGGCACGTCGAAGGACCGGCGCCAGAGCATGAACTGCTCTTCACCGAACTCCTGCAGCGTCTGCGCCTTGTCCTTGCCCTGCAGCGCGCCGTAGTGCCGCTCGTTGAGCCGCCACGAGCGCTTCACCGGCAGCCAGTGCAGGTCGGCCTTGTGCAGTGCGATCTCCGCGGTGCGGATCGCCCGGCGCAGCACGCTGGTGTGCAGCACGTCGGGCAGCAGGCCCGAGTCCGCCAGCATCTGGCCGCCGCGCTCGGCCTCGGCGCGGCCCTTCTCCGACAGGTCGACGTCGACCCAGCCGGTGAAGAGGTTCTTGGCGTTCCACTCGCTCTCACCGTGCCGCAGCAGGATCAGGGTGTACGCCGCACCCTCGTTCGCGTCCTCGTTCGCCATGCGCCCGAGCCTAGAGGGGCCGCGCTCGCCCGCGCACGCCGACCTCCGCCCCCTCCGCGACCGCGTCGGCTGAGGGCCCGCTGGTCACGAGAGAGCCGCGGGAGGGTCGCCGTCTCCCGGTCCGGCCGGCGGCCTCAGCTGCCGGAGGCGAGCCGCTGCGGCGTACGCGCGGCCTCCAGGGCCTCGGCGTAGACGTCGGCGACGGCCCCGGCGGTGGCGTTCCAGCCGAAGCGCAGCGCATGGGCGCGTGCCGCGGCCGAGTACGCGCGCAGCCGCTCCGGCGCGCCCGCGAGCCCGCCCAGCACCCGGGCCCAGCGCTCGGGGTCGTGACCCTGCACCAGCACCCCGGAGGCCTCGTGGGCGACCGCCGTCGTCAGCCCGCCGACGGCGGCGGCGACGACCGGCGTGCCGCACGCCTGCGACTCGACGGCCACCAGGCCGAACGACTCGCTGTGCGACGGGACGACCGTGAGGTCGGCCGCGACGTACCACCGGGCGAGCTCCTCGCGCGGGACCGGCGGCTGGAAGCGGACCAGGTCGCCCACACCGAGCGAGCGGGCCAGGGCGGCGAGCGCCTCGGGGCGCTCGAGGCCGGTGCCGCTGGGGCCGCCGACGATCACGACCTGCAGCCGGCCGCGCAGCGCCGGGTCGGCGGCGACCATGCGGGCGGCGGCCCGGACCAGGACGTCCGGCGCCTTGAGCGGCTGGACGCGGCCGACGAAGAGCAGCACGAGCGCGTCGTCGCGCAGGCCGACCGCGCGGCGCGCCGCCACCCGGTCGCCGGGGCGGAAGACGTCGAGGTCGACCCCGGGGGCGACGACCGTGACGGCGGCCGGGTCGGCGGAGTACAGGTCGACGAGCTGGCGCGCCTCGTCGCCGGTGTTGGCCAGCAGCCGGTCCGCGGCCTCGACGACCTGCTGCTCGCCGATCTCGCGGGTCAGCGGCTCGGGCCGGTCGCCCTCGGCCACCGTCAGGTTCTTGACCCGCGCCATCGTGTGCATCGAGTGGACGAGCGGCACGCCCCAGCGCTCGGCCGCCAGCCAGCCCACCTGGCCGGAGAGCCAGTAGTGGGAGTGGATCAGGTCGTACCACCCCGGCTCGTGCTGGGCCTCGGCGCGCAGGACGCCTGCGGCGACGGCGCACAGCTGGCCGGGCAGGTCCTCCTTGGACAGGCCCTCGAGCGGGCCCGCGGCGATGTGCCGCACGAGCACCCCGTCGGTGAGCTCGACGACCGGCGCCAGCCCGCTGCGGGTGGCGCGGGTGAAGATCTCCACGTCGATGCCGAGCTGCGCGAGCCGCCGGGAGAGCTCGACGACGTAGACGTTGAGGCCGCCGGCGTCCCCCGTCCCCGGCTGGTCCAGCGGGGAGGTGTGGATGCTGAGCATCGCGACCCTGCGCAGCCGACGGCCACGACGGCCGGCGCGCAGGGGACGAGCGATCTCGCTTCGCACCGGCACGGCCCCCATCCTCCCCGATCGGCCCGCGGTCACTCATGCCACCCTCGCCGACATGCCCGCCCCTCGTGCAACCGGGAGCCGCCCGCTGGGCATCCCGACCCGGGGCACCACGGCGCCCAACCGGCTGCGGCGGGTGGACCGCTGGCTCGCCGGGACGTACGCCGGGCTGCTGCGGAGCGCGGACGACCCGCTCGTGGTGGACCTCGGCTACGGCGCGTCCCCGGTGACCACGGTCGAGCTGGCCGCCCGGCTGCAGCGGGTACGCCCCGACGTCGAGGTCGTGGGCGTCGAGATCGACCCCGAGCGGGTCGCGGTCGCCCAGCCCCTCGCGCGCCCGGGGCTGTCGTTCCGGCGCGGCGGGTTCGAGCTGGCCCTGGGCGGGCGGCGCCCGGTCCTGGTCCGCGCGCTCAACGTGCTGCGCCAGTACGACGAGGCGGCGGCGTGGGACGCGTGGCGGACGGTGCAGGCGCGGCTGGCGCCGGCCGGCGTGCTCGTGGACGGCACCTGCGACGAGATCGGCCGCCGCGCCGCCTGGGTCGCGGTCACCGCGGACGGGCCGCGGACGCTCACCCTGGCCGCGCGGCTGGCCGGGCTGGGCCGCCCGTCGGACCTCGCAGAGCGGCTGCCGAAGGCCTTGATCCACCGCAACGTCGAGGGGGAAGCGGTGTTCGCCTTCCTGCGCGCGTTCGACGCGGCGTGGGACGCGGCCGCCCCCTACGCGTCCTTGGGCGCCCGCCAGCGCTGGAGCCGGGCCTGCGCCACCCTGCGGGGAACCGGCTGGCCCGTCACGGACCGCCCGGGGAGGTGGCGGCTCGGCGAGGTCACCCTCGACTGGCGCGCTGTAGCGCCGCGCTGAAGGCGTCGTACGTCGGCGCACCGAAGAGCACGAATCGCACTTCGTGAACCGCCGTCGGCGTGTCGAGCACCGTCGTGACGGCGACCCGGGCGGCGTCGTCCGTCGGCCAGCCGTACGCCCCGGCGCTGATCGCGGGGAAAGCGACGGTGCGCGCCCCCAGCCCGTCCGCCACCCGCAGCGACTCGCGGTAGGCGCTCTGCAGGACGGCGGTGCGGTCCTCCCGGGTGGAGTAGACCGGGCCGACCGTGTGCACCACCCAGCGGGCCGGCAGCCGGCCGGCGGTGGTGGCGACCGCCTTGCCGGCCGGGAGCCCGTCGGGCAGGGCGGTGGCGCGCAGGGCGCGGCACTCGGCCAGGATCTCCGGGCCGCCGCGCGCGTGGATCGCGCCGTCGACCCCGCCTCCGCCCAGGAGGGAGGAGTTGGCGGCGTTGACGACGACGTCGACGTCCTGCTCGGTGATGTCGCCCTGGACGAGCACGACCTCGGTCATGCCGGGGTCACCACGGCCCGTACGGCCCCATCCGCCCGCCGCCCCCGCGCCGACCACGCATCTGCGCCACCGCGGGGCGCACGTCCGCCAGGTAGACCGAGGACGCCACCACGGCGATGATCACGAGGAAGTTCAGCGGGTCGATGCGGCCCGCGCCCTGGAACGGGTAGGCGAGCAGGACGAGCAGCAGGGCCACGCCCGTGATGGCGAGCCACAGGCCCTTGGTCCGCTTGCCCGCCGCGACGAAGGCGTCGTTGCGGTGCCGCAGGCAGTCCCCGAAGGCCCACACGGCAAGACCGAGCTCGATGAACCAGATCAGGTCGAGGATCCAGCCGGTCACGTCGAGCGGGCTCATGTCCGGGAAGCCTAGCGGTCGCGCACGTCGGTCGCGCCGCGCGCGTTCTCCGCGAGGAACGACCCGTAGATGTCGAGCAGGACCGCGCGCTGGCTGTCGGTCAGCGCGGGGTCGGACTCGACGGCGCTGCGCACGTCGGACGGCTCGGGGCGGGGCGCAGCCCCGGCCGCGCTGTCGGCGAGCATCGCGGCCTGGCTGCCGAGCGCGTCGACCCCCTGCCTGAGCCCGCGCGCCACCTGGGACACGACGTCCGCCGCCGGCCCGCGCGCCGAGCGCTCGACCTGCTCGAGGTACGGCGCCGCGGAGCCGGCCGCCTCGGCCACCTTGCGCAGCGACTGGCCGGCCAGCGCCCGGGGGTCGCGCAACGACTCCCCCAGCGCCCCCATGTCGAGCTTCGCCATGCCCCTACCGTCCCACGTCGCCGCGCCGGCGGCCCCCCTCCGCCCGGGGCCCAGGCAACCTGCGGCCCGGCCCAGGGCTTCCTCCCTGCTGCAAGCGACCAGGAGGAACCGTGCCTCGCCCACGCCTCGGCGCACTGCTGCGCGTGCCCGTCGTGCCCGTCGTGCCCGTCGTGCCCGTCGTGC
>NZ_JAANNO010000010.1:94377-129934 GCF_011250645.1 Motilibacter aurantiacus
GCCGCCGTGGCCGCCGTCGCCGCTCCCGCGGCGCCCGCCGCCGCGCTGGGGCCCGTCACCGGCACACCCACCCGTGTCGCGTCCTTGAGCATGACCGCGGGCGACACGTCGCTGACCCGCGGGCAGCTGACGACGGTCACCGTCCGCGCGCATTTGGTCGACCCCGACCCGGGGGGCGTCGAGGCCGGCGGCGCGTCCGGCGGCCCGGACCAGTGGCTCGCCAGCTGCCCTGCGTGTCGGTCAGCTTCTCCGGCAGCAGCCGGGAGCAGGCCTGGAACGGGCGCGGCGTGCCGTTGAGGCTCGTGTCCGGCACCGCGCAGGACGGCGTCTGGGAGGGGTCGTACGTGCTCGGCGCCGCGAGCGCGGGGCGCTGGACGGCAACCGGGATCGTGGCCGGCGACCTGCGCCGGCCGGGGCAGGGCCCGTACGGCAACAACGTCATGGGCCTCGAGACGCTCGTCCCCGAGCTCGGTCGCCGGCAGGCGTGGATCGACGGGTTCGTCGCCGGGACCCAGGCCCGGCACGGTCAGGACAGCGGCACGAAGTCCAGTTCCTGGAAGTCCACGACCTCCGACTGCCACCGGTCGCGGACGAAGGCCACGTGCACCGGGTGCTCGTCGTAGCCCTGGTAGGCCACCTCGTCCGCGAACTCCATCGAGAACGAGTAGGCGAAGGCGCTCTTCGGGCTGACCTGCCGCAACTGCTCGAAGCGCTGGACGCCGGGGATGTCGGCCAGCGCCCGGGCGGCGGACAGGAACCCCGCCTCCTCGTCCGAGCCGGCTGCGTGCTTCAGGGTGAACACCACGGTGTGTCGGATCACCCGCTCACCCTGGCCCAGCGCCGGCCCGCGCCGCAAGCTCGGCTGCGCGGCGGGTCAGGAACCGCTGCTCCGGCACGCTCGCCGCACGTGAAGCAGCTTTCCGGTACTCGGCTGCGGCGCCGGCGACGTCACCCGCCCGCTCGAGCAGGTGTGCCCGCACGGCCTCCAGGCGGGTGCGCGCGGCGCCGCGCTCCTCCTCCAGCAGCTCCAGCTGGGCGAGCCCCGCGTGCGGGCCCTCGGCCATGCCGACGGCCACCACCCGGTTGAGCGCGGCGGCCGGCCCCGGCGCCAGCTGCAGCAGCACGTCGTACAGCGCCGCGACCTGCTTCCAGTCGGTCTCCTCGGCCGTCGGCGCCTCCGCGTGCACCGCGGCGATGGCCGCCTGCACCTGGTACGCCCACGGCCGCCCGCGGGACAGCGCGGACGCCACGAGCTCCAGGCCCTCGGCCACCAGCGCCGCGTCCCAGAGCGAGCGGTCCTGCTCCGGCAGCGGCACCAGGAACCCGTCCGGGGAGGTACGCGCCGCCCGCCGCGCGTCCGTCAGCAGCATCAGCGCGAGCAGCCCCTGCAGCTCGGCCCACGTGGGCAGCTGCGCGTGCAGCCGCCGGGTCAGCCGGATCGCCTCGCCCGTGAGCTCGGCGCGGTGCAGGTCGGGGCCGGAGCTGGCGGCGTAGCCCTCGTTGAAGACCAGGTAGAGGACCTGGAGCACGACGGGCATGCGGGCGTCGAGGTCCGCGCGCGAGCGCAGGGCGAAGCCGTGCCCGGACTCGCGCACCCGCGCCTTCGCCCGCGAGATGCGCTGCGCGATGGTGGGCTCCGGCACCAGGAACGCGCGGGCGATCTCGGCCGTCGTCAGGCCACCCACCGCCCGCAGGGCCAGCGCGAGCTGCGACGGCGGCTGCAGGGCCGGGTGGCAGCAGAGCAGCAGCAGCGTCAGCGAGTCCACGTGCGCGCCGTCCCGGTCCGCGTCGGCCGGGGCGTCGACCAGCTCGTCGCGCGGGGTGGCCTCCAGGTGGGCGCGCTCACGCCGCGCGCGGGCGGTGTCGGCCCGCACCTCGTCGAGGTAGCGCCGGGACGCGACCGTGACCAGCCAGCCGCGGGGGCGCTCCGGCACGCCCGACCACGGCCACTTCTGCGCCGCGGCGAGCAACGCCTCCTGGACCGCGTCCTCGCAGCGGGCGAAGTCGCCGTAGCGCCGGACGAGCGCGCCGAGGGCCTGCGGCGCGAGCTCGCGCAGCAGGCCCTCGACGCCGGCCGGGTCAGTCGGTGGCACCGTGCTCCATGACGGGCCAGACCTCCACCCCGCCGAGCCCCTTGCCGTAGCGCAGGCACGGGTAGGAGCTCGCGATGCCCAGTGCCCGCTCCTCGCTGGCGACGTCGACCACGACGTAGGACCCGACGTGCTCCTTGGCCTCCAGGTAGGGGCCGTCGGTCACGACCGGCACGCCCCCGCCGGCCACGGCCCGGATCGAGCGGGGCTGCGGCAGCAGGCCGTCGACGGCCACCAGCTCCCCGGACGCGCGCAGTGCGGCGTTGAACGCGTCGACCTCGGCGACCATCCGGCCGAACTCCTCCGGGCCGGTACCGGCCCAGATCTGCTCGTTGCCGTAGATCAGCATCATGTACTTCACGTCGGTCCCCTTCGGCTCGGGCGCCGCCTCCCGGCGCCGTCAGTGGCTGATCGGAGCGGGGCCGGCGGTCTCGACATCTTGCCGCGAGCAGCCGCTCAGCGCCGCTGCGCGCGGACGACGGTGTCGTGCATCGTCATCGGCCGGCCCTCGCGAACGCCCTCGCGGGCCCGGTCCTCGGCCACGAGCACCTTCCACTCGGCCGGGTCGAGCAGGCCCACCACGTCCTCGACCGTGAAGAACATCTCGGCCGGGTGGTGTCCGCCCTCCTCGAACATCGACCGCGCGTGGCCGACGACGAGCAGCGTGCCCCCCGGCGCCACGGCGCGGGCGAGCCGGGCCAGCGCGGCCTGCAGCTGCTGGGGCGGCAGGTGCATGAACTGCGCGGAGACCAGGTCGTACGCCCCCGGCGCGGGCACCCAGGCCGCGAGGTCGGCGTGCAGCCAGCTGCACCGCTCCCCCACGCCCTCCGCGCCGGCGTGCGCGGCGGCCCGCTCGAGCGCGCTGCGCGAGATGTCCGCGCCGTCGACCTGCCAGCCGCGCGACGCGAGCCACACCGCGTCCGCGCCCTCACCGCACCCGACGTCGAGCGCGCGCCCGGGAGCCAGCTCGGCGGCCTCGGCGACGAGCTGCGGGTTCGCCCGCCCGCTCCACACCTGCCCGGGGCCGCCGTACCGCTCCTCCCAGTAGCCCTCCTCGAAGAAGCTCGCGCCCTGCTCCGTGCGCAGCTGCTCGGCCGCCCCCGCCCGCACCGCCACGGCCTTCGCGGTGTCCTCCATGACCAGGTCGCCGTTGATCGCCGCGCCCGCCCGCATGCCCGCTGCGGCGGACACGATCACCTGGGCGGTCATGTCGGCGACGTTGCCCGCGACCCACATGCCGGGCACCGCGGTCGCCCCCGTCGGGTCGGCCGTCACGGCGCTGCCGATGACCGCGCCGTGCATCTCGCGGTCCTCGGCCGGGAGCCCGAGCTGGGCCGGCAGGTCGGCGCGGGCCCGCATCACGGTCCCGACGGCGAGTGCCTCGCGGGCCACCGTCTCCCCGGACGCGAGGCGTACGCCGGTGAGCCGGCCGTCCGCGGCCTCCACCGCCGCGACGGCCCCCTCGACGACGACGATGCCGCGGGCGAGCAGCTTCTCGCGGTCCTCGTCCGGCAGCGTCAGGGTGTTGGTGAAGAAGGCCACGTCCGGCGTCAGCTGCCGCCACATCAGTGCCTGGTGGACCGAGAGCGGGCCGGTGGCGAGCACGCCCAGCGCGCGGTCGCGTACCTCGTACCCGTGGCAGTAGGGGCAGTGCAGCACGTCGCGGCCCCAGCGCTCGCGCAGCCCGGGCACGTCGGGCAGCTCGTCGGCCAGCCCGGTGGCGACGAGCAGCCGGCGGGCCTCGACCGATCGGCCGTCCGCGAGCGCGACGCGGAAGCGCGGCCCCTCCAGTCGCTCGACCCCGGTCACCCGCCCGTCGACGACCTCCACGCCGTACGCCGCGGCCTCGGCCCGGCCGATCGCCAGCAGCTCGCGCGGCGGGGTGCCCTCCCGGCCGAGGTAGTTGTGCATGTGCGCCGCCGGGGCGTTGCGCGGCTCGCCGGCGTCCACGACGAGCACCGAGCGCCGCGACCGCCCGAGCGCCACCGCGCCGCTGAGCCCGGCCGCGCCGCCGCCCACGACCACCACGTCGTACGTCTTCTCCACGTCGTCCTCCTCCATCGGTCCCCCGACTATCGGCAGCGCGTGCAGGGTTGACAAGTTCTATTGCCGATACGGCAACATGGGCGGATGCCGGACGCCCCCCAGGACGACTTCACCCCCGTGCTCGACGCCGTCGGCCCGCGCCTGCGCGACCTGCGCCAGCAGCGCGGCACGACGCTGGCCCAGCTCTCCGAGTCCACCGGCATCTCGATCAGCACGCTCTCCCGGCTCGAGTCCGGGCAGCGACGGCCCACGCTCGAGCTGCTGCTGCCGCTGGCCCGGGCGCACCAGGTGCCGCTCGACGAGCTCGTCGACGCGCCGCCGACCGGCGACCCGCGGGTCCGGCTCAAGCCCTTCAGCCGGCACAACCGGACCTTCCTGCCGCTCACCCGGCGACCCGGGGGGCTGCAGGCGTACAAGGTCGTCTTCCCGCCGGAGCCGCTGCCCGTCGGCCAGGAGCTCAAGACCCACGAGGGCTACGAGTGGGTGTACGTCCTGTCCGGGCGGCTGCGCCTGCTGCTCGGCGATCGGGACGTCGAGCTGCACGAGGGCGAGGTGGCCGAGTTCGACACCCGGCTGCCGCACTGGCTGGGCAACACCGGGCCGGGGACGACGGAGGCGCTGTCCCTGTTCGGCCCGCAGGGCGAGCGGATGCACGTGCGGGCGCGGCCCGCGGGCAGGTCCGACGATTGAGGGCGAAGGGCACAGTTCGGCATTGACGCCGGGCGCCACGCGCAGGCGGGGCATCCGACGTGACCGTCCCCCTACACTCGGCCTCCGGACGGAAGGAGCCCGCCCATGACCACTCCCGGGAACCGCGCGGGCGGCGCACGCCCGCACCGCCCCACCCTGCAGGAAGTGGCCGACCGGGCCGGCGTCAGCCTCAAGACCGCGTCCCGGGCGTTGAATCGTGAGCCGCACGTCGCCGAGGCCACGGGCGAGCGCGTCCGCCGGGCCGCGGACGAGCTCGGCTTCCGGCTCAACGCGCTCGCCCGCGAGCTGCGCTCCGGTGCGACGTCCACCACCGCCGGACTCGTCATCGGCGACGTGGGCAACCCCTACTACTCGCGGATCGCGCGCGGCGTCGAGCGCGAGATGGACGCCCGCGGGCTCCAGCTCATCACCTCGAGCACGGACGACGACCCAGAGCGCGAGCGCGTCGCCGTCGCGGGGCTGCTCGAGCGCCGGGTCGCCGCGCTGCTCGTCGTCCCCTCCTCCGAGGACCACCGCTACCTCGAGGGCGAGCGCGCGCACGGGCTGCCGGTCGTCTTCCTCGACCGCCCCGCCGGGCACATCGACGCAGACACCTTCGTGCTCGACGACCGGGCCGGCGCGCGGGCCGCGGTCGAGCACCTGCTCGAGGCCGGCCACGAGCGCATCGGGCTGGTCGGGGACTTCTCCCGGCTGTCCACCCACCGCGCACGGGTGGCCGGCCACGCCGACGCGATGCAGGCCGCCGGCGTGCAGGGCTGGGAGACGTACGTCCGGGCCGACTGCCACGACCTCGACGCGGCCGCCCGGGGCGCGAGCGACCTGCTCTCGCTGCCCGAGCCGCCGACGGCCCTGTTCACCACGAACAACCGCTGCACCACCGGCGCGCTGCGCGCCGTCGCCGGCCTGCCCGACCGCCCCGAGATCGTGGGCTTCGACGACTTCGACCTGGCCGACGTGCTCGGGGTGACGGTCGTCGCCCACGACCCGGAGGAGATGGGGCGGCTGGCCGCCCGGGCCGCCCTCGCGCGGCTCGACGGGGACGACAGCCCGCCGCGCACCGTCGTGCTGCCGACGCGGCTGGTGGTTCGCTCGGCGCCGGGCGCGCCGGCGACCGGACGGGAGTCGCTCGGCGTGCGCAGCGGTGGCCGGCCGTCGCTGGCGGTGGCGCGGCCGCGTGACGCGGCCCCGCTGCTCGGGGCCGACGCGGCCTCCGGCTAGTCCTCGCCGCGCCGCATCCGCTTCACGTCCGAGCGGGCCTTCTTCGCCTTGAGCCGGCGCTCGACCGAGCCCCGGGTCGGACGGGTCGCCCGGCGCGGGCGTGGCGGCGGGGCTGTCGCCTCGAGCAGCAGGTCGCGCAGCCGGGCGCGCGCGGCCTCGCGGTTGCGCAGCTGGGAGCGCTGCTCGCTCGCCACGACGACCACCGCGCCGTCGACCAGCCTGCCCTCGAGCCGCTGCAGCGCCCGCGCCTTCAGCGGCGCCGGAAGGGCGGCGCTGGCCGCGAGGTCGTACGTCAGCTCCACCCGGCTGTCCGTGGTGTTGACCGACTGCCCGCCCGGGCCGGACGAGCGCGAGAAGCGCCAGGACAGCTCGGCGGCGGGGACCACGAGCCCCGGGCGCAGGGCCAGGTCGTCCCCCGCGGGCGGCGGCACGAGCGGGAGCAGCGGGTCAGCGGCCGGTGAGCAGGTCCTCGACGGACGCGGCACCGTCCTTGTAGCGGCGGCCGATCTCGGCCGTGCAGGCGTCGACGACCTCCTGCACCTTGCGCCGGGACTGGGAGACCTCGTCCTCGAAGGCGCCCAGCCGCGAGATCGCGCCGCTGAGCTCGTCGTCGGAGAGCGCGTCGAGGTCGGAGAAGCCGACGTCCGCCACGATCTGCTCCACCCGGCGCCGGTGCTCGCCCACCCGGGAAGGGTCGATGTGCGGCACCCGGGCGTGGCTCTGGTCGCTGCGCGGGCCGGAGTCGGTCAGCGTGCGGGCCAGCCGGGTCACGAAGTCGGCCTCGGACTCCTCCTGGCCGCCGCCGGCCCGGCGCGAGACCTCCGCGCGCAGGATGTCCAGCCGGCCCTGGAGGAGGCGGCGGACGTACGACAGGTCGGACTCCTCCTGCTCGGCGTCGCGGCGCAGCACGCGGACCTCGTCGAGCGGGCGCTCGGCCAGGTGGTCGAGGTATCCGGGCGCGAGCACGCGGTCGATGCGGCGCCGACCGCCCTCCATCGGCTGCGTCATGGCCTCTCCCGTCGTCGCGCTGGTGGTCTTCGACCACGCACAGTCGTCCTGCACACATCCTGCCACCTCGGGACGACCGACAGTGGGCAAGGATGTCCCGATGCGTGCCCTGCTGCAGCGTGCCCTGTCGGGGAGCGTCACCGTCGACGGCGAGGTCGTGGGGCGGCTGCCCGGCCCGGGGCTGGTCGTCCTGCTCGGGGTCGCGGTCGGGGACGACGAGCCGACCGCTCGCGCGCTGGCCGCCAAGACGTACGAGCTGCGCGTCCTGCGCGACGAGCGCAGCGCCGCCGACCTCGCCGCCCCGCTGCTCGTGATCAGCCAGTTCACGCTGTACGCCGATACCCGCAGGGGCCGCCGGCCCAGCTGGTCCCCGGCCGCCCCCGGCCCGGTGGCCGAGCCCCTCGTCGAGGCGTACGTCGCCGAGCTGCGTTCGCGCGGCGCGCACGTGGAGACCGGCGTGTTCGGCGCGGACATGCAGGTCGCGCTGGTCAACGACGGCCCGGTGACCGTGCTGCTGGAGCTGCCCGCCCCCCGAGCGCCCCGCCCCGCGCCGCCGCCCGGCCCCTCGCGTTGGCGCAATGCCGCATTCACGCGAACCTATGGGCGCGATGCCGCATCGTCGCAGGCAGGTTCCGGCACGATGCCGCATTCATAGGCGACGGCAACGGCACCGGTGGAGCGCGGGCCGGGCCCGGGCGCGGTCAGCGCTCCACGAACCCAAGGGCCTACGGGAACACGGGCCGCAGGCGTCGCGGCACCCGGCCGGAGGACCGCCGGCGTCAGTACGCCCCGGACCCCTTCATCACGGCCGCGAGCGTCTTCCACAGGATGAGCATGTCCGCGGTCATCGACCAGTTCTCGACGTAGTACAGGTCGAGCCGGACCGTGTCCTCCCAGGACAGGTCGGACCGGCCGCTGACCTGCCAGAGCCCGGTCATGCCCGGCTTGACGAGGAGCCGGCGGCGGACGTCGAACGCGTAGCGCTCCACCTCCGACGGGAGCGGGGGGCGCGGCCCGACCAGGCTCATCTCGCCGCGCAGCACGTTGAACAGCTGGGGCAGCTCATCGAGGGAGTAGCGCCGGATGAACCGGCCGACCGGGGTGATGCGCGGGTCGGCGCGCATCTTGAACAGCACGCCGTCGTGCTCGTTCTGCTCGGCCAGGGCGGCGAGCATCTGCTCGGCGTTGACGACCATGGAGCGGAATTTGAAGACGGTGAACGCCTTTCCGTCGCGGCCCACGCGCTGCTGACGGAAGAAGACCGGCCCCTTGCTGGTGAGCTTGACGGCGAGCGCGATGGCGACGAGGACCGGCGACAGCAGCACCACGAGGACGCTGCCGACGACCCGGTCGAAGACGCCCTTGGCCACGCGCATCGGCCCCTCGTACTGCGGGGGCTCGACGTGCAGGAGCGGCAGGCCCGCGACGGGGCGTACGTGGACCCGCGGGCCGGCAACGTCGGTCAGCGCCGGCGCGACGACCAGGTCGGTGCCGGTGCCCTCGAGCGTCCAGCCGAGCCGGCGCAGCGCGGTCGGGGTGAGCCCGACCGACGGCACGACCGCCACCGTGTCGGCGCCGGTCGCGCGCACGGCCTCGACGACGGTGTTGAGCGAGCCCACGACGGGGAGCCCGGCCGCCTCCGCGGTGGTCACGGCGGCCGGCTCGTCCGCGCCGCCGGGCAGGCAGACGCCGACGACCTCGAACCCGGCGTACTTCTCCCGGGTCAGCTCGGCCGCCAGGTGGCGGACGTTGTCCGGGCTGCCCACCACGAGGACGCGGTGCGCCCACCCCCCGCGCCGGCGGCGCGAGTGCAGCCACTTGCGCGCGACCCACCGCTCGAGCAGCAGGCCCGCGGTGCCGAGCGGGAACGCGACGGCGACCAGCGGCCGGGCGTACGCGGCCGACCCCAGGTAGGCGACGATCGCGACCAGCCCGAACAGGCGCACGCTGGCGGTGACCACGCGCTTGTACTCGTCGGGGCCGGTGCCCACGACCCGTCGGTCGCGCGAGAGGTGCAGGGAGAGGCTGGACATCCAGGCGACGCCGAGCAGCACGGCGAGCCAGCGCTGGGAGACGAGGTCGTCACCGCTCGGTGGCGGTGCGTCGGACCCGGCGTCGAAGCCGACGGCGACCGCGATGGCCAGTGCGGCCGCGACCACGACCAGGTCGGCCGCCACCAGCGTGGTGCCCAGCCGCCGCAGCCAGCTCGGCCGGCCCGACACGAAGGACGTCGCCTCGCCGGACGTGGCGGACGACCCGCCCCCCGGGGCCACGACGGGCTCGGTCTCGAGCAAGTCCGGGAACCTCCGTCGACGCAGGGACCGGCACGTGGGAGCCGGGCCTGTAGCCCGTCAGGCTACAGGCGGCGTGCCGGGGGTGGAGCAGGTCCGGGCTCAACCCCCCGATCGAAGCGCCGTGCGGGCGGCGCGCCCGGCACCGGGCGGCTCGGGCGCGGCGGCGAGCAGCGCCGGCTCCTCCTGCGCGGCCGCCACGCCGGCGACCAGGAGCCGGGCGTCCAGCGGGACGGACCGCTTGACCAGCGCGAGCGCGACGGGCCCGAGCTCGTGGTGCTGCACGACCGTGCCGACCGTGCCCACGGGGCGCCCGTCGGCCTCGACCTGCGCGCCGCCGGCCGGCAGCGTCTCGGCGGAGCCGTCCAGGTGCAGCAGCACGAGCCGCCGCGGCGGCCGGCCCAGGTTGTGCACGCGCGCGACCGTCTCCTGGCCGCGGTAGCAGCCCTTGTCCAGGTGGACGGCGGTCGTCAGCCACCCGGCCTCGTGCGGGATGGTGCGCTCGTCGGTGTCCACCCCGGGGCGCGGCACGCCGGCGGCGACCCGCAGCGCGTCGTACGCCCAGCGCCCTGCCAGCGGGCCGGCGCCCTGCGCGTACGCCGCGAGCTCCGCGCGCGGCACGAGCACCTCGCGCCCGCGCAGCGGAAGCGCCGGGTGCGGCAGCCAGGTCGTCAGCAGCCGCTCGTGCGGCGTCGCCACCGGCTCCCAGGCCGCCGCCCAGGCGGCGGTGACGTCCTCGACCTCGACCTCGGTCCAGAACCGCATCCGCAGCAGGTAGCCCGCGAGGGCCCCGGCGGCGCCGGGCTCCACGGTCATCCAGGTCGAGGTGCCGTCGTCGACGACGTTCGCGTGGGTCTCGACGCGCCCGTTGGGGTCCAGCACCAGCAGCTCGGTGGGCGTGCCGACCGGCAGGTCGCGCAGGAACTGGCTGGTCAGGTCGTGCAGCCAGCCCAGCCGGGCGGCGCCGGTGACGCGCACGACGCCGCGGTCGGACAGGTCGACCAGCCCGATGCCCTGCTCCAGCCGGCGCTGCTCGGCGAGCGGGTCGCCGTAGTGCCACGCGATGCGCTCGTCCGGCGGCTCGGCCGCGACCGCTCCGGGGGTGCTCAGCAGGACCGACGTCTCGACCGACATGTCCGGGGCAACCGCGCGGGGCGGCGGGGTCATTCCGCCGGGTCGGCGGCGGCGCAGTCGCGGCAGCGGCCGAAGATCGCGAAGTGGCTCACGTCGACCGCGAAGCCCTGCTCGCGGGCGATGCGCTTGACCAGGTCGTCGGCCACGGAGGTGTCGGCCTCGGTGACCCGCCCGCAGTCGCGGCAGACCAGGTGCAGGTGGTCGGACTCGTTGGCCGGGTGGTAGGTCGGCGCGCCGTGCCCGAGGTGGGTGTGCGTGACCAGGCCGAGCTCCTCGAGCAGCTCGAGGGTGCGGTAGACGGTGGAGACGTTGACCCCGCTGGCGGTGCGCTGCACCTCCGTGAGGACGTCCTCGGGCGTGGCGTGCCCGAGCGTGGCCACGGCCTCGAGGACCAGCTGGCGCTGCGGAGTGAGCCGGTAGCCCCGCTCCCGCAGCGTCGCCTGCCAGTCGGTCATCCGGCGGCCTTTCCCGCCCGCCCGATCGCCTCCGTCGCGCCGACCTTCTTCAGCCGCGCCGACGCGTGGGGGGACAGCGGCTGGCCGAGCGCTGCCTTGTCGTACGCCCACAGCAGGTCTCCTTCGACCAGCCCGTAGAGCCGGTGCCCGGCGGTGTGCTCCTCCGCGGAGACGGTGCGGGCCACCACGTCGGTGCGCAGCTCCAGGCGCGCGGGGTGGATCTCGCCGACGTAGACCTCGACCACGCCCGTCGGCTGGACGATGAGCGCCTCGATGAGGCTCTCCGGCTGCGGGCGCCAGTAGCCGGTCTCCACGGTGATGACGTCCCCGCGCTCGCCGTCCTCGCGCAGCTGCCAGAGCCGGCTCTCGTAGGTCAGGTAGGGGCCCCCGACGTGGTCGAAGACGACCTGCTGCCCGAACCGGGCCTCCTGCATCGTGGGGTAGCCGATGACCCCGGCGCCCTGCCAGACGCCGAGCAGCCAGGCGACCGGGACGAGCTCGGACGGCAGGTCGGGGGTCAGCTCCATGCGCCGCCGGCCCCCGCTAGGCCTGGGACTTGAACAGCTTGTAGACCGCGTAGAACGCGAACCACGTGATCAGCAGCGCGGCAAGGGCCAGCAGGCCCGTATAGAAAACCTCCAGCACGGGCGCGAGTCTACTGTGCGGGCATGCCCGAGACGTCCCGCACTCTCGTCGTCAAGGTCACCGCCGGCGCCGACGCCCCCGAGCGCTGCTCGCAGGCCTTCACGGTGGCCGCCACCGCGGCCGCCGCGGGCGTGCCCGTGTCGCTCTGGCTCACCGGCGAGTCGGCCTGGTTCGCCCTGCCGGGCCGCGCGGCGGAGTTCACGCTGCCGCACGCCGCCCCGCTCCCGGACCTGCTCGACGCGGTGCTCGCCGCCGGCACCGTGACCCTCTGCTCCCAGTGCGCGGCGCGGCGCGGGATGACCGGCGCCGACGTGCTCGCGGGCGTACGCATCGCCGGGGCGGCGGTGTTCGTGGAGGAGGCCCTGGCCGACGGCGCGCAGGCGCTCGTCTATTAGCTGCCGGACGCGAGAAGGTGCCCTGCTGACGATCCAGCCGTCAGCAGGGCACCTGCTCGGACGCGGTCAGGCGACGGCGACGTCCACCCGGGTGACCTCGCCGACCGTGGCCCGCACCGCGCGGTCCGTCGGCTGGGCGCCCGGAGCGAGGACGCGTACGGTCCACTCCCCCGACGCGGCGAAGAAGCGGTACTGCCCGGTGGCCGAGGTCGGGACCTCGGCGACGAACTCGCCGGACGCGTCGAGCAGCCGGACGTAGGCGCCCGCGAGCGGCGCGTCGTCGCGCGAGACGACGCCCGCGACGACGGCCTGACGGGAGAGGTCGACCCCGGAGAGGTCGAGGTCCTGAGGAGGTGCTCCGCACATGGTCGTCAGCTGCCCGATCCGGTCTCGACCGGAACGCCGACCAGCGAGCCGTACTCGGTCCACGACCCGTCGTAGTTCTTGACGTTCGGCTGGCCGAGCAGCTCGTGCAGCACGAACCACGTGTGCGCCGAGCGCTCGCCGATGCGGCAGTACGCGATCGTGTCCTTGCTGGCGAGGTCGACCCCGGCCTGGACGTACAGCTCGGCGAGCTCGGCCTCGTCCTTGAACGTGCCGTCGTCGTTGGCGGTCTTCGACCACGGGATGTTCTTCGCGGTCGGGACGTGCCCCGCGACCATCGCGGACTCCTGCGGCAGGTGCGCCGGGGCGAAGAGCTTGCCGCTGAACTCGTCGGGGCTGCGCACGTCGACCAGGTTGAGGTTGCCGATGGCGGCGACGACCTCGTCGCGGAAGGCGCGGATCGAGTTGTCCGGCTCCTGCGCGGTGTAGCTGGTGGCGGGGCGCTCGACCACGTCGCTCACCAGCTCGCGGGCGTCGAGCTCCCACTTCTTGCGGCCGCCGTCCATGAGCCGGACGTCGCGGTGGCCGTAGAGCTTGAAGTACCAGTAGGCGTAGGCCGCGAACCAGTTGTTGTTGCCGCCGTAGAGGACGACCGTGTCGTCGTTGGCGATGCCCTTCTTCGACAGCAGGGCCTCGAAGCCCTCCTTGTTGACGAAGTCGCGGCGGACCGGGTCCTGCAGGTCCTTGCGCCAGTCGATGCGGATGGCGCCCTTGATGTGGTTGCGGTCGTAGGCGGCGGTGTCCTCGTCGACCTCGACCAGCACGACCTTGGGGTCGTCCAGATGGGCCTCGACCCAGTCGGCGTCGACGAGCGCGGTCTCGCGGCTCATGGATTCCCTCTTCCTTCTAGTGTTCGCTCAGGGTTGCAGACGTCCCCGGGACGGGCCTTCGATGCGGCTGCGGCCCGACGGGGGCGGGGGCTCGGTGGAACTCTGCGGAGCGCCCCGTGCGGCGCGGGCGCGGGAAGGGGCCGATGCGGCACCGGCTTCCCGGGGGGCGCACGGGATCAGGCGCGGCGACAGAGGCTCGCCGCGACCCGACAGAGGTCGACAGCGCGCCGGCGGATCAGCAGTCCTGCCATGGAGGGCATCCTAGGGGGACGTCAAGATCCGGGACGGGACGTCCGCGAGCTGAGACCCCGCCGGAACGTGTCGATCACCCGTCCGCGTCACCGACCGCATCCCTGCGGCACCACCAGCCGGCGTCGCAGCCCGCTCACCCGCCCGCGAACGGCGGCAGCACCTCCACGACCGCGCCCTCACCGAGCGAGCGCCCCGCGGCCGCCTCCCGCGCCACGCGCTCGCCGTCGACCAGGAGGCTCGCGGCCCCCAGCACGGCCCGCAGCCGCTCCCCGTGCGTCCGCGCCACCTGCGCGAGCGCGTCCGCGACCGTCGCCGCGTCCACGACGTCCTCGGCGCGGCCGGCGGCTGCCTTCGCGGCCGCCCAGTAGCGCACCGTCACCTGGGGCACAAGCCCTCCCTTCCGTCGGTGGCCGAGCGCCGCGGTGCGCCGGACCGGGGCAAACCCGCCCTGAGCTGATCGAAAGTAAAGGGGCGATGACACGCGGATGACACAAGCACCCCCTATCCTTCGGTCCAGAAACGCGGGAGCCGCATGCTCCCAGCCCACAGTGCCGTGGGGCCGGACCGGACCGAGGGGCTCGGGGTGCCACGGCATCCCGCCCGCTGGAGGTGGGACATGGCGAGCGTCCTCCTGCTGACCAACGCACTGCAGCCGTCGGCCGAGGTGCTTCCCGCCCTGGGGCTCCTCCTGCACTCGGTGCGCGTGGGCCCGGCCGAGGCGTCCGCCCTGCTCGACGCGCCGCCCAGCGACGTCCTGCTCCTCGACGGCCGCCGCGACCTGCCCCACGCCCGCGCCACCTGCCGGCTGCTGCGTACGACCGGGCTGAGCTGCCCGCTCATCCTCGTCGTCACCGAGGGCGGGCTGGCCGCGGTGACCGCCGAGTGGGGCGTGGACGACGTCGTGCTCGACACCGCCGGCCCGGCCGAGGTCGAGGCCCGGCTGCGGCTCGCCACCGGACGGCTGGCGATCGCGGCGTCCTCGGACCCGGACTCCCCCAGCGAGATCCGCAACGGCGACCTCTCCATCGACGAGGCGACCTACGTGGCGAAGGTGCGCGGCCGCGTCCTCGACCTCACGTTCAAGGAGTTCGAGCTGCTGAAGTTCCTCGCCCAGCACCCGGGCCGGGTCTTCACCCGCGCCCAGCTGCTGCAGGAGGTGTGGGGCTACGACTACTTCGGCGGCACCCGCACGGTCGACGTGCACGTCCGGCGGCTGCGCGCCAAGCTCGGCGCCGACCACGAGGCCCTGATCGGCACGGTCCGCAACGTGGGCTACCGCTTCGTGGCGCCGGACAAGGGCGCGGACGAGCGCATCGCCGCGCCCACGGCCTGAGGGGCCCCTCGCGCGTCAGGCCGGTCGGCGTCGGGTGGGCTCGCTCGTGCCCGGCGCGCAGTCCCGGGCACGGGCCCGGCCTCGGCCGGTCGGTGCACGCGACCGACCACGCGGTCGCGCCTCCCACCCGGCACATCGGGTAGGAGGCGCGACGGAGCGACCGGTGGCCGGCTACGGCAGGCGGGTGATCCGGTTCAGCCCCGGCACGACGTACGGCGCGGTCGCCGACGAGTTGGCCGAGAGGAAGCGCGCGAAGCCGTCGATGTCGACGCCGCCGTAGAGCGGGTCGGTGCCCTCGGCGAAGGTGGCGTAGCCGTCGCCGCCCTCGATGAGGAAGTTGTTGGCGCCGACACGGTACTTCTTGCCCAGCTCGAGCGGCCGGCCGCCGACGAGGACGTTCGAGACGCGGTTCCCGGCCGGGGCCGAGGCGGTGAAGGTGTAGGTCAGGCCCGACACCGGCAGCCGGCCTGCCTCGAGGATCTGCTTGACCTGAGCGCCCGTGTAGGTCTTCGAGACGTTGTAGTTGCTGAACGGCTGAACGGCGAAGGCCTCTTCGTACGTCACCGCACCGTCGCCCTTGGGCAGGTCGGCCCGGATGCCGCCCGGGTTCATGAAGGCGATGTCGATCGGGCCACCGCCGGCGATGGACGGGTCGGCGCGGACCGAGTCGGCGAGCAGGTCACCCAGGGCCGACTCGCCCGCGGAGTTGGTGCTGCGGGTGATGTCCGAGCCGATGTAGCCGATCGTCCGCGTGGCGATCGGGCCGAGGTACGTGCGGTACCGGTTCATCAGATCGCTGATCTGCGCGTCCGGAGTCACGGTGCGGGTGACGATGACGTTCTCGGCCTTGGTGGCCTGCCGGTCGACATCGCCGGTCCGGCGGTCGATGACGAGGTCGATGTCGGTGACCAGGCGGCCGTAGTTGCCGGCCTGGGTGACCAGCCGGGGGTTGCCGGCCGGGTCGGGGGCCTTGCAGTTGAAGGCCGAGTGGCTGTGGCCGGTCACGATCACGTCGACGGCGGAGGTGACGTTCGCGTTGATGCCGCGGGCCGCGCCACCGAGCGAGGAGCAGCCGTTGTAGGCGCTGCCGCCGCTGCCGCCCTCGTGCATGAGGACGACGATCGCCTCGACGCCCCTGGCCTGCAGCTGGGCGGCGTGCTTGTTGATGACCTGGGCCTCGTCCTTGAAGGACAAGCCGCGGATGCCCGATGCCGTGACGATCGACGGGGTCGAGGACGTGACGACGCCGATGAAGCCCACCTTGGCGCCGTTGTGGAACTTCTCCACGTGCGTCGCGGCCATGAGCGGGCTGCCGTCGGCGGTGAACTCGACGTTCCCAGCCAGGTAGTCGAAGTCGGCGCCGCGGAAGCGCTTTCCGCCGAGGTCCTTGGCGGCGCAGCTGTTCTGGTTGTCCGCGCCGGCCTCGTCGCGGATGCAGCCGCCCTTCTGCATGCGGAGCAGCTCGGCGTAGCCCTCGTCGAACTCGTGGTTGCCCACGGCCGAGAGCTCGACGCCCATCAGGTTCATCGCCTCGATGGTCGGCTCGTCGTGGAACGCCGCCGACAGCAGCGGCGACGCGCCGATCATGTCGCCGGTGCCGATCGTGAAGCTGTCCTTCTTGCCGGCGCGCAGCTGCTTCAGGTGCGTCGAGAGGTACGCCGCACCGCCCGCCGGCACGGCCGGCTGGCCCCCGCCCGGGTTGACGGTGCCACCGGACCCGGTGGGCGGCTCGAGGTTGCCGTGGAAGTCGTTCACGGCGAGCAGCTGGATGTGCTGCAGAGGCTGGGACGTGACCGAGACGGCGTCGGCGGGGACGGCGGTCATCGCCGTCGCGGCCAGGACGGCGCCGGCGGCCGCGGCGAGCAGGGCCGCGCGCGGGCGCACGCGTCCGAGGATGGGCGTCATTCAGGGGTCTCCTGGGAGCTGCGGACGTGGGGGGCCGGTGGCCCCGCCGGAGGCTAGGGCAGCCGATGCCGTCCGCCGTGAGAAGCAGGCGAACTCCGCATGAACTCGTCGGCCCGGCTCTCAGATTCTCCTGCCGCGGGTGTCGTACGCGACGACGCTCGTGCCGCGGGACTGGCGCAGGGCCTCCTCGGCCTGCTGCACCGCCGACCGGGACGACGACGGGTCACCCTGCATCTCGGGCACGGGCACCGCGAGGGCCCAGACCCGCCACTCCGCCAGCCCGTCGACCCGGAAGATCGCCGCGTCCCGCTTCCTGCCATCGGCCGTGGACACCACGACGCGTGCCGCACGCGCCGGCACCTGGCCGACGATCACCCGTGGGCCGCCGTCCCTGGTGTAGCCGGAGGGTGGCCGGTGCCCGGGAGCGCCGCACCCGAAGCTCGTGGCCTCGAACTGGATGCAGAGCAGCCCGGCCGTGCTCATGTACGCCACCGTCCCGCCCGCGAGCTGGGTGATCCGTCCGGCGGGGACCCGCATGTCGGGCGGGTCGTAGTTCAGGGGGTCCGGGGTCGTGGGGATGCCGAGCTGGCTCGTCATCGGCGTGGCCACCGAGGACGCGCCCGTCCCCGGCGTCGCCGCCTCCTCGCCGCCGGCGCCCGCGACCGCCGCCACGGTCGCCACGCCCAGGACGGCGGCGCTCGCCGTGGCCACCGAGCCGAGGGACCGGCGCCGGGCGCGGGCCCGGATCTGCCCGGCTGCGGCGGCGGGGCGTACGACGCGGTCGGCCTCCGCCTCGAACGCGCGCTCCAGCAGGTCGTCGAGGTGCTCAGGCGCGGGCATCGGGTGCCTCCTGGTACGACGTGGGCAGGACGGCGCGGACGCGCGCGGCGCCCTTGCTGGCGTAGCCGCGGACAGCGGCCTCGGTGCAGCCGAGAGTGCTCGCGATGGCCGCGTCGTCGTAGCCCGCGTAATGGCGCAGCACCAGCACGGTGCGCTGCCGTGGTGGCAGGTCGGCGAGGGCGCGGTGCAGGACGTCGCGCTCTCCCACGAGGTCGGCCGGGTCGTCGAGCAGCCCACCGGTCGCCGTGTCGGGCGGGGCCGCGACCGGCCATTCGGGCAACCGGAGCCGCCGCCGCCAGGACAGGTGGGTGTTGACCACGATGCGGCGCACGTAGGCGTCCGGGCTGTCGGCGCGGGCCACCCTGCCCCAGTGACGGAACGCCTTGAGCAGCGCGCTCTGCACCAGGTCCTCGGCCAGGTAAGCGTCGCCGGTCAGGACGTAGGCGAACCGGGTCAGCGCGAGCGCGCGGGCCGCGACGTACTCGTCGAACGTCACGCCGCCGCCCTCCAGGTCTTCACTCCCCCAACGACGCCGCCCGTCCCGCCCTTGTTGCCAGCCGCAGGGGACTCGTTCTCCGGCAGACGCCAAGAGGGTGGCCCGCCGAACGGCGGGCCACCCTCGTCATGTGTGCGTCAGCGGAGGCCGGGCGTCACGGCAGGCGCGTGATGCGGTCCAGCGCCGGCGGCGCCAGCGGCGAGTTCGCCTCGAGGTACGACGCGAAGGCCTCGATGTCGAGGCCGCCGTAGAGCGGCGCCGTGCCCTGCGCGAAGGCGGTGAAGTTGTCGCCGCCCTCGAGCAGGAAGTTGTTGCCGGCGACCCGGTAGCTGCGGCTCAGGTCGAGCGGCTGGCCGTTGACCAGCACGTTGGAGACCTTCGAGCCCTTGGGCGCGGAGTCGCTCCAGCTGTAGGTGAGCCCGGAGACGCCGAGGATGCGGTTCTGGCCGGCGCCCGGGTTGTCGAACTGCTGCTCGAGGACCGCCTTGAGGTCGGAGCCCTTGAGCGTCTTGGAGACGTTGTAGTTGCTGAACGGCTGCACGCTGAAGGCCTCGCCGTACTGCACGACGCCGTCAGGGGCGAACGGCAGGTCGGCGCGGACGCCGCCGGGGTTGATGAAGCCGATCTCCACCGGGCCGTTGCCCTGCACGGAGGCGTCGGCCTTGGCGGCGTCGGCGAGGACGTTGCTCAGCGGGGCCTCGCCGGCCGGGCTCGTCGCACGGACCAGGTCGGCGGAGATCGAGCCCAGCTCGCGGCTCGCGATCGGGCCGAGGTAGCCCTGGTAGCGGGCGATGAGGCCGGTGATGGCAGGGTCCGCCGGGACCGTGCGGGTCACCACGTGGTTCGTCGCGGTGGTCTGCGCCCGGTTGATGTCCCCCGTGCGGCGGTCGAAGGCGAGGTCGACCTCGGAGATGAGCCGGCCGGCCGACGCCCCCTGGACGACCACGCGCGGGTTGCCCGCCGGGTCGTTCAGCTTGCAGTTGTAGCCGGCGTGGGTGTGGGCGTTGAGCAGCACGTCGACCGACGGCGAGATGCGGTTGTTGAGGTCCAGGACGGCGCCGTTGAGGTTGGAGCAGGCGTTGTAGAGCCCGGCCTGGCTGCCGCCCTCGTGGATCACGGCGACGATCGCCTGCACGCCCTGCGCCTGCAGCTGCGCGGCGTACCGGTTGATCGTGTCCGCCTCGTCGGTGAACGTCAGGCCGGCGACGCCGCTGGCCGTCACGATCGACGGGGTGGTCTTGGTGACGACGCCGATGAAGCCGACCTTCGCGCCCTGGTGGAACTTCTCCACGTGGGTCGCGGAGAGGATCGTCCTGCCGGTCGCGGTGTACTCCACGTTCGCGGCGAGGTAGGGGAAGTCCGCCCCGCGGAAGCGCTTGCCGCCGAGGTCCTTCGCGGGGCAGCTGTTCTGGTTGTTCGCGCCCTCGCCGTCGCGGATGCATCCGCCCTTCTGGATGCGCAGCAGCTCGGCGACGCCCTCGTCGAACTCGTGGTTGCCGACGACACCGAGGTCGACGTCCATCAGGTTGTGCGCCTCGATGGTCGGCTCGTCGTGGAAGGCGGCCGACAGCAGCGGGGACGCGCCGATGAGGTCGCCCGACGAGACCGTGAAGGAGTCGCGCTCCCCGGCGCGCAGCGCCTTCAGGTGCGTGGAGAGGTAGGCGGCGCCCCCGGCGTCCACGTTGACCGCAGCGCCGGTCGAGCTGGTGCCCGTCTGGATCCGCCCGCCGGAGCCCGACGGCGGCTCGAGGTTGCCGTGGAAGTCGTTGAAGGCCAGCAGCTGGATCCGCTGGATGGGCGCGGACGCGGCGGAGGCCGGAACGGCCGCGGTCACGGCTGCGGCCAGGGCGCCACCGGCGGCGGCGACGGCCAGCAGCCGCTTGCACCGCTCACTGGGCTTGGTCATGCGGGTGTCTCCCGAGGGTCGACGGCATCGGACGGAAGCGTCCGTCGGCAGGCAGGCTAGGCACAAGGGCCGACAGTTGGGGTGAACTTCCGGTGACGATGTCACCGCGGCCGGGGCGGGGCGCCCGGTTAGCCTGCAGGGATGTCGGACGCGTTGCGCATCGAGATCGCCGGCCGCCTGGGCAAGCCCGAGGTCGACGCGGTGACCTGGCTGGTGGAGGCGGCGACCGAGGCCGACGGCGTGCGCCCGCTCTCCGAGCACGTGGAGCTGCACCTGCGCTACGGCGGGGACCGGCCCGCCCGCAGCCTGCTCGCCTGGGACGGCGACGCGCTGGCGGCGTACGCCCATCTGGACGTGACCGACGCGGTGGCCGGCCCCAGCGCCGAGCTCGTGGTGCACCCGGGACGGAGACGGCGCGGCTACGGCCGGGCGCTGCTCGACGCGGTGCTCGCCGAGACGCCCGACGGCTCGGTCCGGGTGTGGGCGCACGGCGGGCTGCCGGGGGCAGCGGCGCTGGCGCGGGGGGCGGGGCTGGCCCAGGCCCGCGAGCTGCTGCAGATGCGCCGGCCGCTCGCCGCCACGTTGCCCTCGCCGGCGGTGCCCGAGGGCGTGCGCCTGCGCACCTTCCGCCCGGGCGAGGACGACGCCTCCTGGGTGGAGCTCAACGCCGCGGCCTTCGCCCAGCACCCGGAGCAGGGCGCGTGGACGCTGGACGACCTGCACGTCCGGCTGCACGAGCCGTGGTTCGACCCGGAGGGCTTCTTCCTGGCCGAGCGCGCGGGCGAGCTCGTGGGCTTCGGCTGGACGAAGGTGCACGGCGGCGAGGAGAAGCCGCGCCTCACCGTCGTCCGCGAGGCGGGCGAGGAGGGGGAGCAGGAGCTGCCCCGCAAGCTGCACGGCCACGACCCGATCGGCGAGCTCTACGTCCTCGGCGTCTGCCCGACGGCGCGCGGCGGCGGCCTGGCCCGGGTGCTCGCGGTGCAGGCCCTGGCCCACCTGCGCGACCGCGGGCTGGACGAGGCGATGCTCTACGTCGACGCCGACAACACGGCGGCGCTGCGGTTGTACGAGTCGCTCGGGTTCACCCGGTTCGACGTGGACGTGATGTACGCCCGCTGAGCCGGGCAGAGCGGACTCGACGTGGCGGTACGCCTCAAGGACGTGGCTCTGCGCGGGCGTCTCGGTGGCCGCCGTCAGCAACACCTTGAACCGGCCGCAGGTCGTCAGCGCGGCTCTCCAGCAGCGCGTGCACGCGGCCATCGAGGAGCTCGGCTACCTGGGCAACGAGTCGGCCCGGGCACTGCGCACGGGCCGGAGCCGCGCCCTCGCGCTGGTCGTGACCGACTGGGCCAACCCGTTCTTCACCGACGTCGCGCAGGGGGCAGACCACGCCGCGAGCGAGCGCGACGTGACGGTGGCGCTCTGCAGCAGCTTCAGCGACCGCGACCGGGAGCACCGGCACCTGGAGCGGTTCGAGGCGGCCCGGGCCTCCGGGGTGATCGTCACCCCGCTGGACGTCGCCGACCCGTGGCTGCACGGGCTGGCCTCCCGCGGCGTCCCCGTGGTGGTGCTCGCGCGCCAGATCGACGATCCCGGCCTCTGCTCGGTCCGCACCGACGACGAGGCCGGCGGCGCGCTGGCCGCACGCCACCTGCTCGAGCGCGGGCACCGGCGCCTGGCGTTCGTCGGGCTGCAGTTCGGCGACCGGCACCGGGGCGCGACCCGCGTGGTCGAGCGCCCGGAGTTCGCCGGCGCCGGCCTGCTGGCGGTGGCGGCCGAGGCCCCGGCCCTGGCCGCCGGACGGCAGGCGGGCGACGAGATCGCAGCGCTGCCGCCTCGGCGACGGTCGACCGGGGTGCTGTGCGGCAACGACCTGCTCGCGCTCGGGGTGCTGCAGGCCATGACCGAGCACGGCCTCCGGCCCCCCGAGGACGTCGCGATCGTGGGCTACGACGACATCGGGTACGCCGCCGGCGCCGCCGTCCCCCTGACCTTTCTCCGCCAGCCGAGCGTCGAGCTCGGCCGGGCCGCCGTGCGGCTGCTGCTCGACGAGGTCGACCGCGGCCCGGAGCACCGCCACGAGCACGTCGTGTTCGTTCCCGAGCTGGTGGTGCGGCGCTCGAGCGACGTGACGCGCCGGGTACGGCGCGCGAGTAGCCTCACGCGCCTCAAGTCGGACAGACCCGGGCAAGATGTGTTCGACGGCCCGGTTGCTGGGCACGACTGAGGCGGCAACCCACAGCGCACTCGAGGAGGCTCCATGGGCATCGGCGACATGACCGAGAAGGCCAGCGACGCGGGCCTGGAGAAGGCGGCGGACACGGCCGAGGCCAAGACCGGCGGCAAGGGCACCGACCAGATCGAGAAGGGCCAGCAGGCCGCCGACGCCAAGATCGGCGAGTAGCAGCAGCCCCTCGGACGGCCGGTCGCGCACCCTGCGCGGCCGGCCGTTCGCGTTGGTCAGCCCGGCGCGAGCAGCCCGGCCAGCGCCACGTCGACCGCCGCGCGCTGGGCGTCCGGCGCGTACGTCTCCTCGTCGACGGTCGCCAACGAGTTCAGCCCCTCGACGAGCGCCACCAGGGCCAGGGCGTGCGCCCGCACGTGGGCGGCGTCGAGCTCGGGCCGTACGGCCCCGACCAACCGAGTGACCCGCTCGACGAACGCCCGGTTGCCGCGCACGTGCAGCTCGGCCAGCTCCGTGTCGCCGAGGGCGGCGGCCAGGAAGCCGAGCCAGACCCGCGCCTCCTCGCGGGCCTGCGGGGTGAGCGAGGCGGCCTGCAGCAGGACGGCGTGCAGCGCCTCGGCCGGCGTGCCCGTCTCCGCCGCGTCCGCGCTCTGGGCCGTCCGCTCGTGCAGGACCTCGCGGGCGTGCGCGAGCAGCGCCCGCTTGTCGCGGAAGGTGTGCAGCACCAGTCCCGTCGTGCAGGCGGCGCGCTCGGCGACCGCTCGCAGCGAGAGCCCCTGCGGCCCCTGCTCGGCCAGGACGGCCCACACGGCGGCCGACAGCCGGGCACGCTGGCCCTCGATCTCCCGCCGTCTGGGCACGTCGCCGTCCTTTCGCCGAGCCGAAGCGTAGCGAGTGTTACCGTAACGTTCGTTACGAGACACGGAGGCCTGCATGCCCGATCCCCTGACCGTCTCGCCCGAGCCCTGGGACGCATCTGACGGCGAGCGGCTGCGCGCCGCACAGCGCGCCGAGCTCGACGCGCGCTACGGGTGCGACGACCACGAGCCCGGAGAGCCGCCGACCGCGGAGTCGGTGAGCGTGTTCCTCGTCGCGCGCGACGAGGCGGGCACCGCTCTGGGCTGCGGCGGGCTGCGGTTCCTCGGCCCGGGGTCGGCCGAGATCAAGCGGATGTACGTCGAGCCCGCAGCCCGTGGCACGGGTGTGGCCGTCGCGGTCCTGCGCGCCCTCGAGAACCGTGCCCGGGCCGCGGGCGTGGGCCGCCTGCTGCTGGAGACCGGGACGGCACAGCCGGATGCGATCCGCTTCTACGAGCGTGAGGGCTACCAGCGGATCGAGCCGTTCGGCGCGTACGTCGGGTCCGAGATCTCCGTCTGCTACGCGCGCGACCTCTGACCTGCGGGCGCGGGCGGCAGACCGTGGAGCGCCAGGGGGGTCAGGGCGCCCTCAGCGCTCCACGGCGCGGACGCCGTCCCGGTCACCGGCCGAGAGCTCGCCGGCCACCCGCGCCAGCGTGCGCAGCACGGAGGCGACCGCCGCCCGCGGCAGCCGCTCGGGGCGTGCCAGCGCCTCGATGCGGCGGGTGACCGCGGCGCCCTCGATCGGGCGCAGCACGACCCCCGGGTGCTGCGGGCCGGTGTAGCGCGGGACGAGGGCGACCCCGCCCCCCGCGGCGACGAGCGCGACGGACACCGAGAACTCGTTGATCCGGTGCACGGGGCGGATGGGACGGCCGGCGGCCGTCACCACCGCCTCGAACGCGCCGAGCAGCGGGAAGCCCTCGTGCACGGCGATCCACGGCTCGCCGGCGACGTCGGCCGCGGTGAGCGCTTCCCGGGCCGCCAGCCGATGCCCCACGGGCAGGGCGACGTCGATCGGCTCGCGCAGCAGGCCGAAGGAGCGCACGGTGCGCGGCCAGCCCGGGCCGTGCTCCGGCCGGTGGGCGATCACGACGTCGTAGTCCGCGCACAGCGCCGGGAAGTCGGCCTGGGCCACGTCCTCGTCGGCACAGGCGACCCGGGGCCCGCCCGCGTCGGCGAGGGCCGCGACCAGGCGGGGGAAGAGCGTGGCCGCCGCACTGGAGAACGCCGCGACCGCCACCGTCGCCTCCGGGTCGGCCAGGTAGTCCTCCACAGCGGCCTCCGCCCGGGCGAGCGCCTCCGCCACGTCCGCGGCCGCATCGGCCACCGCCCGCCCGGCATCGGTGAGGACCAGCACCCGGCCCCGCCGCTCCGTGAGGGGCACGGCGGCGCCGCGCTGGAGGGCGGCCAACTGCTGGGAGACGGCGGACGGGGAGATGTGCAGCGCGGCGGCGACCGCGGTCACGCTCCCGCGGTCGCCGAGCTCGCGGAGGACGGCGAGCTGGCGCGGGTCCATGAAGCGAAACTACAGGGACGCTGAACCAGCTGCCGCTTGCTCTTCACGGTCTCCCCCGGCAGCCTCGGCCCGTGACCAGGCTTCGCACCACCTACGCCGTCGACGCCGTCCTGCTCGGGGTCGCGGTGGTCTGGGGCACGAGCTACCTGGTCGCCAAGGACCTGACCGCGGTGGCGGCCGTCTCGGTGGTGCTCGCGCTGCGCTACCTGCTGACCGCGGGCTCGCTGCTCGCCTGCTGCGCCGCCTCGCGGTCGGCCCCCAGCCGCGCCGAGACCCGCGTCGGCGCGCTCCTCGGCTGCACGCAGGCGGCGATCCTGGCCCTGGAGACGGCAGGGGTCGCGCACACGTCGGCCACCAACGCCGGGCTGCTCATCAGCCTGACCGTCGTGTGCACCCCGCTCCTGGAGAGCGTCTGGTCACGCGACTGGCTGCCCGCCCGGTTCTTCGTCGCCGCGACCCTCGCCGTCGTCGGCGTCGGGCTCCTGGTGTCGGCCGACGGGCTGGCGGCCCCGGGCGGCGGGGACCTCCTCGTGCTCGCCGCCGCGGGCGTACGCGCCACGCACGTCACGCTCATCGGGCGGCTGACCGCGGGGCGGGCGTACCGGTCCCTGCAGATCACCACGGTGCAGGCCGTCGTCGGCACGGGCGTGTTCGCGCTCGCGGCGGGGCCGCGGCTGCCCGACACGGTCCCGCAGCTTTCCGGGCCGGACTGGGCTCGCCTGGCCTACCTCGCCCTGGCCTGCAGCGTGTTCGCGTTCCTGGCCCAGACGTGGGCGATCCGCCGCACCTCCGCGAGCCGCGCCAGCCTGCTCATGGGCACCGAGCCGGTGTGGGCCGTGGCCGCCGGCGTCGGCCTCGGGGACGAGTCGCTGACCGCCCTCAGCGCCTGTGGAGCGGCCCTGATCGTGATCGCGACGTACTGGGGCCGCGCGGTCGAGGGGCGCCACCGCGAGCGCGTCGAGCCACCGACGGCCCCGGACGCGGCCTTCACCGAAGCCGACTACACCGAACTGCAGGTGCAGGCTCAGCCGCTGCGCTGAGCCTGCCGCTGTCGCTTGGCCAGCGGCGCCTGCGACAGGTCCTCGGCGACGGTGTCGTTCAGGGTGTACGCGAGGCCGCGCTCGTCGAGCCAGGCACGGCAGGCCGCCTCCGCCCGCTCGGCCGCCTCGAGAACGTCCTCCTCGGCCTCGCCCGCGGCTGCGAAGCGGAAGGTGAAGAACGGCCGGGCGGCGACGTCGTAGGACATGTGCCCCTCGGGCGTGAAGCGTGCCGACAGGACGTCGTGCCGGCCCGCCTGGGCCAGCAGCGCGGCGCGCTGCTCGGCCGTCAGTGCCTCGAACGAGCCTCGGATCTTGATGCGGAAGTCGCGGGTGCTCACCCGCCGACGGTAGTGACGGGTGAGCACCTCGCACCAACGGTTATCGCGACCAGATGGTGGCCTGCGGCGCAGCGGCCGTCAGCCGGGCGCCGGAGTCGAACGACAGGAACGACGGGCCCGGCAGGTAGTCGGAGGTGAGGAAGAACGCGCGGCCGATCCGCTTCACGGTCAGCGTCGCCCCGTTGTCGCCGCTGCCGCTGCGGGTGCGGATGGCCAGCAGCGCCTCGACGTCGTCGGCGGTCGTGCCGACCGGGAGCTCGACGGTCGTGGCGGCCGGCACGTCGCGGGCGATCGTCCAGCCGAGCACCGAGTGGTCCGAGCGGTAGACCGTGGCGTCACCGCGCAGCTTGACCCCGATCGCGAGGCCGGGCAGCGAGCCGGCGCCCTGGGCGGCACCCGTCACCTGGGTGGTCTCGACCCAGAGGTAGGAGCGCTGGTCGCCGACGGCCGGCGTCGCGGGGTCCGAGGGGGCCTCGATCTGCCCTTCACGCACCATCTCCTTCGCCATCACCTGGTAGGTCCAGGGGTTGGTGTCCATCAGGTGCTCGCGCGACCTGTCGGCCGGGCGCGTCTGCCGGGTGTCGAGCTGGAAGCGCATCCGCTCGTCCGCAGGCGTCGTGATCTCGTGGCACATGTTGTTGTTCGACGTGCAGACCTGGATCAGCGGGTGGTCACCCTCGAACTGCCCGGTGAACTCGACCGTGCCGTGCCCGGCGGACTGGTAGACGCCGGTGCCGGGGACGCGGTCGCCGTCCTCGTCGAGCTCGACCCGGTAGAACCACTCGATGTCGGTGGTACGCCCCCAGCGGGCCATGAGGGCCGGCGAGTTCGTGCCGCCGTCCTCGTTGCTCCACACGACGGAGTACTCCACGACCGTGTGGCCCGCAGTGGTCGCGGGGCGCGACTCGTGCCAGGCGATGAGCGGGGTGTCGGTGGTGGCGTTCTGCCAGGTGCTGCCGAGCGCCGGAAGCGCGCGGCCGATGAGGATCGGCGCGTGCTTGAGCACGTCGTGCTCGGGCGCGTTCTCCCGCGACACGTCGACCCGCAGCCGGCTCATCTGCACGGACGGGACGCCGGCCGGCGAGCGCTCGTCGAAGACCAGGCGCAGCTCGTGGTCGCCCTTGTCCAGGCGCCCGAGTGCGAAGGTCCGGAGCGTTGGGATGTTCGAGGGCACCACGATGTCGGTGACGTGCCGGCCGTCGACGTACGCGGCGACGACGGCGCTCTCGCGCCCCTCGACCGACCAGTCGGCGTTGCCGGCGGAGACGGTGGCGGTGAGGATGGCCTCGCCGGGGCGGCGCACGTCGAGGTCGATGGTGCCGGCCTGGCCGCGCTGGAGGTGCATGCGCCCCTCGCGGCCCTCGGACGCGGTGGCGGGAGCGGTCGTGACGGCGATCGCGGCGCCGGACAGCGCGGCGGTGGCGAGGACGGCGCCGAGGGCGCGTCCGGCCAGGGTGTCGATGCGGCGGCGCATGACGTCTCCCTTGTGGAGTCGGGGATGTGCGCCGCCAGGCAAGCCTCGTCGGGTTGCCCGTCGATGACCGGCGCAGGGCCGGCGGGTGACGCCTTCGCGAAGCACCCGCCGACCCTGCGCTGTCCCTCAGCCACTGAGGGTCAGCGCAGCCCGTTGAGCTTCGCGACCTCGATCAGCGCCCAGGGGTCGTCGGAGATGATGCCGTCGACGCCCAGGTCGATCACCCGCTGCATGGTCGGCTTGTCGTTGATCGTGTAGGGCACGACCTTGAGGCCGACCGCGTGCAGGCCGGCGACGTCCGGCCCGTGGAAGTACGCCGGGCTCTGCCGGAGGTACCAGTCGCTCGACGCCACCGTCCCCTGCGCCGGGTCGTGGACCTGCCAGTTCGCCGACACGGTCGACGCTCCGGAGGCGCGGACGAGGGCACCGAGGTCCTTCGTCGTCCACCAGTCCAGCGTCCCGGTCCACGGGCTCTTCACGGCCGGGTCGCCGTACGCCGCCTGCAGCGAGCACTCGTCGGCGACCGTCGCGCACTCGGCGGGGCCGTACTGCCACACGAGCGCGACCGTCTCCAGGTCAGGGCGGATCTGCTTCGCGTACTGGATGGTCCGCCAGTCGAACGACTGAAGCGTGGTGCGTTTGATCAGCTTCGCCCGCTTGATCTCGCGCACGACCTCGTGGGTGAAGGTCTTGTGGCGGATGGTGTCGTCGGCCGTCGGGCTCAGCTTGGTCTCGATGTTGAGCCGGACGTCCTCACGGCCGCTCTCGTTGACGAGGTCGAGGACCTCCTCGAGGGTGGGGATCCCCGCCCCCGGGACGGCCTGCTGCTGCGGGAGCTCGGCCGTCAGCGTCCTGCTGCCGCAGTCGATCGTCCTGATCTGCGCGAGCGTCAGGTCGTGGACGGCCTTGCCGACGTACGGGAACTCCGGGTCGTCGGGCGTCACCGGTTCGGTGTCGATGCAGTGCGAGCCGTTGATGGTGCGGTCGTGGATGACGACGGGCACCCGGTCCTGCGTGACGCCCGTGTCGAACTCGAGGGTCGAGATGTCCTCGTAGGAGAGCGCGTTCGCGAATGCCGCGAGTGTGTTCTCCGGCAGGCGTGCGCGGCCGCCGCGGTGCGCCTGGACGTCGAACGGGGAGGCGTACTGCTCCGGACGGGCGACCCCTCGCTCCTGCAGGACCTCGCGCAGCCGGTCGGGGTAGTCGGTGATGAGGCCGTCGATGCCGTCGTCGAGGAGCTTGCGCATCGTGGGCTTGTCGTTGACCGTCCACGGCACGACCTCGATGCCCGCGGCGTGCGCGGAGTCGACCATGGCCTTGGTCACGTACGGCCGGTAGCCCGCGTCGGTGACCGTTCCGTTCTGCGGGAAGCCGTGCACGGGCGAGAACGCGTCGGCGTCGAAGGACGCGATCGCGGCGATGGGGTCGCCGCCGAAGTCGTCGATGTCGATCCCGCCGAGCCACGGGGAGGCGCCGGGGCGCCCGGTCTGCAGGAAGTCGTAGTTCGTGAGCGCGACGAGCGGCAGGCGCGGCTCCACCTCCCCGATCCGCTTCAGCGTGCCCCAGTCGAAGCTCTGGATCGTGACCTGGCCGAGCATGTCGGCGGCGAGGATCTCACGGACCGCGATCTGCACGAACTGCTCACGCGGGGCGGTCTCGTGCGGCGCGCCGGCCTCGACCTTGGTCTCGACGTTCAGCATCACGTCGTCCGCCCCGTAGCGCTCGACGAGCGCGAAGACGTCACGCAGCTCGGGCATCCGCGCACCCGGCACGCGCTCCTGGGTGCTGACGTACGGCTCGTTGGTGCGGTAGCTGCACTCCAGGGTCTTCACCTGGTCGAGCGTCAGGTCCTTGATGTACTTGCCGACGTACGGGTACTCCGGGTCGCCCGGGAAGGCCGGCCCGGTGTCACGGCAGGGCTGCGCGCCGACCCGGCGGTCGTGCGTGACGACGGCCTTCTGGTCCTGGGTGATCTGGATGTCGAGCTCGAGCGTGGAGACGCCGAGCTGCAGCGCGTTGCCGAAGGCGGCGAGGGTCCCCTCCGGCCGCAGCCCCATCCCGCCGCGGTGGGCCTGCAGGTCGAAGCCGCTCGCGTCGGCCGCAGCGGCGGCCGTCGTGCTCTTCGGAGCGGAGGTCTTGGCGTACGCGGTGGCGGGCAGGACGCTCGTGGCGGCCGCTGCGGTCGCAACCGCGACAGCGAGCACGCGACGGTGCTGCATGCGCGATCCCTTCAGCTGGGTGAGGTGGCAAAGCCCTCACGCTGTCGAAGGCGCGCGGACCCCGGGTGTGCAGCACGCGGCGTGCGGGCGGCCATCGGGTTGCGAGGCGGTGAAGCGGCGCGGTGTGCGCCGGGTCAGCTCTGCGCAGGCACGGGGTGGGCCGGACGCCCGGACGGGAGCACGCGCAGCACCGCCGAGGCGACGAGCAGCCCGGACAGCCCGGACATCGAGGGCAGGACGAGGAACGCGTCGCTCGGCGCCGGCGTCGACGCTGCGAGGGCGAGCAGGCAGCTCGCGACGCGGCCAGCGGTAGCTGACCTCGACCCCCTGGGGTGTCACCCCGTCACCCCGTCGTCGCGCTCCTGCGGCGGGCCAACGGCGGCACCCACAGCCCGAGGAGCAGCAGCGCCCCCACCGCGCCGAGGCCCAGCCAGAGCCCGAGCGGAAGGCGGGACGAGCCGCCGTCGCCGCCGGGCGACGCCGCCGCCGCCGAGGGGCCGGTGCTCGGCTCGGCCGCCCCGGCGACCGGCGGCAGGGCGTCACCGGCGAGCGGGGCGGCCGGGGAAGCCGTCGGCCGGCTCGCGGCCGGCGGCGCGCCCACGAGCCGCCAGGTCTTCCCGCTGCGGCCGAAGCGGATCTCGCCCCGGAACGTCGCGAGGTCCGCGGTCCCGAGCCGCTTGCGGCAGTGCAGCACGAGGGCGTACGTCCCCGAGTAGTGGACGACGGGCGGCTGCGACATCGCCCCCTGGTCGCGGAGGTTGCGCGGGGCGGGCACGGTGAACGACGCGGCGCTGCCGCCGGCCGTGCCGTAGATCGACAGCGGCGAGCTCGCCACGTAGTTCTCCCCGCCCTTGCCGAACCCCGTGCCGTCGATGGTGACGACGAGGCCCGTCGCCGCGGCGGGGCAGCCACCCGACGTGCGGAAGGTCAGGAAGGTCTCCAGGCCGCCTTCGACGGGGTCCACCGTCAGGCTCCCCTGCGCCTGGGCGGACGCGGGCGTCGGCGACCCCGCCGCGAGGACCGCCACCGTGGCGCAGGCCGCCAGCGCGCGGCGGACGTTGCGGGTCATCGAGCTGCGCCCGTCAGCCGAATCGGCCGTTCACGTAGTCGGCCGTCCGCGGGTCGACCGGCGACTCGAAGATGTCGCGCGTCGCGCCGGCCTCCACGATGTGCCCGGGCTTGCCCTGCTCGGCGAGGAAGAACGCGCAGACGTCGGAGACGCGGGCCGCCTGCTGCATGTTGTGCGTGACGATGACGATCGTGACCTCGGACTTGAGCTCCCCGATGGTCTCCTCGATGCGCCGGGTGCTCGTGGGGTCGAGCGCCGAGCAGGGCTCGTCCATGAGCAGCACGCGGGGGGTGATCGCGAGGGATCGGGCGATGCACAGACGCTGCTGCTGGCCGCCGGAGAGGCCACCGCCCGGCTGCCGGAGCCGGTCCTTGACCTCCTTCCAGAGGCCTGCCTTCTGCAGGCAGCTCTCGACGAGGCCGTCCTTCTCGGCGCGGTCGGCCCGCCGGCCCGTCAGCTTGAGGCCGGCGACCACGTTGTCGTAGATGCTCATCGCCGGGAAGGGGTTCGGCTTCTGGAAGACCATCCCGATCTGGCGCCGGGCGTCGGTCAGCCGCTTGCCGACGGCGTAGACGTCCTCGCCGTCGAGCAGCACCTCCCCCGCCAGCGACGCCGACGGCACCAGCTCGTGCATCCGGTTGAGGATCCGCAGGAAGGTGGACTTGCCGCACCCGGACGGGCCGATCAGCGCGGTCACCTGGCCGGCCGGCATGGTCAGGCTGACCCGGTCGAGCACCTTGTGGTCGGCGAACCAGGCCGAGACCGAGCGCCCCTCGAGGGTGGCGAGCCCTGCCGCGGGCGCCGGGACGTCCTCCGTGAAGAAGGGCGATTCGATCGTACTCATGGTTGTCTTCCTCGGATCGGCTGAGCTCAGATGAGGTTCGGCAGCAGACGGGCGACCAGCCCCGCGACGGTGAGCCCGAGCGCGCCGAGCACGGGCACCCCGACCAGCCAGGCCTGCCACTTGCCCCACCGGGCACGGGCCCAGACGAAGGCCAGCGACGCGGGGAGCAGCAGCTCGCCCCACAGCAGGATGCGGATCCAGACGCTGTCGTCGCCCACCATGGCGCGCTCGTTCTCCGGCAGCGTCGCGGACGTGAACGGGGGCCGGGCGGGCGCGACCTGCGGCGCGGACGTGAGGTCGGCGTCGACGTAGACGACGCCCTCGGGCGCGTACCAGGGGCCGTCCGCGGTGACGAGCGTGATCCGGCCCTGGCCCGGTGCGCGCGCCTCCATCGGGCTGCCCTCGCGGCGCGGGCTGCCGATGACCTCGTACGTGTGCGCCTGGCCGCCCTGGGCCGTGGTCACCCGGATGATGTCGCCACGCTCGAGCTGGTCGATGTCCTCGAACGGGCCGCCGTACGTGGACTTCCGCCCGTAGATGACCGAGATGGAGTTCTGCCCCGGCAGGACCGTCGAGCGCAGCAGCCCGGGGCCCTTCTCCAGCACCTCGGACGTGGTCCCCCACCCGACGACCTCGTGCTCCATGCCGATACGGGGGATGTCGAGGATCGCCACGGGAGCGCCGAGCGGCACGGCGCGGCCCTCCAGGTCGAACGGGCCCACCGGAGCGGTGCCCAGGGCCAGCTGGCTGCGGAACTCCGCGTACTGCTGGTTCTGGGCCCGCACGTGCTGCAGATGGCTGACGAGCAGGAGGTTGCCGGCGAAGCCCAGCGCCAGCGTGGCGAGGAGCGAGAGCGCCGTCCCCGCGAAGGTCAGGCCGGGCCGCTGGGGCGCGGAGCCACCGGTGGCCGCTCCGGCGCGGCGGAAGCGGCCGAGCAGCCCGGCGCGCGGCGCGGACGGTCGCTGCGGCGCCTCGCCGCCCGGGAGGCCGCGCCCCTCCCCCAGCTCGGGGGAGGGACGCAACGTGGTGGTCTGGCTCACGGCTGGTGCGGACCGTCCTCGGCCAGGGTCCCCGCGGCAGCCTGCGGCAGCGCCCGGCGGCGCCGCGCGGCCACGTGCAGGTTCGTGCCGGCGGCGAGGAAGGCGAGCGCGATGAGCGCGAGCGGGACCGCGGTGAGGCCGGTGGCGGCCAGCGTCCCCTTGCCGTCGCTCGTGTTCGAGGCGGCGGCGTCGCTGGCGGCGACGTCCTCCTGGCCCAGCACCGCGAACTCGACGGTCGCGCTGGCCTTGCCGTCGGACAGGACGAGCGAGTGCGGGCCGACCGCGAGGTCGTCCGGCACGGTGAAGTCGTAGGTCACGACCCCGTCGGCGTTGGAGGTCGCGGTGTCCAGCCAGGCGGCGGTGGAGGACGGCGCCGGGCTCGCCGAGGCCGACGTGGACGCCGAGGGGCTCGGCGACGCCGAAGGGCTGGGCGACGCCGAGGGGCTGGGCGACGCCGAGGGGCTGGGCGACGCGGACGGGCTCGGCGACGCGGACGGGCTGGCCGACGGGCTACCGCTGGCCCCCGGGCTCGCGGAGGGCGAGGCCGACTCGGCAGCGGCCTGCAGCGGCCGCGTCAGCACGTCGGCCGGGTCGAGCGCGACCGCGATGGAGCTCTGCGCGCCGAAGCCGGTCGCACGGATGCGGACGGTGTCGCCGTGCGCGAGCGACGGCGAGGCCGGCAGCGGGTTGCCGTTGACGTCGGTGATGCTGACGTTGGACGACGACGCCGCGGTGGGCGAGGGAGTCGGGGAGGGGCTCGGGGTCGTCGACGGGGAGGCACCGGGGCTCGCCGACGGCGACGCGCTGGCCGAGGCCGACGGCGACGCGCTGGCCGACGGGCTGGCCGACGGCGAGGGGCTGCCCGACGGGGACGTCGAGGGCGACGCGCTCGGTGAGGGCGACGGGCTGGTCGACGGCGACGCGCTCGGCGAGGCGCTCGGCGAGGCGCTCGGCGAGGGCGACGGGCTCGGGGACGGCGAGGGGGCAGTGGGCGACGGGCTCGGCGAGGGCGAGCCGCCACCCGGGAGGACGGCGACCCAGGACGTTCCGCCCTCGGCGGGGAACCGGATCGTGCCGCCGCGGAACTCTCCGAGGCTGGTCGCGTTGAGCGCGGTGCGGCAGAAGAGGACGAACTCGTAGTCGCCCTTCCACTGCTCGACGGGCGGGGACGCCAGGGCGCCCTGGTCCTGCAGGTTCTTGGGCGCCGGCACCGAGAACGGCTGGGTCGAGCCGCCGGACGATCCGTAGGTCGTGAGGGCCGTGTTGGCCACGTAGTTGAGCCCGGACTCGGGGAACCCGTGACCGTAGATCTTGACGAGCAGGTTGGTGGCGGCGGCCGGGCATCCACCGGAGGTGCGGAAGGTGATGCCGCCGGTCGTGAGGACGCCGGACTCCGGGGTCACGGTGAGCGTGCCGACGTCGGCCGCCCCCGCGGGGCTGGAGGCCAGCACGGTGGCCGTCGAGGCCGTCGCGAGCGCTGTCAGCGCCGCTGCGAGGGGCCGGGAGACACGCATGGACACGCGATCCACTTCCTAGGGTGTGAAAAAGACGGCGGGGCCTCGGCTCGTCAGCGGGGCAGTGCCCGCGCCGCCACGGAACAGCCGAGCGAATAGTGGAATGAGGACCGGGCCGGGAGGCGACGTCAGCATGAACGCCACATGTCCATGCCGGCCGGTGCCGACCCGCTGCGCGCTTTTCGCGGGCGTAGCTCCGGCATCGTCCGCATTCCGCGCGCGACGTGCCGGGGGGCGGGCGGTTGCCCGCCCGCCCCCCGGGCGTCCAGGACCTCAGCTGACGACGACGGTGCGGGTGACCGACCCGCTCGTGCCGTTCGGGCCGGTCACCTTGACGGTGACCGTGTAGGTGCCCGCGGAGGCGTACATGTGGGTGCCGAAGACGCCACGGAAGCCGTTCGGCCCAGCGAGGATGCCGGTCGACGACTGGCCGTCGCCCCACTCGATCGTCGCGCTCAGCGCGTTGCTGGGGGCGGCCGAGTTGACGACCACGCCCACCGCGGCGCTGAACATCTGGCGTGCGCTGACGGAGATCGTCGCGCCGCCCGTGACGGCGATCCCGCCGCCCTGCGCAGCTGTGACGGTGAAGCTCACGGCGGCAGACGTGGAGCCGATGTAGGCCGCACCGGAGGGCACGAACTCAGCGGTCACCGAGCTCGTCCCGACCGGCAGGCCCGTCGTCGAGTACGCCGCGGTGCCGTTCGAGACGGCGACGGTCCCGAGGACGTCGGAGCCGCGGCGGAAGGTGACCGAGCCGGCGGCGGCCGCCGGCGACACCGTCGCCGTGAAGGTGACGTTGGTGCCCTGCACCTGCGGGCTCGCCGGCGACGCGGTGAGCGCCGTCGTCGTGGCCACCGGGGCAGCGGTGATCGTGTACGAGAGGGCCGCCGACGTCGAGCCGAGGTACTCGGCGCTCGACGGGGTGAAGACCGCCGTGAGCGTGCGGGTGCCGACGGCCAGCGTGGAGGTGCTGATCGTCGCCTTGCCGCCCGCGACGGGAGCAGAGCCGAGCGACGTCGAGCCGTCCCGGAACTGGACGGTGCCGGCCGCGGCCGGGGACACCTCGGCCGTCAGGGTGACGGCCGTGCCGACCTGCTGCGGGCTGGCCGGGCTGGCCACGAGCGTCGTCGTGGTGGCCGCCGGAGCGGCGGTGACGACGTAGCTGAGCGCCGACGAGGTGGAGCCGGTGTAGTTGCCGCCCGTGGGCGCGAACTCGGCGGTGACGGAGCTGGTGCCGACCGGCAGCGCGGAGGTCGTGAACATCGCGACGCCGTTGGCGACGGCGGCGGTGCCGAGGGTCTCGCTGCCCCGGCGGAACGTCACCGTGCCGGCGGCCGCGGCGGGCGTGACCGTGGCGGTGAGGGTGACGGCCGTCCCGACCTGCTGCGGGGAGGCCGGCGACGCCGTCAGCGCGGTGGTCGTGGCGTTCGGGACGGCGGTGATCGTGTAGCTCAGCGCGGTCGAGGTGGAGCCGACGGAGCCCGTGCCCGACGGGACGAACTGCGCCGTGATCGAGCTC